>JAGQRI010000078.1:0-23327 GCA_020425515.1 Planctomycetota bacterium | reverse complement strand
ACCGCTACGAAGGCGAGTTTCGCGCCGGAGACTTCGCCATCGTGAACGACCCGTATCGGGGCGGCACGCACCTGCCTGACCTCACGATGGTTGCTCCGGTCTTCGCGGGTGAGCGGCTGCTCGGCTATGCGGCAAACCGTGCACACCACGCCGACATCGGGGGCGCTGCGCCGGGCAGTATGTCACCGCAAACCGACCTGATCGCGGAAGGGCTGGTTATTCCGCCGACAATGTTCGAGCGACTGGAGGATCTTGGGGAAGGCCCACCGGTCGGTTCGATCGTGCAGGAGATTCTGGACCTGGTCCTCGCGAACACGCGCACACCGGACGAGCGCATGGGCGACCTGGACGCGCAACTGGCGGCCTGCGACGTCGGCATTGCACGGCTCCAGGATGTTGAAGGCCGCTTCGGGAACGCGAAGTTCAAGCGCCTTTGCGGCAGCCTCTACATGCACAGTGCGACCATCCTGCGCGATAACCTGAAGTCGCTGAAGGGTGGGACATACACAGCAGAAGAAGTGATGGATGACGACGGCGCGGGTACGACCGACATTTGCGTGCGCCTCAAACTGACGGTGTCGCGTGACGGACTTACATTCGATTTCTCTGACAGTGATCCGCAGGTGCGCGGCGGTGTAAACGCGGTGCGCGCGGTAACCGAAAGCGCGGCCTTTTACAGCGTGCTGTGCCTGTGCGATCCGCGCCCGCCGATCAATTACGGCTGTTTCGAGCACATCCGGGTGGTCACGAAACCGGGTACCGTTGTGGACGCAAAACGCCCCGCGCCGGTCGCAGGTGGCAATGTCGAAACCAGCCAGCGGATCGTGGACCTGTGTTTCAAGACGCTGGCCAAAGCCGCCCCCGGGCGGATTCCGGCGCAGTCGCAAGGGACGATGAACAATCTGACCATCGGCGGCCCGACGCCGGACGGCGGCCACTTCACGTACTACGAGACCATCGCCGGCGGCTGTGGCGCGGGACCCGAACGCAACGGCGCGAGCGGCACACACAGCCATATGACCAATACCCTCAACACGCCGGTGGAAGCGCTGGAGCACGCCTACCCCCTGCGTGTCGAGGAGTACGCTTTGCGCGAAGGTTCCGGCGGCGAGGGTAAACACCGCGGTGGGGACGGCGTGATCCGTCGTGTTCGCACACTGGTGCCGGCACAGTTCGGCCTGCTCACCGAACGCCGCGTGCATGCCCCGCAGGGCAGCGGCAAGGGTAAACCCGGGCGGCAGGGCATCAACCAGGTTCGCTACGCCGACGGCGAAACCGAAACACTGGAAGCGAAAGACAGCGGCGAGCTGCAACCGGGCGACGCCATCGACATTCGCACCCCAGGCGGCGGCGGTTGGTAGGGGCGAGGCTTGCCTCGCCCGCCGGGCAATGCAAGCATTGCCCCTACCTGTCGTACTTGAATTCTTCGGCGATCGTTCCGTCCTGGCGGTGAATGATCACCTGGCCCTTCTGCCGGTTCCTGGCCAGTTCCTTTGCGGCCGCGACGGCGTCATCCTTCTTGTTCAGAACGCGTGTCGGTTTGCTTCCGCCCTGGCGTTTCACGCGCCACTTGCCGTCTTCGGCGCGAGGAGTCACGTGGTACACGACGCGGCGCGTGGTTTTTCGACCCGGTGAAGGTGCGTCTTTGTCAATCTTCGCTGTAGGTCGCTTCCCTGAACTGGTTGGTATGTCGGTCATGTCGAAGCCGCGGTCGGTTTCGTCCGGGACCCAGTCGTCGTCCGGCCGCGCCTCTTCGCTGACCGTGCGGCTGTCGGGCGCCGCACCGTAGCTGTATTCGGCCGCGATCTTGCCGTTCTTGTTGTGGATCACCACCTGCGACCACGGCTGGTTCTGCGCAATCTCGCGTGCACGACCGACTGCCTCATCCTTCGTGCCGCATACCGCAGAGGGCCGGGAGCCTCCCTCTTTCTTCACGTTCCAGCCGTCGTCCTTGCGGCGCGGCGTGACGTGGTAGATGACCTTCCCGCCCGGGTCGGCGAGTTTGTTCGGTACCAGCACTTCGGTTTTCGGTGCACTCTGTTTCTGCTTCTTTTTCGCGCCCGGCTTCGGCGGCATCACGCCGAACAGCTTGACGAACAACTCAGTGGCAAAAGTGGACGGCATGGTTTCTCCGTGCGTCAGGCCGGTAGGTCGATCCAGTAGAATGCGGTCACTCGAGGCTCGCCGCCGGCACTGCGCCCTGCAGCGGGATGGCCTATGGAAGTAAGGAACGGCGCAAGGTCGAAGGGCGCCTGAGAACGCGAGCGGCTGCCGTAGCTGCCCAGGATCAGGCGTCCACCGGGAGCGACAAACTCGCGCAGCAATCGGCCTACCGTGGCGCCCAGGAAGTAGACGGGCACACAGTCCCAGAGCATGTAGACGTAGCGGTAACGCCGCGGCGGCTGCCAGTACCAGACGTTCCCGACATGGATGTTGTCGGCGAACATCGGCAGGCGGCGGCGGGCTTCTTCAACCAGGTGTGTGCCTGCGTCGAGCCCGTGTGGGGTGAGTTGGTAGCCGCGCTCATTCGCCCACTCGACCAGCGATTCGAGCAGGTAGCCGTTGGCGCACCCGACGTCGAGGATCGCACCGTCGCCGTTGACCGCATCGAGTATCGGTTCGCGCTCGCGGCGCCAGCGCTCGGGGCCGCCACCGAACCCGGAACGCATGATCGGGTCGTCCTTCAGGCGATACAGCATTTCGAGACGCTCCAGCCGCTCAAGGAAGCGCCTGGGCAGCCTGCGTCGGAACTGCACGTCGTCGGCCTGGCCGGTCATGTCCGCAGTTTAATCGAAAATGGGCACGAAGCTAAGCGCCGTCCCGAATCTTCTTCATCTCTTCAACGATGGCGTCCACTTCTTCAATCGTGTTGTAGAAGTGGGGGCTGACGCGGATCCCGCCACCCGGGCGATAGTCGATGATGAAGCCGCGCTCGATCAGCTTGTTCTCGGCCTTGCTCGCGCCATCGAAGTCGATGCAGACCGTGCCGCCGCGGCGTTCCGGGTCGGTGGGGGAGTTCACCTTGAACCCGGCCTCGCTGGCTTTCTCGAACAGATGCGCGGTCATGCGCATGCTTTTGGTGCGGATGTTCTCGACGCCGACCTGCTTGATGATCTCGTACCCTGGGCGTGCGCTGTACAGCGCCACCACGGGCGGTGTGCCGGTGGCCGCGCGCCAGGCGGTTTCGTGCGGGGCGAACTCCATCTCGAACCGGAAGGGGCGCGCGTGGCTGATCCAGCCGGTCAGCGCCGGGTTGTAGTCCTTCATCAGGTCGGGGCGGATGTACAGGTAGCAGACGTTCGGCCCGCCGCAGACCCACTTCACGCTGCCACCGACCAGGTAGTCCACGTTCAAATCCTGCACGTCAATCGGTACGCAGCCGATGCTCTGGTAGACGTCCAGCAGCACCTTGGCGCCGACTTTGTGGGCCTTTTCGATGATCGGTTTGACGTCCTGCAGGTAGGCGCTGCGGAAGTAGACGTGGCTGATCGGCACGATGGCCGTGCGTTCGTCGATGGCGTCCACGATCTTCTGCACGTCGACACCGATGCCGTCGTCTGACTTCACAATCTCCAGCTCCGCCCCGTAGCGCGTCCAGGCCTGGCAGACGTAGTGGGGGCTGGTGAATTGCATGTCGTCGTAGACGATGCGGTTGCGCGGGCCGCTGAAATCGATGCTGCTGAGCACCTGCGCGGTCAGTGAGGCCACGTTGAGATGCAGCATCATCGTGCCGGGGTTCGCGTTGATCAGGCTGCCGATCAGGTCGGCGGTTTTCTCGCAGTCGTCGAGCCAGCCTGAGCCGTCCGGGTAGTGCCATGCGACGACGCCGTCCCGTTCCCACATGTCGGCGAAGTGGCTGAGCCCGTCGCGCACCTTGCGCGGCATCGCGCCCAGGCTGTTGTTGATCAGGTAGGTCTTGTTCGCGAGGATCGGAAACTCCTCGCGCCATTTCAGCAACGCGTCTTCTGACATCGAATACTCCAAACCTTCATGCGGCGATGGTGGTCGCTTGCTAACCTGTGGTCAAGGGCGGCGACGGAGGCGAGCATGCATCCTTCCATCGATCAGCAGATCACGTTCTTCTACACACAGGACGGCCCGAAAACATGGGCTTTCTACGAGCAGGTGTTGGAACTGCCGCTGGTACTGGATCAAGGCGGCTGCCGCATCTACCGCGTGGCCGGTGACGCTTACGTGGGCTTCTGCGAGCGCGCTGGACCAAGGCCGACTGAGGGTGCGCTGTTCACGATCGTGACAGATGAAGTGGACGCCTGGGCCGAGAACCTGAAGACCCTGAACGTTGAACTGACCCAGCAGCCGCAGCACAACGCCGAGTACAAGATCTACCACTTCTTCGCGAAGGACCCGAACGGCTACCTGATCGAGTTCCAGAAGTTCGACGACCCGGAATGGAATCGGCACACGTGAACATTTCGCACATTCGCCACTGGATCGGAGAGCACTTCCCGGTTGAAGCTGTGGATGAGGTGTTCGAGATTCTGCGTGAATTCGACGAGAAGCCTCGGCCTGATTTCACCTATCGCGCGATTCTGTCTCTGGCGCGCGGCGACCTGGGAGAAATCCGCAGGCTCGTGAGACGTGCAAAGACTGATGCAAAATCCGTTCGCGACGAGGGTGGCCGAGCGCAGGCGTGGGACAGCTTGCTGGCGGGGTACGGTCAGAATCTTGAGCACTGGCCCTGGATCAAACCGTTTCGTGATTTTCTGGCGCGACTGGATACCACTTCAGTGCGTTGGAAGTACGTATGTGGGACATCACATGAGAGTGTGTGCTTCACCCTGCCTGAGTCGGAACCCGGTGAATACCCGGAGCGATTGGTTGCGCTGATGCCGCTCACGGACTCCATAGGCATCGAGGTAGAACTTCGCAATGAAAGCGTGTCCAGGAAGTTTCACTACGACGCCCCGGTTGACGAGCTTCTGCTGTTGATCGAACAGGAACTCGGCTGATCTACCGCTTCCTTTTGCCTTTCAGGCTCAGGCTGTAGGCGCCCCAGACGCCCAGCAGCACGCCGACTCCGAGCATGATCAGGCGCTCGGTGGGCCATTCGCTGAAACTGGCGATGTCGCCGATTTTCAAATTGAAGCCGGCGCTCATGCCGAACACGTCCACCAGCGCGCCGATGATCACCGCAACGCCCACCAACAGTACGATCAGTGCGTACTTCTTCGGCATGTGAGTTCCCCGGTTGCTTACTTCTTCTTCTTGTCAGTCTTTCGTGAGAGCGAGTACGCGCCGAGAATGCCAAGCAGTGCACCCGCACTCATGACGGCGATGCGCAGCGGCGGCCAGTGCCCCAGCGCGCCCGTGCTGCCCATTCCCGTTGCGCTGCCGGTCGGCGTGGCCCCCATGTGTGTCGGGTCGACCAGCGTGAAGACCATGACGGCCAAACCGAGCAGCACCACTACCAGGCCTGTTTTCTTGGATGACATGGGACGCCCCCCTACGAAGATTGGATGTGCTGGATTGTACCCTCTGGCAGCGTTGTTGTCTTGCCGCGCCTTACCAGTACGCAGCCCGCATCGTCAAACAGCGTGCCGTTGGGCAGGCGCGCGAGTTCAATCAACGCCGCTGCGTCGAGGCCCTGCGCGCCGGCAACCAGTTTTTCGCGCGCGGCGTATTTGTGCAGACCGTCGTTGCAGATCAGCACGATGCCGTCACCCCAGCCTGACTCGTACTCGCGCGCTACCGCCCCGCCACTGCCGAGCAGGGGCGCACGCTGCTGTTTGGCCGTCAAATCGGTCAGGCCGTCGGACAGGATGAATGTTTTGGAATCACCGATGCCGGCGCCACTGATGCGGTCGCGTCCGATGTCGGCGACGACCAGCGTGGTTTCACCCGAAGGCTCCATCGACAGCGGCTCGTCGATTTCCTGAACGATGTTCAGCCACTGGGCTGCCTGCAGCGGCTGCTTTTCCCGCCCTGCGAACTTCATCGCGTTGCGGATGGCGAACTCGGCCGCGAACCCCGCGCCCGCGTGGTTTCCAGCCCCGTCGGCCAGCATCACCACCAGCCTGTCGCCGTGGCGAATCCAGGCAATGCGGTTGGCGCACTTGCCGACGGATGCATTGATGTGGCCGTTGAGCTCGAACACTTTTCCCTACTGGTATGCGCCGCCGCCTTCGGGGCGATGTTTCGCATTGTAGGTATTTGTGGTCCGGTTGATTACTGCCCAAAGGTCGGGGAAGGCCGGTTCATGGGTGGTTTTTTCCAGGGCGCTGGCGGGCACGCCTTTCAGGCTCATGACGGCGTCGCCGATGATGCGCTTTACCAGTTGGAAGTGGCGATACTTCCAGTGCATCAGGTGCTGGTCGAAGCGCAGCATGGACTTGGTAAGCGCGTACAGTTGGTCGTGGGCGTGCGGGTCCTGCTGGATGTCGTCGAGCGTCTTGCCCTCGCGTTTCAGCGTGGCCTCGAAGGCGTCCAGGACGTCCGGCGCGACTTCGTGCAGCTTCTGGTAGGTCGGGCTTTGCTGGCCGCTGCCTTTGCCCAGCCCCATGCGGATCTTGTGGTAATCCCAGGGCGCGATGCTTTCCGGAAACTTCAGGCCTTCGCCCAGCCACTGCAGCACGTCGGCGCTGCGGTTCAGGAAGCGGGTGGCCTCGCTGTAGTTGCTTTCGTTCATCCAGGCGCAGACCTGGGTCAGGTGCTGGATTACGACTTTCAGCCAGATTTCCATGCCTTGGTGGACGCTCTGGAACAGAAGCTCTTCCTCGTTCACCCACTCGTCGGCGGTCTTTTGCAACTTGTAGATGTCCTGGGTGTGGATGTATTTCTCGTAGTCGGTGCTGCCGTCGCCGAAGCTGTTCAGGTCTGTCATGGCCCGTCTCCTGGTCTGCGATGCTCGCCCATGCGCGCGCATCTAAGCAGGTTCGAGCCGCGCCGCCAACGGCTTCCCTTTCGATGAATCATGCGGCATGATCGAGGCGTTAACAGGCCGGAGGCAGCATGCGGGTTGGTATCGGATACGACATTCACAGGATGGTTGCCGGGCGCAAACTGGTGCTCGGTGGCGTGGAGATCCCGCACGACAAGGGCAGCGAGGGCCACAGTGACGGCGACGCGCTGTTGCACGCGATCACGGATGCGCTGCTGGGCGCCGCCGGTCTGGGCGACATCGGCGAGTACTTCCCGGACAACGACCCCAAGTGGAAAGACGCCGACAGCGGTGTGCTGCTGAAGGAAGCGTTCAAGCACGTGAAGCGTCGCGGCTGGGAAGTCGAGAACATCGACTGCAACATCATCGCCCAGGCGCCCAAACTGAAACCGTACAAGAGCCAGATGGAATCCCGCATTGCGTCGCTGCTTGAGATCGAGACGCGCCGGGTTAACGTCAAGGCCAAGACCAATGAAGGCATGGACGCGGTCGGCCGGCAGGAAGCAATCGCAACCCAGGCCGTCGTCCTGATCAAGCCCGCGCAATAAGGCCCCGATGTCCGTCCTCAAGCTCAAGAACACCTACACACGGTCAGTCGAGACGTTCCAGCCGCTGGACCCCGAGGGGCGGAGGGTGACGATGTATTCGTGCGGGCCGACTGTTTACTCCTACGCGCACATCGGCAACTTCCGCAGTTTCCTGATGTCCGACGTCCTGCGCCGCGTGCTGGAGCGCAACGGCTACGAAGTCCGCCACGTCATGAACATCACCGACGTGGGCCACCTGACCGAGGACGACGTCGCCGACGCCCAGGGTGAAGACAAGCTGCAGAAGGCCGCGCGTGAAATGGGCTGGGACCCTTACAAGCTTGC
Organism: Planctomycetota bacterium; assembly: GCA_020425515.1. Lineage (GTDB taxonomy): Bacteria > Planctomycetota > UBA8742 > UBA2392 > UBA2392 > JACKID01. The sequence continues at coordinate 15,557 of JAGQRI010000078.1, read as the reverse complement.
GCGCTTTTATGAACACGCGTTTGTTGAAGACGCCCGCCACCTGCGCATGAAGAACTACAGCGGGGGAGAAGCAGGCGAACCCGAGTTGCACCCGCGCGCCGCAGGACACGTACCGGAAATGCTGGAGCTGATCCAGAAGCTGATCGAAAACGACCACGCATACGTCGACGACAGCGGGCAGGTCTACTTCGACATCCAGAAGTTTCCCGAGTACGGCAAGCTCAGCGGCAAGGTGATCGACGACCTGGAGGCCGGGGCCCGTGTGGCCGTCGGCGAACACAAACGCGACCCGCGCGATTTCTACCTGTGGAAGGTGGACCCGAAGCACCTGATGCAGTGGGACCCGCACAGCGACAAAGGCTGGGACGCGGCCGACTACGAACGCTACCGGCAATTGCTGCCCGACGGCGTGGATGAGCGCATTAAGCCAGGCTTTCCCGGCTGGCACGTCGAATGCTCGGCCATGTCGCGCGCGCACCTCGGCAGCGTGATCGACATCCACACCGGTGGTGAGGACAACATCTTCCCGCACCACGAATGCGAAATCGCCCAGAGCTACGGTGCGTACTCGACCAAGGTGCCCGGCCCGCACGGCGCTCCCGATGAAGGCGCGCCACGGCACAGCTTTGCGCGCTACTGGCTGCACGGGCGCTTCCTGCTGGTCAACAACAAGAAGATGAGCAAGCGCGACGGCACGTTCTATACCGTGCGAGACCTGCTTGACCCGCGCGGCAACGAACGCGATGAACTGGCCGTTGAGCTGGAGGGCGCCGGCTTCAAGGACGGCAAGGTGCCGGCCAACGTGTTGCGCTACGCCTTGATCAGCAACCAGTACACGCAGCCCATGAATTTCGGCGTCGATCTGCTGAAGCAGGCCCGCGCAAGCGTCGAGCGCCTGCAAATACGATACGACAAGCTGCGCGAGGCGGTGGGGGACGACACGAACCCGGACGCCGACGAAACCGCGAGCGATAAGGTGCTGGAACTGGTCAGCAAGGCCGACGAAGATTTCGATGCCGCGCTGAACGACAACCTGAACATTCCCAATGCGCTCGCAGTTGTCTTCGGCGCCGTGAACGAATTGAACACGATGGAACTCGGCCTGGCGGAAGCGCGCGAAGCGTTACGCCTGATGGAGAGCTTCGACGGGGTGCTGGACGTGCTCGACCGCAGCGCCCGCAGCGGGCTGATTACGCGGGAACAGGTTGCTACGTGGCTGGACTCCGGAACTCTGCAAGCCAAAGCCAAGCACTTGAAGCACTGGGCCGAAGCGCCGGACCGCGAGCAGTTGTGGGAGATGATCGAGGCCGGTCAACTGCCGATGTTCGAGGACCTGGCGCCGATCGAGCAGATGGATGCTGAAACGATCGAGTTGTTTGCAGCGATCCGGCAGAATGCCCGAAAGGTGAAGGACTTCGCCACGGCCGACGCCATCCGTGACGATTTGAAAAGGCGCGGCGTACAGCTCGAAGACACACCCCAAGGCTTCCGCTGGGTGCTGGGCTAGCGATATTTTGCGAGCCGCGCACGCGATTCGCTGACTTCCGATTCCGCTTCCTTTGCTTCGACCGTAGTCGCCTTCAGTGTTTGTGTTTGTCGTCTTTTGCGCCGCACGAGCAAGAAGATTGCGCACACCAGAACACACAGGCTGAGCGGTCCGAAGCCGGCAAGACAGCCGACGATGAGATTGTCGACCATCCGGCCGTGCTCGTAGGAAAAGTCGTCAAACACCATAGCTGAAGACGGCGCCGCCGGATCAACGATCAGGCGCACGAACATGGGTGCTTCGCTGGAAGCGCTTTCGAACCTCTCGTGCGTGGACGGCCGGACGGAAACCGACACGAGAACCGGCTTGCCTGATTCGGCGAGGTAGCGTGCATCAAGCCGGGCTTTGCCGGAGCTACCCACGACTTCGCCGTCTACCTGACGCCCCGAGGCGGACAACCCGGACAACTCGCCGTTTGCGGCAACACCGTCCAGCAGCTTGTCGATCCCGAACCCGAAGAAGCCCACAGTGAACACGGCGGCGAACAGGGCGAGGGCGAGCCGCACATTGCGCAACGCGCGTCTCTGCCGGCAGTCCACGAACTCTTTGGCGGCCTGCCCTGCGGGTGAGTCGTACGCATATGGCGAGCCGCTTGGTCCAAGTTCCTCAGGCGGAATTGAAGCCTTCGCTTGTGCAAAGAACTGGGCGGGATCGATCCCAAGCTTGCGCAGTTGCTTCTGCACCGCGAGCGGCGGTACTTCGCGCGGCTCGGTCTCGCCGGGTTTGAGTTCCGCGGGCTTGTCAGGCGCCGGCTCGTTCGACCTGGGATGTTCCCGTGCGAGCTTGTTCCACGGTTCCGCTTCGCGACGGTTGCCGCGTTTCTCAGGCCGGTTCCATGGCTCCAGTTCGGTCATGTATCGCGGTTGGCGTCGTAGATCACGTTATCGTTGCCGCCCAGGGGCTGCTGTCCCGGCTGCTGCGGATAGCGCTGCGGCTGCCCCGGTTGTTGCGGATATTGCTGCGGCTGACCGTACGGCACTGGGCCGCCCTGTTGAGGATAGGGCGGGTAGGCGTCCGCCATCTGCGGCGGCGCGTTCTTCTTTCGGATGTGTTGCACGGTGCCGAATGCGCCCATGCCGAAAAACAGCAGACCGATCAGCGGCAGAATCCACATCATCACGTTGGCCGAGCTTCGCTGGTTTTGCAGCTGTTCCTCAACCATCCATTCGTCAGGGCTGGCCGGGTCTACAACGACGGTGGTGCTGACGGGGTTCATGGCGCTGGCTTGGGCGTAGCGAGAGTGCACGCTGCTGGCGACTTCATGCTCTTCGGTGATATTGCGCCCGTCGGGGTGCTGGAACTGCACGGTGATGTAGTAATCGTAGCTGGTGCGCGTGCGCCCGCGGCGGCGGCTAGTGTGTTTTTCCTCGCGTTCGCCGATCACTTTCCCCTGCACCCGCTGCCCGCTTGCGGCCATGCTGTCGAGGTGGCTGCCACGGGTGCCCATGAAGATCCCGCCCGTCAGCAGCAGCGCGCCGACGATGAAGCCGACGATCGCCATCGCCAGCGGAGACATTTTCCGGTGTCGAGTGTAGTGCCAACGCATCCGCGCCCCCCTGTGTGATTGCTGCAACAAGGGTAACGGATCGGCTACGCGGGACCAATTACAGTTTGGGAAGCGTTTTGGAGCTACGTGATCGATTCCAAACCGAGGTCGTTCACCAGTTCAAGGTCGTCTTCCTTGGTGCGCCCGGCCGTTGTCAGGTAGTTGCCGACCATCATGCCGTTGGCGCCGGCCATGAAGATGAACGGCTGCAACTGGCGGAGGTGCTGGATGCGCCCGCCCGCGACGAACAGGTCTGAATGCGGGTTGGTCAGGCGGAAGACGGCGATCGCCTTCAGACAGTCCATCGGGCGCAACGGCTCGACTTCTTCCAGAGGCGTACCCTTCACCGGCACCAGGAAGTTGAGCGGGATGTGTTCGGGCTGCAGGCTGGCCACCTGCTGCATCAACTCGACGCGCTGCTCGACGCTTTCGCCCATGCCGAGGATGCCGCCGCAGCAGACTTCCAGCCCGGTCTGCCTGGCGCGCTGGATGGTCTCGTAGTTTTCGTTCCAGTCGCGCGTCGTGCAGATGTTCGGGTAGTAGCTGCGCGAGCATTCCAGGTTGTGGTGATACACCTGCAGGCCCGCTTCTTTCAGCTTCTCCAGTACCGTCTTGCTGACCACGCCGAGACTGGCGTCGGGCGCGATCTGGCCTTTGGCGCGGATCTTCCGCACGGCCTCGCAGATCGCGTCCAGCATCGGGCCTTCCTGCACGCCCTTGATGGCGGTGACGATGCCGAAGTTGGTGCTGCCGTACTCGGTGGCCATGTCGGCGGCTTTGAGGATGCTGTCCGCGTTCATCACCGGGTAGGTGTCGACGCCGGTCTGCTTCTGGTAGCTGGCGCTCTGGCCGCAAAACTTGCAGTCCTCGCCGCAGGCGCCCGACTTTGCATTGACGATGCTGCAACGGTGCAGCTTGTCGCCTTGGAAGTGGCGCTTGACCAGGTTGGCGGCGTACATCAGGTCGTAGACGCGGTCGTCGGGCAGGGTCAGGAGGCGCAGCGCGGTCGCGTCATCCAGCGCGCCACCGTCGATAATGAACTCGGCGACGTTGACCAGCGGGCCTTCGCCAATGTCGGGAACGTTCGTGGTTGCTGTGCCTGCCATGTGTTCTCCAGAGAGGCCGGAGGTTTGAGGTCATGGAACCGCAACTGCCCTGGCCTCTGATCTTTAGCCTCTGAGCCCGCGGAAGCCGATGTCTTTGCGGTAGATCATCTTGTCGAAGTGGATTTTGTCCACCGCCGCGTAGGCCTTTTCGCGGGCGTCCTTCAGGTCGCTGCCGAGCGCCACCACGCTCATGACGCGCCCGCCGTTGGTGTACCAGTCGCCGTCAACCTTCTTGGTGCCGGCGTGGAAGACCTGCACATCGGGGCCGAAGTCGGCGTCGAGCCCCTTGATCTTGTAACCTTTCTCGTACGTGCGCGGGTAGCCGCCGCTGGCGAGTACGACCGTGACCACGCTGCGTGGGTCCCAGTCCACTTCGACGGTGTCGAGCTTGCCGTCGATCGTCGCGCTCAATACTTCGAACAGGTCGCCCTTCATGCGCATCATGATGCTCTGTGTTTCGGGGTCGCCGAAGCGCACGTTGTATTCCAGCACCTTCGGGCCCTGCTTGGTCATCATGCAGCCGGTGAACAGCGTGCCCTTGTACGGTTCGCCTTCGCGGTTCATGGCATGGATGGTCTGTACCACGACGTCACGCTCCAGCACGGCGATCTGTTCGTCGGTGATCTGCGGCAGCGGACTGTAGGTGCCCATGCCGCCGGTGTTCTCGCCGGTGTCTCCTTCGCCGACGGGTTTGTGATCCTGCGCCAGGCACAGCGGCAGGATGTTGTGCCCGTCGGAAATCGCATGCACGCTGACTTCCTCACCTTGCAGGAAATCTTCAATCAGAACGCGCCGACCGGCCTCGCCGAAGCGTTTCTCGACCATGCTTTCGGCGATGGCGGCCTCGGCTTCTTCCTGCGTCTTGCAGATCATCACGCCTTTGCCTGCCGCAAGCCCGTCGGCCTTGATCACCACCGGGTAGTCGCAGTTGTTCAGGTATTCGCGAGCCGGCTCGGCCTTGTCGTACACCTTGTGGCCGCCGGTCTGGATGCCGTGGCGCGACATCACGTCTTTCGCGTAGGCCTTGCTGCCTTCCAGGCGCGCGGCCTTGGCGGTCGGGCCGAAGATGCGCAGGTTCTTGCGCTGGAACAGGTCGACGATGCCGTTCACCAGCGGATCTTCCGGGCCGACCACGGTCAGGTCGATCTTCTGTTCCTTGGCAAAGGATACCAGGTCGTTCAGTGCGTCGGGCTTGATGGCCACGGGCTCGGCCACGGCGGCGATGCCGTCGCTGCCGGGGGCCGCGTAGATTTTGGTGACGTGTGGCGACTGGCTGAGTTTCCAGGCCAGGGCGTGTTCGCGCGCGCCGCTGCCGACGACGAGGACTTTCATTGAGGCTCACTCCCGCTGTGTTCCGTCGGCACCATGGATTTCAAGCTACCGCGTTTTTCAGGGTCCACGGGCAGCAGGATCAGGAACCGCGTTCCCTTGCCTTCCTCGGACTCGAAGGTGATCTGCCCGCCGTGTTCCTCCACAATCCGGCGCACCATCGGCAGGCCCATCCCGGTGCCCTGTTTCTTCGTCGTGAAGTACGGGCGAAACATACGATCAATGTTGGATGGCGCAATGCCGGAGCCCGTGTCGATAACCTCCAGCCCGAGCAGGTCGCCCTTCACACGCGCTCGCACGATGACCTCGCCGCCCTTCTTGCCGTCCAGCGCGTCGAACGCGTTGCGCAGCAGGTTCATCAGCGCCTGGCGCATCAGGGTCGGGTCGAGCAGCAGGTTGTCGAGCTTGCCTTCGTAGTCGAAGTGCAGGCGGATGTTGCGGGCCTTGGCATCGTCGGCGAGAAACTCAAACAACTCGACGATCATTTCGCGCAGGTTGGTCCGCGTCATTTTGATGTCGTGGCCACGCGCGAACGCCAGGAACTCCTGCACGATGTCGTCCAGGTGTTCGACCTCGCGCAGCAGCACCTCCAGCTTGCGGCGGGCGCGCAGCGCGGTGGGGGAGTCTTCCTTTTCGAAGTCTTCCTCGAGCAACTGCAGGGTCAGCTTGATGGTACTGAGCGGGTTCTTGATCTCGTGGGCGAGCCCGCCCGCGAGCTGGCCGAGGAACTCGAGCCGCGACGTCGATGCGCTCACGACGGTTCCTTGTTCACGGGGTCTTTGTCGAGCGCGGGCTGCGGCTCGGGCTGATCTTTCGCCGGCGGCAGATTGACCGTCTTTTCCACGCCCAGCGCGTCCGCCAGCAAGCGCAGCGAGTCGCTGTTACCGCTGGCGGCCTGCTCCTTGATGCCCTGGATCTGCGGGTGGAGCAGCTTGTTCACCAGGCGCTCACTGAAGCCGGCGATTTCCTTGCGTGCCTCGGGTGACAGGTCGTTCAGCTTCGACATCAGGCGGTCGAGCTCGGCCTGCTTGATATGGCCCGCCTTGCTGCGCAGCTCGCTGATCAACGGCCCTGCGGCGTAGCTCTGGAATCCCTTCAGGAAGTGCTCTACTTCGTCGTTGACGATTTCCTTGCAGTGGTCGAGTTCGCGGCTGCGCTCCATGGCGTGCTCGGCGACCACTTTTTCGAGATCATCGACGTTGTACAGGTAAACGCCCTCCAGTTCGCTGGCGTCATCCGCCACGTCGCGCGGCACGGCCAGGTCCAGCACGAACACGCTGGCGTAGCCGCGTTTCTTCTGGGAACTCTTGAAGTGCTTGCGCTCTAGGATACGGCTTTCGGCGGCGGTCTGTGAAATCACGACGTCCGCCGCGGGCAGGTAGTCGTGCATCAGCTCGAAGGGAACGGCGTCGCCCTGGAATCGGCCGGCGACGTCCTTGGCGCGCTCGAGATTGCGTGACACGACAATCACGCGCCCGATGCCGGATTCGCGCAGGTAGGTAAGGGTCAACTCGCCAACTTCGCCGGCGCCGATCAGCAGGGCGGTCTTGTCGCCAAGGTCCTCGAACACGCGGTTCACGAATCGCACGGCGATGCTGCTGACGCTGAGCTGTCCGTCGCCGATGCCGGTTTCCGAATGAAGCCGCTTGGCGGACTGGAAGGCGCGGTGGAACAGCCCGTTGAGCGCCTTGCCGGTCGCGTTTTCGGATTGCGCCAGGAGGTAGGCCTTCTTGACCTGGCTGAGGATCTGGGTTTCGCCGAGAACAAGGCTGTCGAGCCCACCCGCCACCCGAATCAGATGCTCGATGGCTTCCTTGCCGCGGTGGAAATAGCAGAACTGTTCCAGGTAGTCCGGCGTGATCCCGTGGTCGGCGGCCAGCCCCTCAAGCAATCGCTGCTGCGCGTCGTCGCCTTCGGTGAACGCATACACTTCGACGCGGTTGCAGGTGGAAAGCAGCACGGCTTCGTCGCAGTCGCTGCGCTCGCGAATGGTCTTCAGCGCGGCCGGGATGCGACGGTCGGGATAGGCCAGCCGCTCGCGCACTTCGAGAGGCGCGAACTTGTGGTTGATGCCTAACACGACAAACCGCTGCATCAGCCCGTTTTCCCTTCCGTGTTCTGCATAGTCGGGCGCCCTTTCGCCTGCACGACGCCGAGCCCGATATAGGTCACCAGCACCAGCGCAAAGCCCACCAGCACCATGTAGAAGTGCCGGCGCCCGTGCAACCAGCCTGCGCGCCGCCCGACCACGACCGCCAGCAGCACCAGCCACAGCACGATGCTGCTCAAGGCCTCGGGGTTGCGGTAGATGTGTGCCCAGTCCTCACTGGTAAAGCGTGCGAAGCCGAAGGCGAAACCGAGCGTCAACAGCGGCAGCCCGATCATCAGGCAAGTGTCCACCAGGCGCCGCAGGGATTCCAGCGGTGGAAAACTGCGCATGTAGGCCGGGTCCTTGTGCGTCTTGATGGTGCGTTCCTGCAGCAGGAACATGACCGCTGCGACCGTCGCCATGAAGAACACGCCGTAAGCCAGGATCACCAGGATGATGTGGGCGATCAGCAGCGGGCTGGTGACTTTTTCGGTACCGGGGTCGGTGACCGTGCGGGCGAGCAGCAGATCCACCAGGAAGATCACCACAATCGCCGGGTAGGCGAACGCGCCGACCGAACCGAGTTTCTTGACGCGCGTGGCGACGAAATAGACGACCGCCAGGAACAGCGCGCTCAGCCCGACCACGTCGAACATGTTCTGCAGCGGTTCGGTGCCATCATGGATGAAGCGTGCGGCGAAGTAGGCGATCAACGATCCGGTCGCCAGTGCCCCCGCCCAGTCCGCCCAGCGCATGTGGACCCGGGTAGGTTGCAACAGTGCCGCCAGCGCCGTGATGGCCGCAACGATGAACAACCCAATCGCCGCATGCAGGGCAATCGCCGCCACGGGCGTCATCGCGTTGCTGGAAAACTCATGGAACGACTGCAACAACATGGATGCCATTGCAAGCTAAACAGGCCGATAGCGCAAGCGCGGTGCGAGTGAGTATTTGGCCCGCGGACCCCTACTGGAAGACCTGGAACAGCAGGCTGGCGAATGTGGTGATCGGCGCCTGTTCGCGGATGTCTTCAAAACCGGACCGCAGCGTGTTCACGGCGTTCAGCGTGTCATTGAAGAGGGTGTCGTCGGTGAACAGCTTGCCGACCGTGCCCTCGCCGGCGTTGACGCGCTCGACCGTGACGCCAAGCTCGTCGGTTACCTTCTTCACGCTGTCCATCAGCTCGGGTGTTTTGGCCACGGCGCTCTTGATGTTTTCACCGGTTTCCTCGTCGTTCAGCAGCACACCGAAGAAACCCTTGCCGCTGTCGACCTTTTCGACGATCGACTTGATGCTGCGCGTTGCGCCAACGGTGTTGTCGGTCGCATCCTCGACGTTGCGCACGATGTTCTTGATGCGGATGGCGGTGTCGGCGTCCTCGAGCAGCAGGCTGGCCGCGCCCTCACCGGAGTTGATCTTCTCCGTGATGTCCCGGACGTTCGATGTCACGCCCTTGGCGTCTTCACTCATGACGCGGACGTTTTCGACGGTCGCGGCCACGTCGCCCGCGACCTTTTCGTCGAACAGGATGGTGCCGACCGCGCCGCGCCCGGCGCGGATGTCCTTCACCGTTCGGTTCACGTCCTTGATCGTGTCCACGGCGATGTCGATGCCTTCATTGATCTTGCCAATGCCGCGCCCGGCCGCCGTGAACAAGTCTTCCACCAGCGTGCCCTTGATTTTCACGTCAGGGTCCAGCGGTTCAGCGGACTGGCCGATTTCGAGTGCGATGGCTTTGCCCCCGAACGCGCTGCTGGGGATGATCTCGGCGCTGCAGTCTTTGCGCAACTCGATGCGGCGCTCGAGGGAAATTCGCACCTCAACGTTTCCGCTGCGCGGGTCGACCGACATCGTCCTCACTTTTCCCTTGGGTACGCCGCTGATCCAGACCGGCGAGTTTTCCTGCAGGCCTGCGACGTTGGGGAAGATGATCGTGTATTCACGCTGGGATTCGCCCAGGGTCAGTTCACCCGTGCCTCCCAGCCGGAACGCGAAGAAGAAGATCACGGCAATCGCGCCAAAGAACAGAAAGCCGACAATCAGGTCACGGATTTTCATGGGACTCCTCCGGTTCAAGGCTCCGGGGTTCGGGTTCGGGCGATTCGGATTTGGCGGCCTCTTCTTCACTTAGAAGGACATAGCCTTCCTGCGGTTCTTCGGTTGCGACGGCGGCTTCGGCCTCTTCGGCTTCCTTGGCATCCATGGCCTCGGCGCTGCGCTGGCTGAGCATGCCGGGCGCCATGCCGCGGATGATGGCGGTGTTGCTGCGGCGGCTGACCTGGCCTTCCTTGCCGCCCGTGATGAAGTGCTGTACCTCGGGGATGCTGCTGGTCTGGATTTCGTCCGGTGTGCCGATCTGGAGCATCGAGCCCTTGTGGAACATGGCGATGCGGTTGGCGATCGTGTAGGCGCTGTCCATGTCGTGGGTGACGACGATCTGCGTCATGCCGTGTTCGTCCCGAAGCCGGTTGATCAGCTTGTCAATCTCGTTGGCGATAACCGGGTCCAGTCCGGAGCTGGGCTCATCGTAAAGCACCAGGTCCGGGTCGAGAGCGATGGCGCGTGCCAGCCCGGCGCGCTTTTTCATGCCGCCGGAAATCTCGGCGGGATACTTGTCGCGGTCCTGCCAGAGGTTCACGATCTCAAGCTTCTGCTGCACGATCTCGGCGCGTTTCTTCTTGCTCATCTTGGTGTGCTCTAGCAGCGGCAGCTCGACGTTTTCGAACAGCGTCAGCCAGGCGATCAGGGCTCCGCTCTGGAACAGCACGCCGAAGCGGCGCCGCATGATTTCGAGCTCGTGCCGCGACATCGTGGTGATCTCGTCGCCCTCAATGCGGATCGAGCCTTCGTCCGGGCGCATCAGGCCGACCATGTGGCGCAGGGTGACTGACTTGCCGGTGCCCGAGTAGCCGATGATCACGAACGTTTCGCCCTTGCACACCTCGAAGTTCAGGTGGTCGAGAATCTGGCGTCCGCTGAGCTTTTTGCTCACGTCCGTAAAGGAAACCGCGATCTCGTAGGATCCAGCGCTCATAGAACTCCTGCCACGAACAACTTCACCATCCTATAGAAGCTGGTGAGCAGGTAGTTGAAAAACACGACCAGTGTCAGGGCGATGACAACCGTGTTGCGGCTGGCGCGCCCCACGCCGACGGCCCCGCCGCTCGTGCGCATGCCGTTGCTGCACGCCACCGCCGCGGCACTGACGCTGAACACCAGCGACTTCAGCAGGCCCCAGTAGATGTCCAGCGGCTCGGCCCCTCGCTCGGCGAATCGCAAATAGTCAGCCCACGCTACGCCGAGCTGGAGGTTCGCAACAATGCCGCCACCCGCGATGCCGACCAGCGTGCCGACCACGGTAAGCGCCGGCCCCATCAGCGCGTAGCCGACCACGCGGGGCATGACGACGAAGCTGGACGGGTTGATTGACATGACCTCAAGGGCGTCGATTTCCTCGGCTACCTTCATGCTGCCGATCTCCGCGGCCATGGACGATCCCACGCGGGCGATCAACACGAAGGCCGTCATCCACGGCCCCAGCTCGCGCACCATGGCGCTGACGATCACCAGCCCGACCAGGTTGGTCTGGCCGAAGCGGGCGAATTCGATGCCGGTCTGGAGCGCGAAGACCATGCCGATCAGCAGCATGAAGAAGCAGGTGATGGGCAGCGACTGCGTCCCGATAACGTGCATCTGTGTGAAGATCGCGCGGCGGCGGCGCCAGAACTGGGTGACGTGCCCCAACGCTTCCAGCAGCAGCACGAGCGTATAGCCCGCGCCCTTCACTGCGTTGATGACGGCGTTGTCCTTCCAGTTCATTTGAAGAGGCCGGAGGTTAGAGGTCGGAGGTCAGGGTACGTGCATGCGGCTCGCTGGTTTTCGAGCGTCTTCTGAAGATTGGTTGCATCGGCGTTGAACATCGCAGTTCCCTGGCCCCTTGTCTCCGGCCTCTGACCTCTAAGCTACTTCCGGATCTTCAGTCCCCAGAACAGTTTCGTGTAGCGGTCGTCGGGGCCGTGATGATAGCCGAGCAGTCCGTACAGGATATTCAAGTCTTCGATGTCGCCGGGCTGCGGGCCGTAGGCGTTCGGCAGGCGGTCGCGGGCCTGCTTCACGACGTGCCAGTCGAACAGCGGCGCCATGCTCAGGTCCACGTGGTAGGGGTCTTCCTCATAGCTGAACATGCGGAACAGCGCCTGCACCTTGGTTTCGTCGGGGCCGGCCTTCACGCTGAAGAACTTGAAGAACGGGCCGTAGGTGTGGTCGAACTTCTCATCGTTGAACGGGAAGATACTCAGCATGTCGAAGCTGACCGTGCCGTCCGGGTCTTTCTGGTACTTCATCAGCGGCCAGACGCGCACGAGATGCTTGGTGCGGATGGTCCCGTCGGGCTCGGGCAGGTACTGGCGGAAGTTTGCGAAGAACAGCGGGAACACCTGATAGCGCGTCTCGGTGTACTCAGGCAGTTCGTCCTCGAAGTACCAGAAGAACGGCCACAGCACATTGATCGCCGTGTTCGTCCCGATTGGCGTTTTGCGCTGCGAGTAATCCCACAGCGGCCAGACACGGTACTGGGTAAAGTTGTCCCCCTTGGCGTAGCGGAAGATCGGCCAGAAGGCGTCGATGATCGTCGTGTCCGACAGCTCCGCGCGCGTGTAGCTGAACATCGGGTAATTCAGGACGAAGGCGAAGCTCAGGTTCGTCGTGACGGCCGTGTGTGAGTAGCCGAAAAGCGGGTAAACCATCAGCGCTTCGCGAGGGTACTTTTTGTCGAGCGCGTCACGGTCGTAACGGAACAGCGGCCACAACACGGTCCAGCGGTCAGCCACCGGAAGTTTCTTGGTGCCGCCGGTGACTTCATCGGGTACTTCCTTCCAGACCTCAGTCCGTGAAAACAGCGGCAGCACGCCATAGGTGCGATAGCCGGGCCCGTAGCCCCATTTCACGATCGGGAACGGCAGGTAGTAGGTGACGCGACCTTGCCGGCGCAATTCGACGTACAGGGGGAACATCACGAAGCGCACTTCGTCGTTGCCGAAGACGCCCTTCAGGTTGCCGCCGAACGGTGCGACCGCAAAGTGCGAGCCTTCGATGCTGCTTTCGCCGCCGAACACGAGCGGGAAGAAGAAGTAGTCCAGTTCGCGGTGCCCGGGCGAAAAGCTGACGTCGTTCCACCACACGAATGGCAGCGCGTGCACACGGGTTTCGTGGCGCCCTTCCCAACCCGGCCTCTCGCGTTCGCGGTAGCGGGCGAGCGGGTAGAAGAACAGATGGTCTTCCTCGTAGGCGCTGGGGTCGCGGACATAAGTATAGAAGGGGCGTACGCTGGCGCGCACGTAGCCGTTGCCGCGTTCCTCGAGCTCGGCGAACGGTCCAAGCCCGCGCACCATGGAGTCGCCCTGCGCGTTCACCGATTCATTGAAGAACGGCCAGGCGTAGGTCCGCCGGGGCGGATTGGCTCCGCCGACGGCACACCCGCCAAGCAAAGCAACAAGAAGCAGCAACGGCAAACAACGAACCATCCCGCCGTTGTATGCGCATAGCCCCGAATTGAAAAGGGTTCACGCGGTTGCCAGCAGCGGGCGGCGTCCGATGAGTTCGTCTTCAGGGATGCCGACGACGCCTTCGTAGTGGTCGGTGATCTCGTCGAGGATTTCGTGGAACTCCTCTTTGGATTCCACCTTGGTGATCTTGGCGCGGTACTGGGCGCTGCCGGGAATGTCGCGGATGTACCACGTCGCGTAGCGACGCACGATCTGGCAGGCATGGCGCGCGTCGAACCCCTCGAGAAGCAACTCGAAGTGCTCGCGCAGCACGCCCAGTCGCTCGGTCGGGCCCGGTGGGGGAGTGATGACTTTCCCGAACTTCTGCATCTCGTCGATTTCGCGGAACAGCCACGGGCGGCCCCAGCAGCCGCGCCCCAGCATAACGCCGTCGCAGCCGGTGTCGCGCAGCACGCGTACCGCGTCTTCAGGCTCTTTCACGTCGCCGGACGCAATCACGGGTATGTCCAGCGCGGCCTTGAGTTCGCCCGTGCGCGAGTGATCGGCGACGCCCTTGAAACTTTGGGCGCGCGTGCGCGGGTGGATGGTGATCGCCACCATGCCTTCTTCCTGCGCCATGCGGCCTATGTCGATGAAGTTGAGGCAACCGTCGTTCACGCCGGCACGGATCTTCACGGTGACAGGGATACTCACCGCGTTCACCATTGCCTTGAAGCACTTGTGCGCCTTGTCGGGGTAGGCCATCAGCGCCGAGCCCGCACCGCACTTGCCGATCTTCGGCACCGGGCAGCCCATGTTCAGGTCGATCGTGTCGTAGCCCTCGGCCTCGGCCATCTTGCAGGCCTCGGCCAGCCATTGCGGGTTGTTACCGGCGAACTGGATGCCTACGGGACGCTCGTCCTCGCGGTAGTACTTGAGCGTCATCATCTTTCGGTTGTGGTGCAGGAAACTCTCGACCTTCAGCATCTCCACGTACGTCAGCCCAGCCCCGTAGCGCTTGCACAGCACGCGGTAGGCACGGTTGCTGATGCCGGCCAGCGGCGCCGCCACCAGGTTATTCTTCAACTCTAAAGCACCGTAACGCACGTTCTGAGGCCTTTCGGGTAACGTCTGCAACAGTATGGCTGGTGAGGAATTACGGTCAATTGGGGGCCGTGATGCAATCTGCGCCTTACATTCTGTAAAAATCCGGAGCCGATTGCATTTTCATAGCGTACAATATGGAGTCGCTCAAGAAGTCGCTGAGACGGGAGACATGTATGGCACGCATCGGGCTGATGGTCGCAGTACTTGCCGGGCTGGCGCTGCCCTTGTGCGCCCAGAGCGGCATCACGGTCAAATCCAAAGAGGGCAAGGTTGAATCCCACGGCGAGGCCAAAAAGGCCGAGCCCGGCGACGCCGCACCCCGCACGGAGACAAAGGGCGACCCTGAGGCCATCCGCCAGTTCCTGAAAGCGGCGGACAAGGCCCGTGCCGAATCTTTCGCCGCCGGCGACCTGACCGAGGAAGAAATCAACGCCCTCGTCGAAAAGGCCCGCAAGAAGCTCGAAAAGGACATGGCCAAGCTGCAGGAGCGCGAACGCGAAGCCAAGGCCGAGAAGGACCCTGACGACCGCGCCGAGATGGTTGAGGACGTCAGCAAGGACCGCTACCGCGCCAGCCTGCGCGCCCTCGAGCGCGACCTGCTGTACAGCATCGAGCGCCTGCGCAAGCCCGGCGGCGACAAGTACGAAGGCGAACTCGACAGCATGGAAGACAAGATCAAGGACACCTTCGCCGACCTGCACGACCAGATCGACGACGGCGGCAAGGTGACCTGGCCGAAGACGCTGGATACGGCCCGCAATTTCCACACCGAGTACCACAGCCAGATCGACAAGTGGGCCACGACGATCGGCATCAACCCGGACGTCCCGAACGCCAAGGAGCGCATCGTCGACATGAAGAAGGCGCTGATCGGGCGGGTCAAGCGCCTGCGCAAGCTCGGCGGCGACAAGTATTCGGATCAGCTGGACGACGTCGAGGAGCGTATCTACGCCACCTATGAAGGCCTTGAAGACAAGCTGGCGGACGCCGCACCGGGTGCCTGGGGCGGCATCGTCAAGGACGGCGACAAGTTCTATACCGGCTACAACGCCGAGCTGGACGGCTGGGCCAAGAAGATCGGCGTGGACGAAACGCTGCCCAGCCCGCTGGAGCGTCTGGCCGAGCTCAAGCGCGACCTGAAGGACCAGATCAAGGACCTGCGCCGCATCGGCGGTGAAGAGTACGAAGACGCGATCGACGAAATCGCCGGCCAGGTGGACGACGTGTTTGCCGACCTGAAGGACAAGATCCTCGACCAGTCCAAGGAGCAGTGGGCCGGCACGCTGGAAACCGCGGCCAAGTACCACAAGCAGTTCAGCGAGGCGATCAACCTGTGGGAGCGCAAGATCGT
>JAGQRI010000077.1:9363-18516 GCA_020425515.1 Planctomycetota bacterium | reverse complement strand
CCCGCGAAGTCCCCGTCCACCTGGATGGGGACTTCTTCTTCCGCCTGCACCTTCACCTTGGCCGTGCGAAAGAAACGCGTGCTGTTGGCGCGTCCCATGCGGCGCAGCATCGCGAAGCTGACCAGTTTCACCAGCGACAGCGGCGTCACGCGCTCGTGCACGGTCAGCACGTCGAAGCGCCCGTCGTCCGCCTTGGCCTTGCCGGTCAGCCACATCGGGCCGCCGTACTCGGGCGTGATCGAGACCAGCACGTAGCTGACGCTGGACTCGTGTTGCTCGGTGCTGTCCACGTCGAGCGTGCGGAAATCCGAGTGCTTCACGGCCTTCCACATGATCGGCACGTACTGCGCCATGTGGATCGCACCTTCGCGCTCGGCGAGCGCGCGGGTGCACTGCCCGTCGAAGCCCGCCCCGACGAAACAACTGAACAGGCGCCCGTCCTGCAGCCGCCCCAGGTCGCGGTGGGCGATGCGCCAGTGCTTGACCGCGTCCAGGTAGTCCATCACCTTGCGCGACGCCTTGATTTCCTTTGCCAGTACATTGCCGGTGCCCTGCGGGATGACCATCAGCGGGAGCCCGCGCGGGCCGAGCCCGTTGATCACTTCATTGACCGTGCCGTCGCCGCCGACTGCCACGACCGCGTTGTAGCCCGCGCTCGCCGCGTGTGCCGCCAGTTCGCGCCCGTGGCCCGCATGCTTCGTGAGTTCGATGTCGATGGCCACGTCGGCCGCTTTTGCAAGCTCGTCGAAATGCGGCAGCAGCCGCTTCGCGTGTCCGCGGCCGGAGATCGGGTTGGCGATGACGAGCAATCGATGATCAGGCATTACTGATGGTTGTTGGGGTCGTGCAGCATTTCGTGATAGGCGTTGGCGATCTTGATGGTCAGCGACCCCGGGGTCAGCTTGATCTTGTGGTCGCCGATGAATCCTACGGGCATGACGTCGCGCGTGGTGCCGGTGATGAACACTTCGTCGGCGCCCAGCAATTCGTCGCCGGTGAAGACCGCTTCTTCACACGGGATTTCCAGCTTCTGGCAGACCTGAAGGATGAAGCCGCGCGTGACGCCCTCAAGCAGCCCTTCCTTCAGTGCTGGCGTCTTCACCACGCCGTCCTTGATCATGAACACGTTGCTGGTGGTGGCCTCCGTAACGTGTCCCTGCACGTTCATCATCACCGCCTCGGTTGCGCCCTGCGCGCGGGCTTCCTGTAGCGCGAGCACGTTGTTGAGGTAGTTCCCGGACTTCACGGCCGGGTCGGTCGATTGCTTCGGGTTGCGGCGTACCTGCGCCAGCACGATCTTGCAGCCGTGGGCGTAGTCGTGATCAGGCCACTTGTTGAGCGGCTTGGCGATGCCGATCACGGTCTGCTTTTCACAGTCGGTAAAGTCCAGGCTGAGCGGGCCGACGCCGCGCGTGATGATGATGCGCAGGTAGGATTCGACGCCGCCGCGCTTCGCGTGCATGTCGCGCCAATGCTGCAGCAGCCATTGGTCGTCGCGCTGCAGCTGCATGTTCAGTTTCTCGGCGCTGCCGTGAAGACGCGCCAGGTGGCGGTCCGCGGCGAACAGCTTGCCGTCGACGGTGCGCACGACCTCGTAGATGCTGTCGCCGAACAGGAAACCGTGGTCGAGCACGCTGACCTTGGCGTCCGGCTCGCTGACGAACTTGCCGTCGATGCTGATGGTGTATCCGTATTCGCTCATGCCATGCCCTGAAGGAATCCCATGTAGGCGTTGTAGAGATCGACCAGCCAACTGCTTCCGAGCGCTGCCAGTATCGCGCCGATCGCCAGGTACGGGCCGAACGGCGTGCCCGGCCCCTTTCGCGCGATGATCTGGTAAACGCCGATGACCGCCCCGATGAAAATGGCGACGAAGAACGCGGCCAGCAACTTCGGCCAGCCGAGCATCACGCCCATCAGCAGCATAAGCTTAATGTCGCCGCCTCCCATGGCCTCGCCGCCCATTTCCTCGACGCGCTTGGCGAACAGGATGTTGGCGCCCTTGCCGATCAACCACAGCGCGCCGTAGCCGATCGCGCCGGCCGCCAGCGCGCTCAGCATGCTGTTCAGCCAGACCGGCTCGAAGCTGAACATCAGGTGCGTGATGCGATGCACGCCCGGCTCGGCGGCTACGGCGGTGTCGGGCGTGCTGCGCAGCGACGCGAGCCCGAAGTCCAGCGCGCGCCAGTCGGCCGCGAACGGGATGAAAACCAGCAGCGGCCCGAGCGTGAGCTTGTCGGGGATCATGCGCAGGTCGAAGTCGATCAGCGCCCACGGCAGCATGACGCTGATGATCAGGATCGCGTGCAGCAGCGTCAGCCACACCATCGGCTGGTCCGCGAGGTTGCCGTCTGCGTACACCACGCGCCACGCGGCGAACGTGAACAGCCCGGCCGTCAGCAGCTCAACCATCGGGTAGCGCAGCCCGTACTTCACGCCGCAGTAGCGGCACTTCCCGCGCAGCAGCAGCCAGCCGATGATCGGCAGGTTGTCGTTCCATTTGAGCTGCGTCTTGCAACTGGGACAGAAGCTGCGCTTCGGGTTGTTGATCGACAGGCAGTTGCGCGGCAGCCGATAGACGACGACGTTGAGGAAGCTGCCGACGAACGCCCCGATACAGAAGATCATCACCAGCCAGAACGCGGGCGGCATTTCCTTGATGATCTCGAAGACTTCTTTCATTTACTGCGAAACTCTGCCAGCTTTGCGGCAATTTCGCCAGCCAACTCGCGAACCGGTTTGTCTTCCACCCGGATGTCGACGTGCGCGGCGCGCTCGTACAGGGGCATGCGCCGGCTGAGTACCTCGGTTACTTCTTCCGGTACGTCCTTGCCGGTCAGCGACGGGCGTTCTTCGTCTTCGCCGGAAAGCCGCTCAACCAGCGTCTCCAGCGGCACGTCCAGGAAGATCACCGTGCCCGACGCGCGCATCGCCTTGATGTTCTCGGGACGCTCCACCGCGCCGCCGCCGACCGCGATCACCGCGTCAGGCTTGCGCGCGGCCGCCTTGGCGACGGCCTCGACTTCGAGTTTGCGGAACTCGTCCTCGCCCTGCTCGCGGAAGATTTTGGCGATAGTCGCGCCGCCTTCGAGCTCGATCTGCGCGTCCGTGTCGACGGCGCGGCGGCGCAGCTTGATCGCCAGCTCGCGCGCCAGGGCCGACTTGCCCGCGCCGCGGTAGCCGACCAGCCAGATGTGCTCGGAGTGCCTTGGCGGCTCGGGTACGTCGAACAGCAGACGGTAGCCGAAGATCTGCGCCTGCAGCGCGGCCTGCCGGCGCAGCATGCCGAGCCCGTTGGTGTGCCGGAAGTGCGCCTGGCGCGCCATCTTGAGCAGAGGCGTTTCCTCGGGCTCGTAGACCAGGTCGTACACCAGCGCGTCGTGGGCCAGCAGCGGCTCCAGTTTGCGCCAGGGAAGGGCGATTTCGCCGGCGTGCTCGCCCTGCATGCCGCACGGGGTGGCGTTCACCAGCAGGTCGAACATGCCCTCCGGTTCGCTGACCGGCGACCCGCCAAGGTCGTCGCACAGCGCCTTGGCCTGGTCCGGGTTGCGGGCCCAGACCTTCACGCCCGCGCCTTCCTTGCGCAGCCCGTACACCACGGCTCGTGCGGCGCCGCCCGCGCCCAGCACCAGCGCGCGACGCCCGAACAGCGGCTGGTTGTACCGGATTTTCAGGTCGCCGATGAAACCGGGGACGTCCGTGTTGCGCCCGCGGTAGCCGCCGCTGCCGAGCGTGATCAGCGTGTTCGCGGCGCCGATGTTTTCGGTGATTTCATCCAGCTTGGAGCAGCGCCCTACGACGTCTTCCTTGAATGGGACGGTCACGCTCGCGCCGGTGAGTTGGGTGCCGCGGGCGAACTCGACAAAGTCCTGCACGTCACGCGCCGCCAGCGGCAGGTAGACAGACTTCCGCTGCAGCGTGCGAAGCGCGACGTTGTGCATCGCCGGGCTGAGGCTGTGCCCGACGTGCGCGCCGGTGACGCCGAACAGTTCGTAGTCGCGCGTGATGTCCTGTGCGCGGTAAAGGTTGACCAGGCGCTGGAAGTCCACCATGCCGGGCGCGATCGCGCCGCCGCCCAGCGAGCCGTAGGTCATGCGGCTGCCCCAGGCCAGCGCCAGCACGCGCGACGGCAGCCCGTACTCGCCCATCAGGAACGCGGTTGCGTCGAGGCGGTCTTTCAGGAATTCGCGCACGGCCAGGTTGTCGCTGAGGCGCTTCGCGGTGCCGACGATCTTGTAGATCGCGCCGCCTTCGAGTGCGAGTTCGGTGGCGACTTCGTCGAAGTCGGGCACGCCTTCGAAGTCGTGGTAGCTGCGGATGATCTTCGCTTCGGGCACCTTCGCTTTCACGCCGGACTCGACGTCAACGAAGTCGCACAGCTTGCCGCAGATTTCGAGGATCTGCTTGCGCTGGCTTTCGTCGCCGTTGAACTCGCCGCCGTCCTGTTTGCGGCGGCAGGTGCCGATGATCAGCGGTGGGGGGCAGGTTTCCGCGATGTCGTCGCCGAGCCAGGCCACGAGTTGCGCGAACTTGTCCGGGTCGTTGAGCACCATGTGCCAGCCGGCGCTGAGGTCGAGGCGCAACTCGACGGCCGTGCGTGTCGGTTCTTCAGGAATGGTCTGGGCGCGTTGCGGCTTGCCGGTGATCGGCGTGACCGCGACGACAAGGGGTTGGTGCATTGCCACTGTGAGGCTCCGGTTTGCCCCCGACGCAAACAAAACTCGCCGCTGTGCGGCGAGCCGGGATTGTAGTGCAAGATCAGACGATTTCTAGCGTGCTTGGCCGTTGGCGCCTTCGCCCATCAATGTGCGGCGCAAATGCTCGACTTCGTCGTTCAAAGCCGCCGACTTTTTGACTTTTTCCTCAATGGCCTGCACGGCGAAAACCACCGTGGTGTGATTCTTCCCACCGAAGAAGCGCCCGATTTCCTTCAGGCTGTAGCTGGTCAGGCGGCGCGCGAGGAACATGCAGACCTGGCGTGCCAGCGCGACCGGGCGTTTGCGCAGGCGGCTGTGAAGCTGCGCGCTGGTGACGCCATAATGCGCGATCACCACGTTTTCGATGTCGGTCAGGTCGACCATGCGGCTGCGCGACGACAGGAAATCCTGCAAGGCCTGCTCGGCGAGTTGCAGTGTGACCTTTTCGCCCGTCAAGCCCGCCAGCGCGACCAACCGCGTGACGTAGCCTTCCAGCTCGCGGACGTTGCACTCGAGTTTGACGGCCAGGAACTCGATCACCGCCTGCGGGAACAACTGGCGGTGCCCCTCCAGCTTGCTGTTGATGATCGCCAGGCGCGTGTTGCGCGGCGGCAGTTCGATCTCGCTGATCATCCCCTGCATGAAGCGCGTCGTCAGATGCTCCATGAATTCTTCGAGGTCGCGCGGGTGCTGGTCGCTCGCGAGCACGACCTGCTTGCCGGCCTGCTCCAGCGCGTTCAGCGTGTGCAGCAACTCCTGCTGGCTGGCGTCCTTGCCGGCCAGGAAGTGCAGGTCGTCGATGATCAGGATGTCCAGGTTGCGGAAGCGCTGGCGGAACGGCTCGACGTCGCGCTTCTGCAGCGACTGCACGTACTGGTTCACGAAGTACTCGGCCGGGATGTACAGCGTTTCCTTGCTGGGAAAGCGTTCAAGCGCTTCGCGGGCGATGCCCTGCAGCAGGTGGGTTTTGCCCACGCCGGTGCGCCCGAAGATGAACAGCGGGTTGAAGCTTTCGCCCGGCTTGCGCGCGACTTCCCACGCGCAGTTGAAGGCGAGCTGGTTGTTCGGGCCGACGATCACGCGGTCGAGCGTGTAGCGCTCGTTGAGGTTGAAGATCTGCTTCGGCGCGGGCTCGGTTTTCGGGGCCGTGCGCGAAGTCGGGCTGGGCTCGCCGGCGGCGCGGCGGGCGGTCTCTTCCTGTTTGCGAAGCTGGCGGAAGAGGTGGCCGTTGACGCTGTATTTGATGTCGCCGGGGCGGTAGCCGACGACGCGGTTGACGCTGTCCAGGATTTCGCGGGTGTACTGGCTTTTCAGCCAGTCGGACACGACCAGGTTCGGTACGCCGACTTCGATGAGTTCGGGCTCAAGGCGGACGATCAGGGTGTTACGCAACCACAGGTTGAACACTTCCTCGCCAACGTGTTCCTGCAGGTCGGTAAGGACCTTGTTCCAATGCTCTTTGGCGAGTGTTTCCGTCACGCAGCCCCCCACCTGATTAGCGGAAGAAGTCCTGCATCAAACGCGAACTTTCACGTTGATGAACAGTAGCCCCCGATAGTTTTTTGCTGCTTCCTTCCGGTGGATGGGCGAAAGTAGCACCGTGGAACACCCCCGTCAAATCCCCAGTCGCTTCCCCCGTCAATGCCTTTGAAATGGGCGTTTTCGACGGCACCGGCGCTTCGCGCGAACGCGCTCGTTCTTGCGTCGGGCAGATACTTTTTTGCTTGACAATTCGTTGCCGTCGAAACGGGAGCGCCGCTTTTCCACATCTATCAACGAGGTGTCTTTGAGGTGGCGGTGCTGACAGGATTTCGCAAATTGGCCCCATGCAGCCTGACTCAATCTATCGCGCCGCCCATGCCGCCGCGGGCAAGTACCAGCAGGACGTCGTGCAGCGTCTCGGCCAGGGGCACAGCGCCGCCGCCATGGCCGAGTGGAACCAGCAGCGCTTCTGGATGTGGGTACTCGACCGCGCGATCGAGCACGTGGAAGGCAAGGTGTTCTGGCACGAGTGCGGGCGACGCAACTTCTCGCGGGTCAACCAGCGCCCGGAACTCGCCAACGCGATCCGCAAACTGCGCAAGCTGCAGACGCGCCTCCAGGTCGACGGGCTGCCGACCTTCCGCCAGAAAGAAGACATCCTGAACGAACTGGCCCGGCTTGCGAACCTGCTGCTCGAGTAACGCCAATCCAAGGTCGGCTCTTCGGGTGTGGCGTCGCCCGCCTGCACAGGAAAAACGCCACGACGCAAAGGAGCGCCACAAGTCTTTTCAGCACATGAAGGCTGTTTTATGCGTCCGAGCAACAGGGCAAAAACCACGGAAGACTCGTGGCGGCATGGCGGTCCCCGGCGACCTTGCGTTCTGTTGTGCAAGCCGTCCGCTTCTTTCGGTGAGGCGTTGTGAACGGGTCGCAATCCGAAAAACTGACTGTGGTTGGTACAACTTAGGTTGCGAATCGTTCCCAAATGCAGAACCCGCGGCATATCGCAAACGGATATGCCGCGGGAGTTTTCGCCTGCCTAAGCTATTCCGGTTTCTTCCACTCCACGGCGCCGTCCGGGAGCATGTAGAAGATCATCATCTTGCCGCCCTTGACCGTCGGCACGTGCTGGCTGCCCGGCGGGAAGACCGCCCAGCCTTCCTTGAAGCCGCAGAATTCGGGATCGCCTTCCCATGCCAGCATGCAGTTCACTTCGCCCTTCACGTGCTTGTGCCAGGGGCCGTCGCCCCACAGCAGCACGGCGTCGATGCTGAAGCCGTGACCGGCGTCCGGTTTGGCGACGCGCGAAAATTTCGAGGGTCCGCCTTCGCGCCCGCACAGCCAGCCTTCCTCGACGCCCTGTTTGGCCAGCTTGCGCAGCTTGTCGCCGAACTCGGTGTGCAGTGGGTATTCCATATTCAGAAGCTCAATGGCCGCGCCGGGATCCGACAGGTCGAGTGTCTTGAGGCGATCCAATACGGGCGCCAGCGCGTCGATCACACTTTCGTTGGACATGCGTTTCCTATTGGTAGTTGTCGTCGCCCGGGTCGACGTCGTAGCCGCCGAGGGGTTTGTCCGGGTCGCTGATGCGGAAGTCGTGGCCTTGCTCCGGCGGTGTGCGGAACATATCCGTGCCGGCCTCTTCCTGGTTGGTCTGGTCGAACTGGTCCACCCCGCCGAGCATGCCGCCCTGCTTGCTCAGCCCGAGCTGTTTGGTGTTTTCGCCGCGGCGCGGTTGCTGCGGTTTCGGCTGCCCCTGGCCGACGACGAGGTTGCCGTCCGCGTCGGTGTTGATCACCTTGGTGGTGCCCATTGCCTTGTGCTCGGCCCGGTCTTTGTACTCGATCTCGCCTACGCGCAGTGCATCGAACACTTCCTTGCGGGTGGCTTCGTCCTGGCTGACCCACGGCGCGTAGGGGACCAGCTTGTGGAACATAAGCAGGCTGGTCGGGCTCTGGGTCTGGAACCAGACAATGTCGCCGCGCTGCAGCTCGCGTACCGCTTCCCATTCCACGCCGATCAGCTCCGGGGTGCTGCCGCGGTTGACGTGCAGCGCGACGATCTCGGGCGGCGCGGTCTTGTGGGCCGAGCGGTCGAAGACGCTGCTCAGAATGCCGCCGCCACTCCCCTTGGCCTGGCCGCTTTGCAGCGGCGGGATGCCCATCGGCCCGACAACCTTCTCGATCTGCGCGCGGCTGCCGTAGACCAGCACGCCGGGGATGAACGTGCCGGTGCGGTAGGTGTTCATGCGCGGCAACTCAAGCAGCAGGATGATTCCCGCCACGGCCGCCAGCAGGAAGCCGATACTCGCGTACACCATGCGCAGGGCGCCTGCCTCGGCGCTGAAAATGACGAAGCACAACCCGGCCCATGCCAGCCCGATGAAGACCGCAAGACCGAGCACCATCAGCGCCATCCGCGCCCGGGGCTCGATGGGGCGGGGGGCCGCCTGCGGGCGGGGAACGACGTTGCCGGAAGGCACGATAATGCCTTCGGTCTGTCGCTTGTAGATTTCCTGAAGGCGTCCGGGGGCCTTGCGGCGCTGTACCTTCTGGGTAGGCGCATCCGGGTGGAAGGGTTGCTTGCCGTCCCCCGATTCCCACGGTGCAAGTTCGGACATGGCGGTTTCCACTTTGTGAAGTGAAAAGTCACTCTATCAAACATCGCCGGCAATTTCATTCAACGCAGTACGGTGCGCAACGAAAACGGGCGCCGTGCAACAGCGCCCGTTCCATGTTTGTTGGCTTGGCGCTTACAATTCGAGCGGCGCGTACTCCATGCCGAAGGCGTCCGCGACAGCCTTGTAGGTGACCTTGCCGCCGACGACGTTCAGCCCTGTGCGAATCTCGCCCCATTTGCGCGCGGCCTCTTCCCAGCCGAGGTTCGCGATCTCGACGCCGAAACGCGCGGTCGCGTTGGTCAACGCAAACGTGCTGGTACGCCCGACCGCGCCCGGCATGTTCGCCACGCAGTA
>JAGQRI010000077.1:0-9295 GCA_020425515.1 Planctomycetota bacterium | reverse complement strand
ACCGCGACGTCGACGATCACCGCGCCCTGCTTCATGTCGCTCAGGTCTTCGCGGCGGATCAGCGACGGCGCCTTGGCGCCCGGGATCAGCACCGCGCCCACCACCAGGTCGGCCGTGCGGATTTCCTCGCGGATGTTGTAGGCGTTGCTGTAGATCTCGGTGACGTTCTTCGGCAGCACGTCGTCGAGATAGCGCAGGCGGTCGAGGCTAACGTCCATGATCGTCACGCGCGCGCCGATGCCGGCCGCCATCTTGGCCGCGTTGGTGCCGACCACGCCGCCGCCGATGATGACCACCTTGCCCGGCTCAACGCCCGGCACGCCGCCGAGCAGGATGCCGCGCCCTTCGGTCGGGCGCTCGAGGTACTTGGCGCCTTCCTGCACGCTCATGCGCCCGGCGACTTCGCTCATGGGCGTCAGCAGCGGCAGGGTGCCGCGCCTGTCTTCCATCGTTTCGTAAGCCACGCAGACCGCGCCGGTCTTGAGCATGCCTTCCGTCAGCTCTTTGCTCGCCGCGAAGTGGAAGTAGGTGTAAACGATCTGGTCCTTCTTGATCAGCTCGTACTCGACCGGCTGCGGTTCCTTGACCTTCACGATCATGTCGGCCGTGTCGAAGACTTCCTTCGCGCTGGCCAGCAGCTTGGCGCCCGCCGCCTCGAAGTCCTCGTCGAGAATGCCCGAGCCGAGCCCGGCCCCGACTTCGACGAATACTTCGTGGCCGGCCTGTGCCAGCGCGTGTACGCCCGCGGGCACCATGCCGACGCGGTACTCGTGATCCTTGATCTCGCGGGGAATGCCGACCTTCATCTTAACTCCTGTCTGGTGGGGCGCGCGTTATAACGCTGCACCAACCGCGCTGCAATTGCGTGTGACGGGGCGATTTTCGCGCCCGACGGGCAATTGCCCGAAGCCGCCCGGATTGCTTGGATGGTAGGGCCCCGCTGGCGCCCCGAGCGCATCCCCCCGGAGTTCTGCCGTGAAGAAGTGGTTTGTCCTGTTCCTGTTTGTGATCGCACTGGCCGCGTGCTCCAGCCAGCCGTCCGGCGACGGCGGCGGCACGGACGGCGGATTCGGCGAAGACGGCGGCAACCCGTGCGGCGAGTCGGTCGGCGAGCCCAGCATTGTGCTCGACCGAACCGACGTGCAGCTTTTCCGCGGCACGGAGATGGTCAAGCTGCTGGAGAAGATGGAAAGCCAGGAGCCCGACGATTGGAAGCTGGTCCATCGCCACGTCTATCCCGCGCCCGAGCCGCCGTTCAGGACGGACAAGGAAGGCAAAGTAACCGGCAAGAACTACGACTGGCCGCCTGAGGACCCGAACGAACTTTCCGACGAGCAGCGCAAATGGCGCAGCTACCTGCTGTGGCCCGAACACATTCGCGAACTGATGCAGTTGCAGGACTGGGACAGCGCCGACAACCGCAAGCGCCTGGCGAATTACGGGCGCATGTACGCGCTGCTGCACGAGTTCCAGACGCGGCAGCCGTACGGCTCGCCCACGCGCGAGACCGAGTACTGGCGCAACTTCGCGGAATCTCTGCTGGCTTACGGTGAGGACGGGCGCGAGTTGCTGATCTCGAACATGATCGTCGCGCTCAGCAACCCCATCGAGGAAACCTGCCTGCGCGCCGAGGACATCCTGGTGCAGATCGGCGAGCCGGCCGTCGAGCCGCTGTGCGCGGCGATGTGGACCTCGCACCGGCAGCTCGTGATGGCCACCGAGGAAGAGATCGACCCGAAGACACACCAACGCGTCAGCAAGACCGTCTACAAGGTCTACGGCAACCCCAACTACAACAAGTACATCGAGGACACCCTGTACCGCATCGGCGAGCGCGTCGTGCCGCAGGCGATCTACGAGCTTGAGTACTCGCTGAATGAGGACGGCAAGTCGATCGGCCCGACGTGGCGCTATCGAAAGTACTTCGTCGAGCTGCTGGGGCGCCTGCGCGACCCGAAGGCGCTGCGCACGCTCGAGGCCGAGATCGACCGGGTCGTCGTCGAGGAGTACGACGACAACTACGAAGTGGACCCGGAATCGACGGATACAGCCCGGTTCACGTGGCAGGAGTACCTGATCGAGGCCATCGGCGACCTGGGCAACCCGGAGGGGATCCGCGCCGTCATCCGGCTCTGGAAGCTGGACGATTTCCATGAGCTCGCGGCCATCGGCGCCATCAGCAGGCTGACCGGCAAGAATGTCAGGGACATCGACGAGGCCCGCGCGCTGGCAAAGAAGATGAACGTGGACCTCAAGGGCGCCTGAATCGGGTTTTGGACTGGGTTCAACCGGACAATCCACAGGGCTTCCAATCCAGAATCCAAAATCCAGAATCCAAAATCACCATGAGCGACTTCAAGATCAGCAGGGGGCACGGGCGCTGCGCCGTTACCGGGCACGAGTTCGCGGACGGCGAGAAGTACATCGTCGCCCTGCGCCCCGAAGGCGAGCAGGAAGGCGTATTCCAGCGCGTCGACATCTGCATGGAAGCCTGGGAGCGCCAAGGCGAGGAAGGTTACGTCGCCTGGTGGCCGACCGAGTACTCAAGCAAGCGCAAGCCGGCCTTGCTCGACCCGGACGCGCTGTGGGAGGTCTTCCACAAGGCCCGCCGCAAGAAAGGCGAGGAGCCGACCCAGGCCGAGGAAGATGCCGAACCGGACGCCGGCCCCGCTGAGGAGTTCTCGCGCGAGGACCTGGACCGTTTTGCGTACGTGGCGGCGCTGGGGCTGATGCGTCTCAAGAAGCTGAAGTTGAAGGGCACGCGCCGCTCGCGCAAACGTGAGTACCTGGTGTTCGAGACTCCCGGGCGTGCCGGCCAGCGCGAGAGCTTTGAGGTGCTGAACCCGGAACTGGACGAAGCCGGCGTCGAGCAGATCCAGGACCGGCTCGCCGACCTGGCGTAGTAGCATGGGGACTGTCCCCGTAGGGGGGCTGTCCCCGTCCTCGGGATACACTGGGAACACACGAATACGGGGACAGTCCCTTGCAGGGACAGTCCCCACCCTACACGCGGCCTGCAAGCCCTGTTAGAACGCGGGCATGGCTCATTCGAAACGCATACTTGTCAACGGCTTCGGGCGCGTGGGGCGCGCGCTGTTCCGCATCCTGGAAGGGCGCAAGGGGCTGGAAGTCGCGGCCATCAACGACCCGCTGCCGGCCGACCAGCTCGCCTACCTGCTGAAGTACGACACCGTCATGGGGCGTCTCGGCGCCGACGTGCGCGTGGACGAGGGCTGCCTGTGCGTCAACGGGCGGCGCATCGTGCTGAGCCATTGCGAGCGCCTGTCGGCCCGCGAAGTGGACGGCTGCGACCTCGTCGTGAACTCGTCCGGGCGCAACAACACACGCGAGAATCTGGAAGACATCCTGAACCACGGCGCGAAACGCGTCTTCATCAGCAAGCCGCTGGCGCCGGGCGTGGGGGACCGCACGATTTTAATGGGCGTCAACGCCGGCGACCTCAAGGCGGAAGACCGCATCATCAGCGGCGGGAGCTGCACGGCCCACTGCTACACACCGCTGCTGAAAGTCATCCACAAGCGCTGGGCGATCCGGCGCGGCTACATGATGACCGTGCACGCCTACACCAGCGCGCAGAACATCGTCGACGGCGGCCACGAAAAGGACGCCCGCCGCGGGCGCGCCGGTGCGCAGAACATCGTGCCGACCACTACCGAGAGCCTGGTTTCGTTCGACCAGGTCATGCCGGAACTCGCAGGGCGCATCACCGGCATGGCGCAGCGCGTGCCCGTGGTGAACGGCAGCAACGTGGAACTGATTCTCGAGCTGGAAGGCAACGCCGGCGTTAATGAGATCAACGAACACGTCCGCGCCGCCGCGGAAGGTGAGTACAAGGGCATCGTCGAGTACAGCACGGACCCGCTGGTCAGCAGCGACGTGATCGGAAACCCGCACAGCAGCGTCTACGACAGCCGGCTCACGCACGTCGCCCCCGATGGCGGCACGGCGCTGGCCCGCGTGGTCGCCTGGTACGACAACGAATGGGGCTACGCCAACCGCCTGGCTGAACTGATCGCCGCGTCCTGATTTTGATTGAGAGCTGTAGCTCACGGGCGCATTTCGGTGGGAGTCAACGCCTGGAATCCTTCAAAGACATGCGAGATAACCCGGTCGGCCACGGCCGGGGATTGGCAGCGTGGGTGTGCTGCTTCGCTGGATATGCCCAGAAGCGAGGATTCATATGCTTCGATGCAGGCCCATACAGTCACGGCGTGCACCGTCGTAATCCCCGGGCGTTGCCGCCCGGCTTATGCGTGCGAGGCGCCCGCATCACCGTTAAAGGAAGCGGGCCCCGTGAAGGGGCCCGGGAAGGTGAATAAGGAGACGCCGTGGAGTGAATGCCGTGGGTGCGTTGGATTGGCAGATCCGGGAGAGCAGGTGCCGGCATTCGGTTGTTGTTGGCGTCAGTCCAGGTTCCGAGCTTCGGAGTCCACATGCGGAATCGTGGGTGGGAGGAGATACAGCCGTGGGGTGCTGCATCTGGATGGGAGTCCGTCCTCCGGAATCTGGTCTTTATGGTGCGTCGTCTCCTTATCCGTCTGGTGCTGAAACGAAAGATATCCCGAAAGGTTGGCCAAAACAAATCCGCAATAACCCCCGCTGTGCCAAACGGCCAAACAACTTTCCATCTCGCAAAACGGCAAAAGCTCAATCGGGGCGCTTCTCGTACTGAGTTGTACGTTTCAGGGCGCGCGCATTGGCCTGGGCGGCCTGTTTGCGCTCGGATTCCTCACGCCGTGCGCGGTCGGCCGCTTCGCGGTTGTTCCGGCGGAGTGCCTTTCTCTCGTCCCGGGTCAGGGATTCATACCGAACCACGTCAGCCCTCAATCTCGAAGCAACCTCTGGCGGCACCGACGGCACCTCGAACGAACTGGGGCACACCGTTTCGACGACGGCCTTCTTGAAAGGGGGCAGGATGCAGATCCAGACGGCATCCCCGGCCTCCCATTTCTGCCAGTGTTTGCCTGCCATGACGGACCCGCTGCGAACCCGGCCGCGATCAAACCACGTCAACAACAGGGCGTTCGGGTTGCGCTCGCGGTTGGCGAGTTTCAACAGCTCAACCAGCAGACCAAGGACGTGCGGCATCAGGATCATCGCGCACCCGGCGCCGTCCGCCTGTTCCGGCGGGCCGGCCCGCGATTCGACGAGCGCCGGCACGATGCGTCCGTGGCGCCACGGCATGTGGACGAAACTTTGAAAAAAGCTCCCCATGCCGAACAGGAACGCGATGAAGGATGCAAACATCAACCCGATTGCAAGCCCGTCGCCGAGTTCCCCCACGTACTTGAGGCTGAGCACCACCCCCGGTCCGCCGGCAACGAACATGGGCAGGCTGATCGACCAGGGAAGCCCCGCACGCTGCCGCGCAGGCGGCGGAAAATACGGGTTCGGGTCCGGGAAATCCTTGAAGCTCGGGTTCTCCGTCCCGTCTGAAGTCGTCATGACGTCTTCCATTTCAGGCACGTGGCAGGTGTCTCAGCGCCTGCCTGAGTTGCAACTCGACGTCAGGCGGCACGGCAAGCTGCGTTTCCGCCGGTGAGCAACTGGACAGGGCGTGAACTTCCTTGTGGATGACGATCCAGACGATGTTGTCGAGCTTCCAGTGCCTGACGTCCCCTTCCAGCGGCACCGGCGCCACGTAGGCACGCGCCGACATGATGAATTCCACCGTGGCATGCGGGGCGCCCGGTCTCTGCCCGAGGCTGCTTGCCATCAATCCGCCGCCTAAGCCCGCCATGCGCAATCCGGCCGCGGCGACATCCGCGGCGCTGGTCGTGTCGACCGCCGGCGTCAGTACACGCGCGGGCAGGATGCGCCCGTTGCGCCAGTTGGATGCCCGCTTCACGCCGACGCCGGTGAACGGCAGCCAGATCATGCTGCCCCCGGCGATGGCCATGCTGATGACGGCCTCGGTGCGCATGTCGTTCTTGGCGAAGGCGATCAGGCCTGCGACGCCGCCCACGATCAGGCACAGGGCGATAATGGTCTGCAACTGCGCCTTCCATGCACCAGGGCGCGGGGGTGAAGGAAACCAGGGTGCGGGCTTCGGGAAGTCCGCAATCGTGCCGTCAGGAATGCTGCCCATCGAGATTCCAGGTTGTCCGTGGCTTGGACGCCCTCGTCCAAGCCTGCCGGCCTTGGGCCGGCAGAGCTGACGGGCGCTGCCCGCCGGACACGGGCGAGGGCGCCCGTGCCACGCTCAGAGTCCGTGACTAAGGAAGCAGCATAGGCGATCTCAATTGCGGGAACAACAAGACAGCACGGCGGTGCTGGTCCGGGCGATGTGGGGGACTATACTTCGGCCCGGTGGCGTTGCTTCTGACCACAGGGGGCTGATATGGACTTCTCGAAGATTCCGGGCATCGATTCGCTGGGCGACCTCAAGGGCAAGCGCGTGCTCGTGCGCGCCGATTTCAACGTGCCGCTTGAGGGCGGCGCCATATCCAGCGACCAGCGCGTCACCGCGGCGCTGCCGACCATCAAACTGCTGCTCGAAAAGGGCGCGCGGGTTGTGTTGTGCAGCCACCTGGGGCGTCCCGCCGGTTCCGGCTTCGAGGAAAAGTACTCCCTGGCGCCGGTGGCGAAGCGGCTGGGTGAGTTGCTCGAATTCGAGGTCCCGCTTGCGCCCGATTGCGTGGGTGAAGACGTGGCGAAGCTGGTTGGCGGACTGGCTGACGGGCGGGCCGCGCTGCTCGAAAACCTGCGCTTTCACAAGGCCGAGAAGGACGCCGACGAGGCATTCGGCAGGCAACTGGCCGCACTCGCGGACGCCTACGTCAACGACGCATTCGGCACCTGCCACCGCGGCGACGCCAGCATGACCTGGCCGGCGAAGCTGCTGCCGAGTGCCGCCGGGCTGCTGGTCAAGGCCGAGGTAGACGCGATGGCGAAGGTGCTCGATAACCCGGCGCGCCCTTGCCTGGCGGTGCTGGGAGGCGCGAAGGTCAGCGACAAGATCCCGCTGGTGAACAACCTGCTGCCGAAGGTGAACGAAATCTGCATCGGCGGCGGCATGGCCTACACGTTCCTGCTGGCAGAGGGGTACGGCATCGGCAAGTCACTCTGCGACGACCAGTTGGTGGACGAGTGCAAAAAGATTCTTGAGCGCGCGCGTGAGCTGGACGTCGTGATGCACCTGCCCAAGGACCACGTGGTTTCCGGCAGCCTGGAAGACGAGACGGCCCATGAGGTCAGCGGCGACATCCCCGACGAGCAGGCTGCCTTCGACATCGGCCCGCACACCTGCGTCAACTTCAGCGACGCTATCAAGCGCGCGAAGACGATCCTGTTCAACGGACCGATGGGCGTGTTCGAGCGCGAGCGCTTCAGCAACGGCACGCAGGTCGTCGTGAACGCGATTGCCGAAGCGACCCAGGCCGGCGCGTTCAGTGTGATCGGCGGGGGCGACAGCGCCGCGGCCGTCGAGCATTTCGGCGCGGTCGAGAAGATGAGCCACGTCAGCACCGGCGGCGGGGCAAGTCTGACGCTGCTGCAAGGCGGCGAAATGCCCGCGCTGGAAGCCCTCGTGAAGTGACTGGTGGCAGGGCTTTGAACCGCAATAACCAATGACCAACAACCAATATCCAATGGGCCCGCGGTGGCTTTTGCATTGGTTATTGGTAATTGGTTATTGGTCATTCGCTGTTTCGTTGCCGTCGTGGAGCTTCCGAAATGAGTTCATCCGCAGTGCCGCTCAAGATTGCTCCGTCACTTCTCTCCTGCGACTTCGCGAACATCGAGCGTGAGGTGAAAGCCATCGAGGCCGCGGGCGCCGACCTGCTGCACGTGGACGTAATGGATGCCCACTTCGTGCCGAACCTGACCATCGGCCCGCCCGTGGTGAAGGCGATCAAGCGCGTCGCGAGCAAGCCGCTGGACTGCCACCTGATGATGACCGACCCGCAGCGGTACGTCGAAGCGTTCGCCAAGGCCGGCGCGGACTACCTGACCATCCACGTCGAATCCAACGCGCCCCTTACGGAGACACTGCACAGCATCCGCAAGCACGGCGTGAAGCCCGGGCTGGTAGTCAACCCTGACACGAGCATCGAGGCCGTGAAGCCGTGGCTGGCTCAGATCGACATGCTGCTGGTGATGAGCGTCTGGCCCGGATTCGGCGGGCAGAAGTTCATTGCCAAAGTGCTGGATACGGTCAAGGCCGCGCGCGAACTGGCGCCGAATCTCGACATCGAAATTGACGGCGGCATCAACGGCGAAACGATCCACGAGGCGGTGCAAGCCGGCGCCAACGTGATCGTGGCCGGCAGCTACGTCTTCGGCGGCGACTACGCCGAGCGCATCCAGAGCCTGCGTGTGGCGTAGGCGGGAATCTTCAACAGATACTAATCGTGACGGTCCCGCGCCCGCGCGTCGGCTGCTGTATCAACTGGCGGGCTGGACGGGAGAAAACGATGGGTGAGAAATCGGACAAGAACCCTTTCGGGAAACTCGAGGCGGGCACGCGCGTGACGTTCGTGATCGGCGACGCGGTCATCACCGGGTTGTTCCTCGAGGGGCGCGACAAATGGATCCGCATCGGCGAGCCGAAAGCCACCGGCGAAGGCGCCGTAGCCTCGGCGCTGGAAGCCTCCGAGGCCTGGATCAACGCCCGCAAACTCAGCGCCGTCTGGTGGTAGTAGGGTTGCCGGCAGCGGCTAGTAGATCGACTTGCTGATGTCGATGCCTTTGGCGAACAGCTCGTTGCAGGGGATGATGCGTCCATCGCGCAAGAGCTTGATCATGACTTCGCAGACTTCGGGGTCGAACTGGTCGCCGCTGCAGCGCGTGAACTCGGCGATGGCTTCGTCCACGTCGAAGTTGCGGCGGTAGCTGCGGTTGCTGGTCATGGCGTCGAAGGCGTCGGCGAGTGCAACGATGCGCGCGGTCTGCGGGATTTCTTCCCCGACCAGCCCGTCCGGGTAGCCGAGCCCGTTGTACATCTCATGGTGATGCTTCACGGCGGCGATCACGCCGGGGATGTTGCCGATGTGGCTCAGGATTTCGCCGCCGCGCACCGGGTGCTGGCGGATCACCTTGACCTCATCGGGCGTGAGGCGGGACGGCTTGGTCAGGATCTTCTCAGCCACGCCGATCTTGCCCACGTCATGCAGCAGCGCGCCCAGGCGCACGTTGTCGAGCGTCTCGGCGTCCAGTGCCATCTCTTCGGCCAGGGTGACCGCAAAGGCCGTCACGCGCTCGCTGTGCCCGTGGGTGTACTGGTCCTTGGCCTCGATGCTGCTGACCAGCGCGCGCACGCAGCTGTAGAACAGGC
>JAGQRI010000011.1:23602-24320 GCA_020425515.1 Planctomycetota bacterium | reverse complement strand
CCCGGCGACAAGCAGTTCCACTGGGAGCAGCGGGGCGTGCCTTTCCGCATCGAGGTCGGCCCCCGCGACGTCGAGGGTGGGGCGATGGTCGTGAAGAAGCGCCTCGACCGCAGCAAGGAAGTGGTGAAGCTGGCGGACATCTCGGCCGACTGGCTGCGCGACAAGCTCGAAGCCGTGCAGGCGGAAATGTTTGAGAAGGCAAAGGCCTTCCGCGACGCCAACACGCACAGTGCCGGCAGCTACGACGAGTTGAAATCGATCCTGAAGGACAAGGGCGGCTTCGTGCGCTGCTTCTTCCAGCCCGACGCCGAGGCCGAGAAGAAGATCAAGGAAGAGACCAAGGCGACGGTGCGCTGCCTGCCTTTCGACGCGCAGGGCAAGACCGGTACGTGCGTGTTCAGCGGCAAGGAAGGCGCGCCCGAGGCCATTTTCGCCGTCGCCTACTAGGGGAAGCCGTGGACGCCAACGAGTGGGAGCAGATGTTCCGCCAGACCATCGCCGACGCGAAGCTCAGCAAAGGCGAGCGTAAGGCGTTGAAAGCAAACCTGTCCGAGGCCGCCCTGGACGAGCACAACCGGGGCGTGCTTCGGGCGCTGGCGTTCGACGTCGCGCGCAGCGAGCTGAACGCGCAGGCGGAGCTGCTGGACTGGCTCGAGGACGTCAACAAGCTGCTGCTGCCGCCGACCGGCGACGACAACGAGCACAGCACGCAGGTCTA
>JAGQRI010000011.1:0-23550 GCA_020425515.1 Planctomycetota bacterium | reverse complement strand
CGCGGCAACGCCGACATCTGCGTCTTCACCATCACGGACGACCGCGTGACCGGCGCGATCATCGACGCGCACCAGCGCGGCGTAAACGTGCGCGTGATCAGCGACGACGAGAAGGCCGGCGACATGGGCTCGGACGTGCGGCGCATGGCGGCGGCCGGCATCCCGGTGCGCGTGGACGGCTCGCCGTATCACATGCACCACAAGTTCGCGGTGGTGGACGGCGGCGTCGTGCTGACCGGCAGCTACAACTGGACGGTCAGTGCCGCGAAGAACAACGAAGAGAACATGGTGGTCAGCAACGACCGCAAGCTGGTGCTGGCATTCAGCGAAGAGTTCGAGCGGCTGTGGAAAGACTTTGCCGGCAACGCGCTGTAATTGTTACCCGATCTTCAGGTTCCGGAACCACGCCACGCCGTTGTAGACGCCGACGCCGGTGTAGGTGTCCCGCGCCGAACGATACTCCGAGAGAGTGAACTTCGCGTACCGCCCGTCGTTGCCGATGTCCAGCCGCACCACGCCCGTTTCGGCGTCGTAGGCCAGCTTGAACTTGTGCCAGAGCGGCTCGCCTTTTTCGCCTGCCACGTCGAGGTTCGTGTCATAGGTCAGCGTTGCGAGCGTGGTCCACTCGCCGTTGTTGTTCTCAAATAGCACGGCCTTGGCCCGCAACATGGCGATCTTCATGTAGTACTTTGCCTTCGAGCCGGCGTCGTAGGTCAGCACGAAGTCGACCTGCGGCGCGGGCGCATCGTCGAAGCGTACCTCGCCGCTGAACACGAACGCGTTACCGGACACCGGCTTGTTCACCAGCGCGAATCCGCCGTCGCCGATTTCGCTGATCAATTCCGTGACGCCGTCGCGCTCGTCCACGCAGCAGCCTTCCTTGATCCAGCCGGACGGCGCCTTGCGGGCGACTTCCAGCTTGTCCTTGAGAATCTCGCGCAGCGTCGGATAGCGGGCATCGAACTCCCGCAGCAGGGCCTGTTCCAGTTTCCAGGAGAGTTGGTGTTCGCGCATCGCCTTGATCATCGCGTGCAAGTCGTCCGCCCGGGCGGCCAGCGCGTCGCCGATCACCCACGCGGCCGTGTAGAACGCGGTGATGTTCTCGCCGCCCTTGTCGGCCAGCAGGTCGGCCGGCGCGGGCATGCGCCCGGCACGGTCGCTGAAGACCAGCTCCGCTAGCCGGCGGTTGCGGTAGTTGTGCCCGGCCGCCTCGTCGACCGCGTCCAGGCCCTTTTGCGCGGCGACTTCGGCGCAGGATTCCTGGAACCAGTCGGGGGCGCTCATGAGTTCGGGCAGGGCGTGGTAGACGTACTGGTGGTGCAACTCGTGGATGATGACCTCAAGCCACGAACTCGGCAGCCCGTAATCCTCGCCCCAGTGGGGGTAGTACCACAGGTAGCTGCGCCCGGTCAGGTGGGATGTGAACGCGCCGTTGCGTGAGAACGCCCCGCCCGTCAGCAGCTTGTCCATGTCCAGGTAGGCGTCGAGGGTTCCCAGCAGGTAGATGTTGAAGCGGTAGTCCTTCGGCAGCTCGCCGCCCATCAGCGTTTCGTTCACGGCGACTGCTTTGCTGCACAGCGTGGCGATTTCGCTGATGCGGGCTTCGTCAGGCAGGTCGGAAAACACGCTTACGTTGCCGGCGCGCCGTTCGGTGCAGGCGCCCAGGGCGCCGACGTGGGCCTTCGCGCTGACGTAGAACCAGCTGAAGGTGACCTCGCCCCACTTCACTTCAAGCTTGATCTGCCCGTCCATGAAATAGCGCGAGGTGACCGGCTTGCGTTGCGCGCCCTTGCTCAGGGTCATGCCGCCGACGTCGAGCACGTTGCCGTCAGGGTCGCGCAGCACGGTCTGCAGGTTGTTCTCGCCCTGGCGGAAACCAACGGTGTACGTGCCGGGCGCGACTTCAACGCGCTTCAGCCAGCCGGGATTCTTGACCTGGATGCGCACGCCTTCAAGCAGCGCGCCGCGCTGGGCGTCACTGAGTGACTTGCTTTTGCCGAGCACGGTCTTCAGCAGCGGATCCATCATCGCCGTGTTGCGGGCCGAAATCGCGACATCGTCGCTGCTGCTGCCACGGGACCAGCCGGCGTTCACGACGCCGTCGAGCCACGTCTTTTCCGCGGCTGTCAGGGATTCGTCCTGCGCGACGGCCTGGGAATGAATGCTCAGCAGCAGGCACAGGCTGATCGTGGCGATTGCGGCTCGGCGCATGGTGGTCTCCGGTTCGGGCTTTCGCGGTCCAGTATGCCACACGCTGCGGAAACGCAAACGGCGCAGGCCGAAGCCCGCGCCGCCTGGGTTGTTTCGCGCCTACTTGGCGGGGACGGTGATTTCCACCTTCTCGCCGCCCTTGCGGACGATGTGCAGCTTCACGTCGCCGTCGGCTTCGCGCAGCATTTTCAGGAAATCCTGCAGCCCGGTTTCGTCGGTGATCTTGGTGTCGCCGACCTGGTAGATCACGTCGCCGCTCTTCACGCCGGCTTCGCGGCAGGCCGAGCCCTTGTCGGGGATCTGGCTGACACTGTAGCCGACCTTGATGTCGCCGTAATTGTCTTTCAGCACGTCGGCGCCCATCTTGGTGAAGCGGTTGATGCCGCGGAAGCCGAGCGGCGGCAGGTCGTCCTTGGGCTGGCCCGGCTCGCTGACGCCTGGCACCACGACCTTCATGCCCTTGTTGATGTTCAGCTTCTTTTCGGGGTCGGGCAGGAAGCCGCCGATTTCCTCGATGGGGGAATTCGGGTCCATCGGGTTCTGGTTGTAGCGGCGGGTCACCGTCAGCTCGGCGACCTTCTTGCCGTTGCTGTCGAGGATCGTGACCTTCGAGTCCATCGCGGGCGCTTCACCGGCCTTGATCTCAATACGCACGTAAAGGTCCTGCTGCTTCTCGCGATAGGCGGCGGAGAGCACGCTGCCTTCGAACGCGCCTTCCTCAGTGGGAGGTGCGGTCGTCTGGTCTTCCGGGGTCTTCTCGGTGGCTTCTCCATCCTTGCCGAAGCCGGGCTCGCGCACCTTCTTCTGCGCTTCCTTGAGGGCGTCGCCGAACACCCCGGCGGTCATGAGCACGCGGTTGCCGAGCGCCTTGCTGGGGTCGTTCAGCCCGCCGAGCATGCGCCCGATGCCGCCGCCGCCCGGGGCTTCCTTGCCCTTCTTCTGGCCGACGACGCCGAGCACCTTGCCGTCGAGCGTCACGACGATCGCGCCCAGGCAGTCGGCGAGCGAGCCGTCGAGCCCGTAGTATTTGCCTTCCTCAACAACGCAGTTGATGCGCGCGGTGCGGAAGAAGCGGGCGTAGTTCAGGGTTTCGTCCGCGGCGCCGATCACCACGACCTCTTCGCCGAGCGCCGGCACGTCGGCCGATTCGGGGAAGCTGAGCGGTTCGCCGGCGGCCTTGCCGAGCTTCGCCCCGTACCAGCGCAGATTTTCCTCGTCGCTTTGCAGCGCTTCCGTGGCGGAGAATTCCTTGCCGTCGGCGGTGTGCAACTTGAAGTCTTCCGGGCCGGTGCTTTCGCCGCGCCCGAACATGCTGGCCATGCCGCCGACGCGGTTGCTGAGCGGCTGGTTGCTGACCACGACCAGCCCGCCCTTGCCGACGAGCAGCCCGGTAGTCGAGCCGTTGCTTTCGATGGTCTGGCCCATCGCCGAGGTGGTGCTGGTCCACGTCAGGACGACCACGCGGTCGCTGAACTTGGCGTGCAGGTCACGCAGCTTCTCGGCCTTTTCGTCGGCATGCAGCAGCCCGGCGCCGATCAGCGCGAGGGCGAAAACTGGAATCAGGTATCGGGTCATGTTTCTCTCCGTTTGCTATTTCCTGCCTGGTCGTCGGCCCTGGCTGCCCCGTTTGGGGCCGCTTCCGCCGCGCCTTGGGCCGCCCGGTTTCCCGCCGGTCCGCGGCTTGCCCGGGCCCTTGCGGTCACCCCGCGGCTTGCCCGGGCCTGTGCCCTTGCGCTCGCCCTTTGGCTTGCCGGGGCCTGAGCTTCGGCGCTCTCCCCTTGGCTTGCCGGGGCCTGAGCTTCGGCGGTCGTCCCTTGGCTTGCCGGGGCCTGCGCTTCGGCGCTCACCGCGTGGCTTGCCTGTGCTGCCGCGTTCATCGCGTGCCCGGCCGCTGCCCTTGCGCTCGCCCCTGCTGTCGCTTCGGGGCTTGCGGGCTTCACCTGGCTTGCCTTTGCGCGCGCCGCCGGGCTTGCCGCCCTTTGACTTCACGCGCGCAGACGTCTTTTTCTGACCGACAGTGGTAGTCCCTCGCGTGCCGGTTTTCTTTCGCCGGAAACCGGTGACCGATTCGTCGCGCTTGAACTTGGCGGCGTCGATCAGCGGGCGCTCGTAGCTGAGCCGCCCGTTTTCGGCGTCGTCGGCGTACTCGAGCAGCAGTTTGACCTCGTCGGCGCGCAGCTTCCGTAACGCGCCCATGGCCGCGGCGCCCAGTTCAAGGGGGCCGAGACGCACGCGCTCGACCTGCTTCACGCCGTGGCCGAACTTCAGGCAGATGTCGCGCATGGCCTGCGGCAGCCCTTCATAGACTGTCAGTAACATCTGGGTCTTGCCGCCGACGCGCTTGCCGATCTGGATCGGCTCGAAGCGCCCGCCGTTCATGGCGTAGTACAGCGCGCGCTCAATGTTGCGGGCGGCCTGCGGCGTGAGCGTGCCTTTGACCGTAACCCGGTAGACCTTCGGCACCCGGTAGCGCGGGTGTGTCAGCAAGTTCGCCACGCGCCCGTCGTTTGTGATCACCATCAGCCCGCGCGCGAAACGGTCAAGCCGGCCGGCCGTGAACAGCCGCCCGAACTCGCCCTTTACCAGTTCCTGCAACGCTTCCTCCGACTCGGCGTCGTTGAAGCTCGCGCCCTCGGCCTTGTTCAGGACCCAGTAGGCCGGCTTGGGCAGGTGGATGCGCTCGCCGTCGACGGCGATGGCGTCACGGAACGGGTCGGCCCGCACGCCCAGCACGCTGACGGTCTGGTTGTTGATGGTAACGCGCCCTTCGACGATCAATTCTTCGCAGGCGCGCCGCGAGCCGTAGCCGGCCCGGGCAAGAATCTTCTGCAGGCGTTCTTTGCCCGCGTCTTCGGTTGTCATCGGCCTGTCTTTCCTGTAGCCGTCGGTGGGCCATCGAATAGAGGCCCGGATACCGGCTCCCGCCGGGGCTACTACATATACGGTGTCGCGCGCAAAACGATAGGGGCGAGTGACGGAACAAGCCGCGCTGCCACCGCGTTCTGACTGTCGAAAGGGGCGCAAGTGGACCAGCCGCAACCAGCCAGGCCGACAGCACCGAGGGGACGCGCAGGGGGCATCGCGCTCGGGCGCATCTTCGGCATCGAGATCCGCATGCACTTCAGTGTGCTGCTGATCTTCGGGCTGGTCGCCTTCAGCCTTGCCAGCTACACATTTCCCGGCTGGCATCCCGACTGGAGCCCCGCGCTGAACTGGAGCCTGGGGCTGGCGACCGCGCTGCTGTTTTTCATCTCGCTGCTGCTGCACGAACTCGCCCATTCGCTGGTCGCCAAGTGGAAGGGCATCGAGATCGACCGCATCACCCTGTTCCTGTTCGGCGGCGTCTCGGAGTTGAAGTCGGACCCGAAAACCGCCGGCACGGAATTCCTGGTCGCCATCGCCGGCCCCGCCATGAGCGTGCTGATCGGCGTGGTCTCGATCCTGCTGGCGTCGCTAATGGTCGGCCCGGACTTCACCCGGCGCGTCAGCGAGCACCCCGAAGCAACCATGAAGACGCTCGGCGCGCTGCCGACGCTGCTGCTTTGGCTCGGGCCGATCAACCTGGTCCTGGCGGCCTTCAACATGATTCCCGGCTTCCCGCTGGATGGCGGGCGCGTGCTGCGCAGCATCTTGTGGGCAATTACGGGCGACCTGCGCAAGGCCACCATGTGGGCGACCACGGCCGGCAAGGTGATCGCGTTCGGGCTGATGGGGCTGGGCGGGATCGAGATTTTCTACGGCGGCTTCATCAACGGGTTGTGGATGCTGTTCATCGGCTGGTTCCTGTACAGCGCCGCGCGCAACTCGGCTAACCAGATGCAGTTGCGCACCAGCCTGCAGGGTCACCACCTGTCCGAGCTGATGGACACCGGCTTCGCCTTCGCGCCCGCCGACGTCGATATCGATAGTTTCACCCGCGAGCTGGTCATGCACCGCAGCCAGTCGCTGTGGCCTGTTACCCAGGACGGCGAGGTGATCGGCATCGTGACGCTGGACGACCTGGCCGAGGTCCCGCCTGAGGCGCGCGCCCACATCAAGCTGGGCAAGATCGCGCGCCCGTTGGATGACGTCGATTTCGTGTCCGCCGACCTGCCCGGCGAAGAGATCATGCGCAAGCTGGCCGAGAGCGATTACGGCGTGATGCTGGTGCTCGAGGGCGGCAAGGTTGTCGGGCTGATCCGCCAGGCGGACATCATGCGCTGGATGGTTATGCACCCAGGCTAGGGGACTGTCCCCGCGGTTGGGGACTGTCCCCGTCTTTCATTCCATCCGCGGTGCTTCGACTACGGGGACAGTCCCTCTCAGGGACAGTCCCCTAGCCGCGGTTCACGTATTTGCCGTGGTTCTGCTCGGCGAGCGATTTCATCAGTTCCGTATCCGCATCCTTGCCGATCGCGATCGCGTGAATGACTACTTTCCGGAACGTATTAATCCGCGAGATGTCGGCCAGGATCGCCGCCGGCTCGACGTAGCGCCCGTTGCCGATCGTTCCCCACTTCGGGTCCACGCGGCCGGTGCCGGTGCTGTCGTCGCTCCAGCTCGGGCTGCCGTCGGTCAGGAAGAAGATGGTGTCCACGCCCTCCAGCATCGCCTTGGAATCGAGCGCCGGGTCGTCTTTCACCTTGCCCTTGCGCACCACGCCGAACGACTGCTTCAGCGCGCCGTGGATGTTCGTGCCGCCCTCGGCCTTGATGCCGTACAGCGCGATACTGAACTTGCGCTTGTTCTCGGGCGTCGCCTGCACGAGGTTCGGTTCGTCCTCAACCAGCAGTTTGTGCTCGGTCGAGTAGATGATGACGTTGAAATAGTAGTCCTCGGGCAGGTGCTGCAGCGTCCACAGAAGCTCGGTCTTCGCGAGGTCCAGCTTGGTCTTCACCTGGCTGTAGTCCGGCCCGGCGTCCTTGCCCTTGCCGGTCACGGGGTCTTTGGCGAACTCCATGTCGGCCGGCCATTCCATGCTGCCGCTGACGTCGATCGCGAAAATCACCCGCGTGCCGACCGCGACCGCATCGAAGAACGCGACCGTCTTGCCGGCCTTCTGCTCGGTGCCCGCGCCCTGTTCCAGCCACATGCGCCACCACGACGCGCTGAGATAGGCCGGCTGGCCGGTGACGCGGCTCAGCCCGAGCGCCGCGAAGTATTTGATGCGGTCGTCATGGCTGGCGTCGAGGATGTGAATCA
This sequence comes from Planctomycetota bacterium, assembly GCA_020425515.1. GTDB lineage: Bacteria > Planctomycetota > UBA8742 > UBA2392 > UBA2392 > JACKID01. The sequence goes on along the minus strand of JAGQRI010000011.1, from coordinate 16,158 downwards.
GCGCCTCGAGGTAAGGCTTCTGCGCGTCCTTGTCTTCGGCGGGGCACAGCTTGCGCGCGGCGGTGATCGCGGCCAGCGTCTCGAACACGTTGCCGCTGTCGTCGTCCGCTTTGTAGGCGTTCAGGATGTCCAGCACGCACTGCGCGAGCTCAACGCGTTTGGCCTCGCCGATGGCTTCGAGGGCGCAGGCGCGCAGCGAGACATCCTTCTTGTGGTTCTTGTCGAGCGCTTCCTTGATGATGCTGTCGCCCGTCGGCGAGCCGCCCTCGGCCAGCCCGGCCATGGCCCAGTAGGCGGCGAACATTTCTTCCGACTTGCGCACGCCGAGGATTTCGCGGTGGGCGGTGTCGAGCCCTTCGATCGAATCCAGCCCGCTGAACGCGCGCCCCATTTCGCGCCCGGCGTAGCCGTCGCGCTCGCCCACCAGCGCTTCGAACACGGCCTTGACCGACTTCTTGTCGCCGGCCTTGATCAGCCGTTTCGCGCCCTCGACGCGCTGGTCGGGGTCCTTGTTTTTCAGCAGGGCAACGTTGCCGGCGTCCTGGGCGGCGGCGCACACAACAACCAGCGCCAGCCCGAGGCAGGCAAGTGCAACGGATCGCATAGAAACCTCCAGACACCCAGAGCCCGCAACATAGCGAACCCCCAGTGCGAAGTGTCACCAAAGCGTCAAATCCGTTTGGTATCCCGTGCGGTTGCTAAAGTGGGCGGGTCGAGAAGGAGCCCACCATGTGCCGCAACATCAGGACGCTGTTCAACTTCGAGCCGCCCGCGACGGAGGAAGAAATCCAGGCCGCGGCCCTGCAGTTCGTCCGCAAGATCAGCGGATTCAACAAACCCAGCCAGGCGAACCAGGAAGCCTTCGACAAGGCCGTAGGCGAGGTAGCCGCAACAGCCGGCAAGCTGCTGCAAAGCCTCGAAACCAGCGCCCCGCCCAAAGACCGAGAAACAGAAGCCGCCAAAGCCCGCGAGCGCTCACGCAAGCGGTTCGGGTAGTGGCGAGTCCGTTTCCACAAGCTGAGGTACTGGAAGGCACTACCGCCCCTCGGTCCTGTCTTGAAGTTTGACCTGACTCTTGAGTAGTCGAGCGCCTTTCTTAATCCTAAGTGCGTCACAAATGCGTTCTTTTGTTTGATATGAAACTGGGTAGAGATAAAGGTGCTGCCAAACGATATGACGTACGAGCGTTTCCAGGAGAAGGTTCTTCTTCTTCTTTTTGGCGCTCTGGTAAAGTCTAACCGCCTCAGTAAATGGCAAGTGCTCGGAATAGTCGAGGCGAACTGATAGATCAATCAGTGCATCAGCGCTGCTGTTGTCCACATCAAGCACTCTCTCGATTGTCGGGAGCAGCATTTGCAGTCCAATAGCATCGGATATCTTCTTCGTGATAACAAACAGTGTCCGTTCCAAACAGACGAAAAGAAAACTCTTCACTTCGGACTCGATTTCGGCAGCTTGAGCGTTCGGGTCATGTCTTAGGAAGTGCTCGACCAGCATTTCAACAAACTCCCGTCCTCCTCTTCGAATTACGCCAGAGTACCACGCACCAACACGAAGTCCCAAAGCTACGCACTCCCGGACAACTTCTTCCTTTCGTTCCGCCTTGAGAGCACCTCCCGCGTTTCGCACGATCTGCCCCAATATCTGCATCGACTTGAATGTCGCATTGATCTTGGCCATGTCAGAGACCTCAGAAAGGTTCTCGGCATCATCGTCATCGTGAATTTCGACCGCATCTCTGGCTTGCCCCACTTCGTAAACTTCTGTCTTGTCGCGAATCGACCGAGCTTTGTCCCGTCGCTCGGTCGTAGTCCCTTCCATAACGAACTGAGGGGTATGCTTCATGAGTTCAGAAAACGCATTGCTGTCGGCGTCGTATGAAAATGGAGGAACGCCCGCAAACAGTTGACGTGTACAGTCGAGTATCGTATCCAGCACGAAACGATTCTTCGTTAGGTAGCATAGAAACAGAATAATATTGGACGCGTCTTCGCGGAATAACCGCATCGCAAGATACTTTACCTCGATTTGGATGGCTTCCAAATCCAAGTTTTCGGCCAGGTAGCGCCCAGTGAAGTAAAACCGAATATACTTGTATTTGAACCGCAGGCCGGTTGTAGACCACTCTAGTATGCCCGCCTTTGAAAGTTCACTGAGGATCTGACGCGATTCTACCGCTACCCCGTACTCTTCTTTGTACTCGTCGTGGAATGTTGCATGCCGAGACTCTGACATTGTGGACATCTTGTTGTCGTACATCCATTTGGCTAATACTGAAAGATAAGTGTATTTTTGGTCCAAAGGAATTTTTGCGGAACGATCTTCGGCCATTGCTTCTGTAATTAAAAACTCATACAAATATCCCATTGAGCCGCTCTCGGTGCTCGGTGCTCGGTTTGCCTCGAGTTGTTGCAGGACAACTAGGACAAAAATAGGGAATGGTGGGATGACGTTAGAGTTTAATAGCAGCGCCACGGTTCTTTCGGCATCCGTGATCGCGCGTTCGATAGACTTCTTGTCGGTGCTGTAGTCCGCGCCTAGTTTATACCACTTTTCAATCAATCTTCCGCGAAGCACGTTGCCAAATGGTAATATTTCTGCCGCATGATACTCAATTATGCGGTGTTGCATGTCATTGATATCACTGATGTCTTGATAGTCGTACTCTTCGCCAGCTGTAAGTACTATGGTATCAGCGAAACTCTCAAGGTACTCCAGAAATAAGTCGCGTCCGGCCTCATTCAAGCGAAGCTTGTGATAGTCATCGACGATTACGACTCGCTTGGATGGTTCGAGCAACCAAAACTCCGTCGCGCGTCTTGAGTCATATTGCCTATCGAAGAGCTTTTTTAGTGCCTTCTCCATGTACTGATTAATGTTTTTGGGGATGCTATGTTTCGCCGCCTTGAATAGTATGGGCACCTTGCCCCGAGCGTGCATTTCCCTGATCATGTACTTGGCATATGCCGTTTTGCCGGACTTTTCGGCGCCTATAACGAGGAGGCGTCCTTTCGACCCTGCAAGGCCTGGAAGGTCCGTGTATAGCTCCGGCTCGTACTTTTCGCCGTCATCAACACTCTTTTCACGAAGTGTTGGAGGTACGTAGACGTCGGTGAGATTGACGTCAGGTTTGTGAGGGTGTGTGTATTGGACGCCAGCGGAGGAAAGATAGTTGCAGTAATCACCATTTAATTCGAACTCTAGGCGTAGTCTTCCAGCGTTCTTCACGTACTCCTGCCACTCGCTGGCGGACACTTCGGAATACTGCCCAGTTCCGTCGTCTGCGTAGGTTTTGCATTTGTAACGCTTTCCATCGGCATCAAGCAGCACAATGTTGAACGTGCTCGCTTCGCCTTCGACATTACCCGAGAGAATGCCCCCTTCAATGTATTGAGCTCGAATTCCGCCACGTCGTGATATCATGGAAACGTCGGCGTAATGTTCGTGCCCGGTTAGAACCATGTCGGACGAGGCTTCAACGTATCTTCTAAGATTACGCCGGTGGTTCTGCTCGAACCATGAATACGGGTGATGGAGAATGCTGACTACTACATCGGTGTTGGTAGCCCCAAGATTATCGTTCAACATTGCGTCAGGCATGGTCAAGTGGCCATAGACCTCGTCTTTTTGGGAGGCCCACGCAGTGTTAATGATTTGAAAGCATATCGTCGTTTGTCCCGTATCAACTTCACCTTGCTCGACAGTTGGGCTGATTTCTTTGAACCGAGGCACCTTTACACTAAGAACACTTCGAAACTTCAAAAAATGTTTCTGGACAAGCAGGCACAACTCAATAGAAGCGCTGTCGGGGTCCGCAAGTTTCGGTGACTCGATAAGCGCTTGTCTGGCTGTACTGTTCAGGGAGTGGTCACAGTCATGGTTGCCGGGTGCAATTACGAACGTTGGCACCTTCCTTCCTCGACGCACTTGGATTTCTTCAGCGAGACCATGCAGGAAGCGTGCTGCGATGGCGTACTCGTCTTCTTTCCCGGAGTAGGCGATGTCGCCAGATACAACAACGAACACCTCTCCTTTGGGGTCTACTTCGGTGCTGGCAGCGGAACCCACACGTTTGCCAAGGTCAAAGGCGTTGTCGCGGCCATAATCGGACTTGAAGTGGATATCGCTTACGTGGACCACAGTTATCATTGAACATCCCTATTTCGGGACCAGTTGAGCAAGTGCTGGGCCGAGTATGATATGTGGTCGGTTTGGTTAGCTAGGCAAAACTCACAGAATCTCAAAACGGCGGCTATGGTACTGTATCTAGGGCGACCGCGGCTCAGCGGCTACTTCTCTGGTTCCACTGCCCTGGATGGCGGGCGGGTTGCCGGCGGTGAGGTTTTGCGGCTTACTTTTTTGCCGCTTAGGCGCTCGTACATCACTAAGTCGCGTTTGCTTAGGTCGTCGCGGCCCATTCTTTTGTGGAGCTTGGCGCGGTTGTAGTAGGCGTTCACGAGGCGCGGGTTGTGCGTCAGGCACATGTCCAGATCGCGCAGGGCGCCCTCCAGGTCGTCCACGCGGCTGCGCACGATGGCGCGGTGATAGAACAGCTCGGCCTCGTCGGGGGCGGCCAGGATTGCCTGCGTCAAAAACGCCTGCGCGTACTCCAGCTTGCCGTCGGCCTTCAGCAGCAGACCCTTGTAGAAGTGCCCCTCGTAGCGCCCGGGTTCGAGGTCGATCAGCAGGTTAAACCGCTCGGTCGCCGTCTCGAAGTCGTCGGCCTCGTAGGCTTCCTTGCCTTCGCTGAGCAGCGCGTTGTAGATGCTCTCCTTCAGGTCGTGCAGCGTGTGAAGTTGCGCCGGGCTCAGGCCTTCGGCGGTCAGGCGGCGCCAGGCGCGCGCGGCTTCGATCGGTTCGTTGCTGCTGAGCAACTCGCGAATCTGGCCTACCAGCGCCCAGGCGGAAGGCGTCAGGTCCGGCTCGTCCTCGGCCTTGAAGTAGCCGCTGTCCTCGCCGATGGCGCGCTCGGGCTCGGACTCCTCGGGCTTCATGCGTTCGAGGCTGATGCTGGCCGTGCGTTCGAGTTCGAGTTCCAGCTTGATGTGGCTGTCGATACCGAGGTTCACGAACGTGGTGTGATTTTCCATCGACCCGACGATCAGCGTGAACGTGCAGCCGCGCTTGTCGAGGATGTTGTAGGTGTCCACCACCCAGCGGATGTCGCTGCCCTGGGCCGAGTAGTCGGGCTCCAGCGCGACGGCGATGTTCCGGAAATCGGCGGGCAGGGCCTCCAGCAGGTCAAACAGGCGCTGCACGTCCACGATGTTGAGCGGCTTCTGGCCCTTCACGCGGATCACCAGGCGCTCGTCGTGGTTGAAGATGCGGAAGCGCTCGGCGTACTCGAAGTCGCCCTTGATGTCGCGCAGCTCGAACCCCTTCATCGCCACGAACGCGAGCGGCATGCGTTTTTCGCCGCCCTTCACCTCGAGGAAGCTGGCGGGCACGAGGTCCGGGTCGTTGCTGGCCTTGTAGACGATGCCCATCTTCGGCATCAGCTCGCGCATCGGGACGACCGGGCGCCCTTCCGTAAACAGCGCGCGCTGCTTCTTGAGGGCGTTGCGGTAGATTTCCTCTGACTTCACGCCGGTCAGGTCCACGGGATGCGGGTTCAGCGGGCGCTTGCTCCAGGGTTCGGGCGCCGCCGGCAACTGGTGGCGGCGGACGAGTTTGAGGTCGAGCAGTACGTCGTCGATGTTGGCGTAGCGCTCGGCCGGGTTCTTGGCGAGCATCCGCAGCACAACGCGGCTGAGGGTCAGCGGGATGTCGTGGCGGACTACGCTCGGGGCCGGGGGCTCTTCGCAGTGGTGTTTCACGATCAGGTCGAAGTTGTTCTCGCCGCGGTAGGGGAGCGTGCCGGTGAAGCACTGGTAGGCCGTGACGCCGAGGCTGTACAGGTCGGTGCGGGCATCGACGGGCATGTATTCGGACTGCTCGGGCGCCATGTAGGCGACGCTGCCCATGAACTGGCCCTGGGACTTGTCCTTTTCGCCCTCTTCGAGGCGCGCGAGCCCGAAGTCGAGAATCTTGATGATGCCGTCCTCGCCGATCACGAGGTTGCCCGGCTTGATGTCGCGGTGGACGATGGTGTGGCTGTGCGCGGCGCTGAGCCCGCGTGCGACGCCCTCGATGTAGGCGAGTGCTTCCTCGACGTCGAGCGGCCCGCGCCTGAGCCTGTCTTTTAGATTCTCGCCGCGGGCGAACTGCATCACGATGAAGTTGTAGTTGCCGTCCGTGCCGACGTCGTAGATCTGGATGATGTGCTCGTCCTCGAGCTTGGCGGCCAGGCGGGCTTCGCGCAGGAAACCCTCCACGTGGCGCTCATGGGCGGCCCAGCGCTCGTCGAGGATCTTGAGGGCGACTTCCTTGTTCAGGCTGAGCTGGGTCGCGAGATACACCGCGCCCATGCCGCCCGTCCCCAGCAGCTTCTTGATCTTGCAGCCGCCGATGGTCTGGCCGATAAGTCGAAATGCCGTGTTGTCTGATGGCATGGAATACCTGGCGCGGGGGTGCCCGGGGTATGCGGCGCTATTTAGATTCTAGCCTGCCGGCGGTTGCTTGCCAACGTGTGCCGGGCTGGGACGTTACACCGATCGGGGAAACGAATGAAACGCTTGTGGATCATCATAGGTTTTGCCCTGCTGCTGCCCGGCTGCGTCAGCCAGACCGTTGACTCGGAGGGCAACCCGATCGGCAAGACCAAGCTCAGCGACGAGCTGGTCATCGACAGCGCCGGGCGGGTGATCGCGCGCCCGACGCACATCTACGCGCCGGACCGGATCGTCGTGAACGGCGACACGCCGACCGAGCGCGAGATCAGGCTGCTGGGCGTGGAGGGGCTGTCCGAGGACGAAGCCCCGATCACCTACCAGAAAAGCCAGGAGTGGCTGCACAACTACGTCGCCGGCGAGGACGAAATCTACATCAAGCCGGCCATCAACGCCGACCTGGATGCGGACATCATCTACGGCATTGTCTACCTGCGGGCCCGCGACAAGAAGACCGGCGAGCCGATCCCCGGCGGCTACGTGAACGTCAACATGGCGATGCTGAGCGTGGGGCTGGTGAAAATCCGCGACCTGCGCGAGTTCGAGGACGAAGGGCTGCGCCAGCGCATGCAGGAAGCGCAGGACATGGCCAAGCGCGAAAAGGAAGGGCTCTGGTCCAAGACGCGATAGCTTTCCCGGCGCCTTAAACCGTGCATTCTTACACATCCGCTGACAGAATGGGTCGCATCCGGACAAGTGGAGGGTGCGATGACAGTACGACTGCTCCTGGTGGCGCTATTGGTCCTGGCCTCATGCGGGCTGGCCGCCCAGTACGATGACACCTGGCTTGGCGGCACCACGCAGCCGGCCGCCGGCTCCATCAACACGGGCAGCGCTGACAACCAGGCGCTTTCTTTCGGCCTGTTGCGCCCTCTATCCAGCTTCAGCGACACCCTGACCCGGGTGGACGTCCAGAACACGGCCAGCGCCCCTGCGGCCGGTGCCGCCGACTTCACGCAGATGAAACTGTGGATCGACCAAAACCAGAACGACACCTTCGAGCCGGGCACCGACACCAGCATCGCCACCGCGAGCAGCGGCAGCTTTCCGATCAGCTTTACCGGCTTGAGCGTCTCGATCCCGGCTGGCGGCTCAGTCGGCTTTTTCGTTACCATTGATGTGTCTTCGGGAGCAACCGGGGGGAACAAGTTCCTGCTGTTTGTCGATACTTCCGACGTATACGTCGGCTACCCGGTATCCAGCGCTACGCCTGCCCAGGGCACGCAGCAGACGATTGCGAGCACGGGCTCGAACAAAATTGTCGTGACCCAGGACCCGGCCGGGGCGCAGCCGGCCACGGCGTTTACAACACAGCCGGTGGTCGAGTTGCAGAACAGCTCCGGCGGGCTTTTGACCGGCGACAGCACAACCATGGTTACGGCTTCGATTGCCGGGGGCACCGGCACCAGCGGCGCCGTACTGGGCCCGTCGGGGTCGCTGACCGTGCAGGCCAGCGGCGGCGTTGTGAATTTCAGCGGGTTGCTGATTGACCTCGCTGGCACAGGCTACGTGCTGACGTTCACGGCCGGCGGATTTACCAGCGGGAATTCGGGCTCATTCGACGTTGGCTCGGCGGCATCGGCGACACAGCTTGCGATCACCACGCAGCCGGCCGGGGCGACTGCCGGCGCGCAGTTCACAACGCAGCCCGTTGTCGAAATCCACGATGCGACCAACCAGCTCGTGACCGGCGCGACGCATTTCGTGGCCGTGAGCCTGAACGGCGGCTCCGGCGGCACGCTTTCCGGCACGCTGATCGTGCAGGCGGTCAACGGCGTCGCGACGTTCACGGACCTGTCAATCAACCAGGCCGGCAGCGGCTACAGCCTGACATTCAGCGCGGTCAACCTGACCAGCGCGACCAGCACCAGCTTTGACGTCGCCGGCGGCGGCTCAAGCAGCGGCGGTGGTGGAGGCGGGGGCGGCGGCGGATGTGCTGCCGGCGGCGGTGTTTCCTGGCTGGGCCTGCTGGCGCTCTGCCTGCTGGGTGGCGCGTGTGTCCTGCGCCGGAAAACCGTTTCGTAAGGAACCGTCGCCCGCCGAATTCGTCTGATAGGATGATCCTTCAACAAGCCACGGAGGCGATTTGGGTCGGCGGGGACTTCTGGTTCTGCTTGTGGCAGCGATGGTGCTCGGTATCGGCGGCGCGTGGTGGGTGCTTGGCGCGAACGCTCCTTCACACGTAACTTCGGCCGACCTCGAAGACCGTGCGCCGGGTACAGCTTGCGCGCCGGGCCCGCTGGATTCGACGCCAGGCGGCCCGGGTGACACCGCACAACTGACTGCTGATGGCGAAGAGGCTCGCCACGAGGACGTCGAGTCAGACGAAGAGTCCGGCCCGCTTTCGGGCGACGCCATCAACCGCAGTGATCCCGGCGTGCGCACGCCGAATTCGCCGCCATCGAGCAAGCCGACACCCGACAGCCCCGGGCGAAACAGCGAACGCGATACACCGCCGGGGGCGTTGCCGGGCGGCGGGGGCAATCCCGGCCAGCCTGCCGCGCCACCGAAGCCGGAAGGGCTGCCCAAATCCGCCCGCGATCCCACGCCGCGTGAGGCCGCCGCGGCCCGCCGCTTCTCGAAGGGCGGGTTCAAGAAGGCCGGCATCCCCAAGGCCGCCGAGGAAGCTGAAGAAGAAATCCCGCTCGATTTGACCAAACTGGCCGAGCCCGATGTCTGGGCCGAGTACTGGGCGCGTGAGGGCTACACCCCGCCGGCCATGGTCAAGACGCCCGTGCGCGGCAAGCTGATGAGCCTGCTGGACAACAAGGCTGCGGGCGGCGCCAGGGTGCGCATCTTCACCTTCTTCCCGGCCACAAGTCGGTTGTCGGGGCCGCTGCTGCCGGTCGTGATGGAAGCGACCACTGACGACAAGGGTTTCTTCGATATCAACCTGCCCGTGCCGAAAAGCTGGCCGAGCAACTATCCGAAGTTCGCGATCAGCGCCGATGCCGCCGGTTTGCGCGTGCTGGACGCGGCCGTGTACGACAACCTGCGCGCCGGCGAAAGCAACGAGATCGGCGTGTTCTGGCTTCCCGAGGAACCGTACGAGTTGCAGGTCAGCGCGAGCAACCCGGAGCCCGGGCTGACGGTCGCCGCCACCGGGCGCCTCGACCCGCGCCGCTGGGAAACCCGCCGCGCGAAGCAGATCCTGCCCCTCTTCACGCCGCAGCCCTTGCCCGACGCGGGTGCGAAGCTGCGTGGGACGTGGGATTACCTCAAGCCCGAAAGCCCGCCGTACGTGACGCTGCTCCGCAACGGCGAGCCGGTGTTGACGCGTCAATGCACGATCGGGCAGCAGCCGGAGGTCACCAGCGGCCCCGTCCAAGACCCCGAAGAGGCAAGCCAGCCGGAAGTCGGCCAGCCGTTCGATCCAATGGTCTTTCCCAACGACGGTTACCTGACCTTGTCCGGCACAGTCGTGGACGGCGACGCCCAGCCGATCGAGGGTGCTGTACTGAGCGTGACGGTCAACGGCGAAGCACGGGTTGCCTACAGCGACTCCACCGGTTGGTTCAGCTTTCAGGCGCTTCCGGACAAGGTGCTGCAACTGGAAGCGAACCACGAACTATACGCACCGCGCAAGCTGGGCGTCACGCCCGGCACGCTCGACACACTGGTTGAGCTGACGTTCAAACGCCCGCGCGTGACGCTGCATGTGGTCAACGCGACGGACGAACAGCCCGTCACGGAGATCTGGCTGAACGGGCAGGAGCTGAAGGACGCATACGCCGAGAAGCAGTTGCCCGAGGAAATGCAGACGCGCCACATGCTTGCGGAAGACGGCATGTACCTGTTCGAGTGCGAGTACTGCGTGCTGCAACTGTTTGTGCAGGCGCCCGGCTTCCATCCGGTAACACTCGGTGACGAGCAGATCCAGCAGGGCGGCACACTGGAAGTGCGGCTCACGCCGGGACTGGACCTGCACCGCAACCCGCGTGACTACGACGCCGTGCAGAATGAAGCGCTCTGGCATAAGGATGACGGCGAAGGGCCGGGGCTGTGGTCGCTCGACGACGACCATTGGGTCGAGTACGCGTTCGAATTCGGCGAAACGGAAGTGAGCTGCGACCTGCTACTCGGCGTCACCAACCACACCTATGGTACGCTGCCGCTCGACAACGAGTATCTGTTCGACGTGGACGTCTACGTTGACGGCGAAAAGAAGGGCACGCTGCACATCGCCAGCGACCCCGAGGTCGCGCAGATCGGGCGGCTGAACCTCGGCAAGCTCAGCGGCGCGCACACGATTCGCCTGATGTGGCTCAACGACCGTTACATCCCCGGCCAGCTCGACGCCAACATCCGCTACGAATCCATCCGCATCCTCGAAGTCCCGTAGGGAAGTGGCACGCGCATCCTGCGCGTGTTCCGTGCCACGTGCTTCCAGCACGTGTACACCCTTGGCTGGAAGCCAAGGACACTGGTCATGCGCAGGATGCGCATGCCACTACGCTTCGCGCTCAATGCTGCCGCCAAGTGCCTCGATGATGCGGTCGCGGAGTTTGTCGTTGACTACGTACTTCTGCGCGCGGGCTAGGGCGCTTCTTGCGGGCTTGGTACCGTACTGGCTGAGCGCCCAGATCACGGCCTCCTGCACCACTTCGTCGTCGGTCATCAGGGCCTGTTCGAGGCTGGGCAGCAACGATTCGTCTTTCATGTTCCCGGCGACGATCGCGGCGTTGCGCTTCAAACCTGCCTCGCCCGTGCGTTCCAGCGGCGTGCCGGCGATGCGTTTCATTAGATGCTCGGGCTTGCTGGTGAAGATGCGGGCGAGCGTCAGCCCGGCGAACTCGCGGTCGAGCTCGGGCGCTTTCTTCGGCGCTTTTGAATTCCAGGGGCAGACCTCGTTGCAGATGTCGCAGCCGAACAGCCACTCGCCCACGCCGGCACGCAACGACTCATCGATGGCGCCCCGGTGCTCAATGGTCAGGTAACTGATGCAGCGCGTGGCATCGAGCTGGTAGGGGGCCGGGAACGCGTCCGTCGGGCAGGCTTCCAGGCAGCGCGTGCAGTTACCGCAGTGGTCCGTGATCGGCGCGTCCGGTTCCAGCTGGAGGCTTGTCACCACCAATGCCAGCAGCATCCAGCTTCCGCGCGCGGGGTCGATCAGCATGGTGTTCTTGCCGACCCAGCCCAGCCCGGCCTTGGCCGCCAGCTCGCGCTCGAGGAACGCGCCGGTGTCCTGGTACCACATGGCCCGGCATTCCGGCCCGCCGAGCTTGAGGATTTCGTCCTCGAACTTCTTCAGCCGGCCCTGGTACTTCTCATGGTAATCAACCCCGCGGGCGTAGCGGGCGATGTTGGGGATCGCGGACTTGGCCGGCAGCTTGGCGGGCAGCTCGGGCGGGTAGTCGATGCTCAGCATCACGAACGAGCGCGCCCACTCATAGCGGTTGCGGATGTCCTTGCGCGTGGCCGGGTACTTGGCCAGCCAGTCCATCGTGCCGTGGCGTCCCTTTGCCAGCCAATCATCAATGTAGGCGGCGTGGGGGGATTCCTCGGCGGCGCAGAACGCCACGCGCTCGAATCCGAGTCGTTTGGCGGTGGCGCGGATAGCTTCCTTGTAGGACATGGCGCGAGTCTAGTGATTGCCGGGCGCGGGTCACGGTGTCGCCTCAGTCACACTAAACAGGGCGTTGATTCCAACGTTGCCCCGGGTAATGTAACCGCGCAACCAAGAGGCACGCATGTTCCTTGCAGAAACAACCGACAGCCCGCACGCGTTGTTGTTCCTGTTCAACGCGGTCAAGGTGATCGTTGCCTTCGGCGTGATCATGACGGTCATCCCCGGCATGATCTGGCTCGAGCGCAAGATGGCCGCGTGGATCCAGTTGCGTGACGGCCCCACCAAGGTCGGGCTGCCGAACTGGAAGATCCTCGGCCCCCTCGCGGGTTGGGGCATGTTCGGGCTGATGCAGCCGCTGGCGGACATGTTCAAGCTGATCCTGAAGGAAGACTTCGTACCCCGCCGCGCCAGCAAGGCGTTGTTCATCCTTGCGCCCGCGCTGGTGTTCGTGCCGATTGCGCTGGCGTTTGCGGTCATCCCGTTCGGCCACGGCTTCACCTACCACTATGGTGAAGGCGCGAACGAGAGCTTTTTCGTCAACTACCAGATCGCCGATTTCGGCGTCGGCGTGCTGTTCGCGCTGGCGTTCCTGAGCCTGGCGGTGCACGGGCTTTCGCTCGGCGGCTGGGCGAGCAACAACAAGTACAGCCTGTTCGGCGCCGTGCGCGCCGGCGCGCAGTTGATCAGCTACGAGGCCGCGATGTTCATGGTCATCCTCGCGATGATCATGACCTACGGGACGCTCGACCTGGGCGACATGGCGATCAACCAGGCGGACCACGGCTGGGGCATCCTGCGGCAGCCGCTGGCGTTTGTGATTTTCGCCGTCTGCGCCTACGCCGAGTCCAACCGCCTGCCGTTCGACTTCCCCGAAGCCGAGGCCGAGCTGGTCGGCGGCTACCACACCGAGTTCGGCAGCATGAAGTTCGCCATGTTCTTCCTGGGCGAATACTACGGCATGGTGATCCAGAGCTGCCTGGTGGTGCTGCTGTTCCTGGGCGGCTGGACGTTCCCGGGCATCAACCCGACGGCCGACGGCTTCTTTGCGAGCCTGGCCGGGCCGATCATCTTCTGCCTGAAGGTGGGCATCTTCCTGTGGCTGTACATCCAGGTGCGCTGGACGCTGCCGCGCTTCCGCTTCGACCAGTTGATGAACCTCGGCTGGAAGAAGCTGATCCCGCTGTCGCTGCTGAACGTAGTGGTCACGGCGCTGATCCTGAACCTGACGCGCTAGCTGGTCGGCACCGTCCCTCACTGCGTCATTGGCCACGAAAACACCAAAGCACAAAACTCCATTTGCCTTGGGGTTTTGTGCTTTGGTGTTTTCGTGGTTGAACTCGGCTAACGCAGGATGATCGCCTGGGCGACGTTGAAGTAGACCAGCACGGTCAGGATGTCCGCGGCCGTCGTGATGAACGGGCCGGCGGTGACGGCCGGGTCTACCTTGATTTTGCGCATCACGATCGGGATCACGGCGCCCAGTGTGTTGGTGGTCAGCACCGCCAGGAACATCGACACGCCGACGACCGTCGCGACTTCCCATACCTGGTGGCCGCCCAGCACCTGCGGGTCGGCGCCGCGTACCAGCACCAGCACCGTGCCGATCAGCGACATGGTCAGCGCCAGCGCGAAGCCCAGCAGGATTTCGCCGACGAAGATCTTGGTCAGCTTCTCGCGGTCCATGTCGTCGGTTGAAACCGCGCGGATCAAAATGCCCGCGCTCTGCGTACCGACGTTGCCGCCGGATGCCGTCAGCAGCGTGATGTACGCGGCTAACAGCGAAAGTTGCGCGATGATCGGGTTGTAGGCCTGCTGCACCAGCACGCTGCCGGTGCCCACCACGGCCAGCGCCACCAGCCAGATCACGCGGCTGCGGTAGCGCTTGAAGACGCTGGCGGTGAAGTAGTCGTCCTGCTCGGTCACGACGCCGTGCATCTTCAGGATGTCTTCCGTGGCCTCGTCTTCGTGCACGTCGGACAGGTCGTCGAAGGTCACGATGCCGACCAGCCGGTCCTGTGAGTCCACCACCGGGACGGCCAGAAGGTCGTATTCGCGCAGCTTGGCCAGCACTTCTTCGCGGTCGTCGTGGGCGTCGACGTGGATGACGGCCTCGGTCATGAAGTCGTGCACGCGGGAGTCGGCCTTCGCGACCACGACGTCGCGCAGGCTGACGGTGCCGATCAGTCGGCTGGCCGAGTCGATCACGTAGATCACGTAGACGGTTTCGACCTCGTCCGCGAGCCGGCGCACCTTCGCCAGCACATCGGCCGCAGTGGCTTCGGCGCCGATGTGCAGGAACTGCGGCGTCATCAGGCGCCCGGCGCTGTCCGGCGGATAGCCGAGCAATGCCATGGCGCGCTTGCGCTCGTCGGGCTGGAGCGATTCCAGCAACCGGCGCGTCACCTGGCCCGGCAGCTCGACCAGCAGCTCTGTGCGGACGTCGTCGGACAGCTCGTTCAGCAGGCGCGACAGCACGTCCGGCTTGAATTCATCCAGCAGGCGCGTCTGCGTGTTTGGGTCGAGGTATTCAAAGACTTCCGGCTGGTTCTCGCGCGCGACCGCGAGGAAGGCCACCAGCAGGCGCTCGTTCGGGACGCTTTCGATGATCTCGGCCATGTCGGCCGGGTGCAGGTGATCAGACAACGCGCGGAAGCCGGTGTAGTCACCGGTCCGCAGCATTTCCTCAACCTCCGGCGTGATCAGCCGTGCAAGCGCCATAACCTTCGTCCTTTGGTGCCAGAGGATTTGGCATTCCCCGGCCGCCCGCGACAAGCCACAATCGGGCGTATGCGGCTACGAATTGTCATCTTTACATGGATTCTGGCGCTGGGTGCAGTCGGCGGCGCGCTTTCGATGGGCACGCAGGCGCAGGATGCCGATCTCCCGACGCCGGAAGCGCCGCTGGTGCTGGCGGGCGGCGAAAGCGTGAACCTGGCCTGGAGCCTGCCGCCGAAGCCGAAACCGGACACCGTGATCATCTATCGCACGTTGTTCGGCGGCGCGAATTTCGTTGAGGTTGCCCGCGTGGGGGCATCTGAGCTGCGCTACGTCGACGACAAGGTCACGCTGGGCAAGACCTACCAGTACCGTATCCAGATCGCGCGCGGGGCGAACACCAGCGCGATGTCGGAGGCGTCCGAGATTACGGTGGGGGGCACGTCGCGGATCACCTTCCTCGGCGGAGCGAACGACCGCGCGTTGTTCGAGATCGTGATGTTCCGTCGCGGGCGGCGCATCTCCGCGCAGTTCGTGACGAAGCCGGGCGACGCCGTCGGCGACCTGGCCTATGTCGAAGACCTGGACACGATTGAGGATTTCCGCCTGGGGCCGTCGCTGCAGGAGATCACGCTGGGTGTGGCTGAGTCGCGCGAGAACGTGACGAACACGCTGATCGGCCCGGACGGGGAGATGATCACCGACCTCGCGGGCCGCCCGGTGAAGGTCGAATTCGAGTTCCCCGGCGCGACGCACGAAGTCGCGATCGCCACGCTGAAGCTCGCCGACGGCAAGACCATGCAGTTGAAGGAAGGCGAGACCTTCAAGGCCGAGTAGGGTTTACACCACAAACTGGTCAAAGGCCTGACGCGCGTTCCCGCGGTGCCAGTCGAGTTCTTCCATCAACTGGTCCGCCGCCGTCATGCCCCCGCCCGCGGTGTAGCCCATGCGCATGGCGAACACTTCCAGCGCGTCGCCCTCGGGCAACTCGTGGCGCGAGACACCGTCGAGAATCTGCAGGCGGTTCACCACCTGGCGCAGGAATGCGTAGGCGCCCTGGATGGCGTCGTGGCTGCGCTCGTCAACCAGCCCGTGCTCGCGCGCGACCTCAAGCACTTCCCACAGGTCCGGCTGGCGCAGGGCGGGAATCTGCGCGGCGTGCTTGAGTTGCAGGTGCGCGAGCAGGAACTCGATGTCGAGCGTTCCCCCGGGGCCGCGTTTCAGGGCGTTGCGGGGGGATTCGCGTTCGAGCCGCTCGCGCATCTCGCGTGTCTGCTGCGCGTCCGCCTCGCCGCGGTAGACGAAGCTGTCGAAGATACGCTGTGC
>JAGQRI010000076.1 GCA_020425515.1 Planctomycetota bacterium | reverse complement strand
TCGTAATCGACAACGTCGACGCGGGCTTCAGCGTCACACTGGGCTCATGGAACACCGGCAGCAGTGCGTCGGGACGCTACGGCAGCGACTACCTTTACAAGGGCTGCGTCGGCGCAACCTCGAACCCGACCGGCATCGTCGAGTGGCGCCCGACGCTCAGCGCGGGCATGCACGAGGTGCAGGTCTGGTACAGCTCCGGCAGCAACCGCGCCAACGACGCCCCCTACACCGTCCACGACAGCACCGGCAGCACCACGATCCGCATCAACCAGCAAAGCGGCGGCGGGCAGTGGGTCAGCCTCGGCAGTTTCGATTTCGCCGCCGGCAGCTCGGGCTACGTTGAGCTAAGCACCGACGCCCAGACCGGCCAGGTCGTGATCGCCGACGCCGTGCGTTTCATCCCGGCCGGCACGCTGATCTACGGTCCCGATGAATTCCGCGGGGTTTGGGTCAGCCGCTACGAGTGGCCGAGCACGACGCCGGCCACCTGGAAGTCGAATCTCGACAGCGTGATGGCCAATGCCAAGTCGGGCAACTACAACGCCGTGGTCGTGCAGATGCGCGGCGACACCACGACGCTGTACCCGTCGCCGAACGAGCCGCTGAGCAGCCTGATCGCGCTCGGCACGGGCGACGACCCGCTGCAGTACGCCATCAATGCCGCCCACGCGCAGGGCTTGCAGATGCACTGCTACTTCAACACGCACGTCTGTACTTCGAGCTTTGCCAGTACCCACCAGTCTTGGCTGATCGCCGACGCGACGGGCAACCCGATCAGCGCGCCCGTGGACGGCTACTACTGGCTCGCGCCCGGCAATCCGGAGGTCGAGGCGTACTTGCGCGAACAGATCATGTACATAGTGAACAACTACCCGCAACTCGACGGCATTCACTTCGACCGCATCCGCTGCCCGGAGCAGGTCTACAGCCACGATGCAACCAGCGAAGCCCGCCGCACGGGCGGCGCCAACCCGGACAGTTTGAATTTCGACGACTGGACGGCCGACCAGTTCACACGCTTCCTGCGCAACGTATACGCGCAGGTGCACAGCGTGAACCCGACGCTGCAGATCAGCGCGGCGCCGCTTGGCCTGTACGACGCCAGCGCCTACAGCGGCTACAGCACCGGCTACTACTACGGTCTGCCGCGCCACCAGGACGCGAAAGCCTGGCTCGCGGCGGGCGCCGTCGACTGGATCGCGCCGCAGTGCTACTGGCCGGACGGCGGCAGCAAGCCCGATTTCAGTGACCTGGTGCCGGACTGGCTGGCAGCATCCAACGGGCGCCACATCTACCCCGGCATGAGCAGCAGCAGCGATTCCGACGCCACCGAAACGATCAATGAAATCACCGCGGCGCGCAACTTCGGCGCGCCCGGTAACCAGACCTGGAGCTACGGCAGCGCCAACAGCCTGAACTTCTGGAGCGCGCTGACAGCAGCAGGCGCGCCGTACGAGCAGCCGGCAAACGCCCCCGACCTGCCGTGGCTGAGCAACCCGACCACCGGCATCGTGTACGGGACCATCAAGGATTTCGGCACAGGCCAGCCGATCACCGACGCGAAGATCACCGTCAACGGCCAGAGCTACACCGCGCTTTCCGCCAAAGACGGCTTCTGGTGCCGGCTGAACCTGACACCCGGCAGTTACACCATCACGGTGGACGCCGGCGCCACAGGCACGGCCGTGGTCCAGGTGAACAATCTTGCGGCGGGCGAAGTACGGCAGTTGGACATCGCCGTCGCAGCGGCCGGCGTACCCACGCGACTCGAGTTTGCCACTACGCCGCCGACCGGCGTGAACGTAAACGACCAGTTCGGCTTTACGATCAAGGTCGTCGATTCGCAGGGCGCGATGGTCACGAGCGGCAGCCACAACCTCGGCGTCACCGCGATCGGCGCAACCGGCACGCTGACCGGCCCAACCACGGCCGCCACGGCCGGCGGCACGGCCACCTTCAGCTTCAGCTATGACAACACCGGCAGCGTAGCCTTCGTGGTCGCCGACAGCGGCGGGCTGACACCGGCCACAGCTACGATCAACTTCAGCGACAAGGACGCCGGCGCGGGCGAAGACTCAGGCTGCGCCGTGAACGCAAGCACCGGCTGGACGCTCTGGCTGCTGCTGGCACTGCTGCCCGCCGTGTGGCTCGTTCGTCGTCGAGCGCCCTGACACTCGTCCACAGTCTGTTTCGGTCCGGCCCCGCTGCTATCGTGCCGCGCATGGCAGGCAAGGGTGAAGACTCACCGGCGATGAAGCAGTACCGCGAGCTGAAAGATGCCCACGCGGACGCGCTGCTGCTTTACCAGATGGGTGACTTCTTCGAGACCTTCTTTGAAGACGCCAAACTGCTCGCCGATACGCTGGGCATCACGCTTACCACACGCGGCGACGACAGCCAGGGCAACCCCATCGCCATGGCCGGCTTCCCGCTAAGGGCTCTCGACCAGCACCTGCCGCGCCTGCTCGAATCAGGTCTGCGCGTTGTGATCTGCGAACAGGTTGAGGATCCGGCCAGCGCCAAGGGGCTGGTCAAGCGTGACGTAACGCGGGTCATCACCCCCGGCACGGTCCTCGAAGAAACCCTGCTGGACGCCCGCAAGCCAAGCATCATCGCCGCGTGGCTGCCGGCAAAAGGCAAGAAGGACGGCGGGCTGGCATGGGCTGAACTGAGCACGGGCCAGTTCCTCTGCACCGAACTTCCCGAAAACCAACTGCACGCGGCGCTGGCACGACTGGAGCCAGCCGAGCTGCTGCTGCCTGAAAAGCTGTGGGTCAACGACCGCGAGAAACTCAGCGAGATCCGCCAGGGCGTGCGCGCCAGTATCACCGCCGCGGCCGACTTCAGCTTCGACAACGTCCGGGCCGCCGCAGAGCTGCACCGCCACTTCGGAGTCACCACCCTGCAGGGCTTCGGCTTCGAGAGCGAAAAGGGCCCCGAGGTATCCTCGGCCGGCGCGCTGCTGCTGTACCTGTTCGAGAACCAGCGGGGCAAGATTGCCCACATACGATCCTTGGAGCGCTTCAACCCGCGCGACGTGATGGCGCTCGACCGCGCGACGCTGGACGCCCTCGAAGTCACCCGCACACTGCGCGAAGGCAAACGCAGCGGCAGCCTGCTCGACTGCGTCGACCGTACGAGCACCGCCATGGGCGCTCGTGAACTGCGCGCCTGGCTGGTGGGCCCGCTGACCGACGTCCGCAAAGTCAACGCACGCCACGCCGCCGTGGACGAGCTGGTTCATACGCCGCGCCGGCTGAACCTCGTGCGCGAAGGACTGCAAAGCCTGCCTGACATCGAGCGTCTCGCCGGTCGCCTCGGCACGGGGCGCGTGACGCCGCGCGACCTCGGCGGGCTGCGGGCGGCCTTGCGGAGACTGCCGCTGCTGCGCAGCGCCCTCAGCGGCACGGAAAGCACACTGCTGTCCTACGCCGGCGAGCAGTTGGATGCGCTGACCGACCTGCGCGAATTGCTTGAGGACCGGCTCGGCGACGATCCGCCGGCCGCCATCAAGGACGGCAGCGTGATCAAGCCGGGCGTCAACGAAGAGTTGGACGAGTTGCGTGCGCTGGGACGCGACGGCAAGTCGTGGATGGCGAAATTCCAGGAGCAGGAGGCCGAGCGCAGCGGCATTCCTTCACTGAAGGTCGGCTTCAACAACGTGTTCGGCTACTACATCGAGGTCACTCACGCCCATGCCGACAAGGTGCCCGACCACTACATCCGCAAACAGACGCTCAAGGCCGCCGAGCGCTACATCACGCCGGAACTGAAGGACTACGAATCGCGCATCCTAAACGCCGAAAAGCGCATCCTGGCACTCGAAAGCCAGCTCTTCGGCGACCTGCGCGAGGAATTGACCAGCCACACAACCCGCCTGCTGGCGACGGCGCGCCTGGTTGCACTGGTGGACGCGCTGGCCGGGCTGGCGCTGGTGGCGCACGACCGCGGCTGGTGCAGGCCGGTAATTGACGACTCGACCACGCTGCGGTTGGTGCAGGCTCGCCACCCGGTGCTGGAACAGTCGCTCGACCCCGGCAAGTGCGTGCCCAACGACGCGATCCTCGAAGACGCCGCCATGGCTGTCGTTACGGGGCCAAACATGGCGGGCAAGAGCACCTACGTGCGCACCGTCGCGCTGTGCGTGATGCTGGCGCAGGCGGGCAGCTTCGTGCCCGCCAAGCAGGCGGTGATCGGCGCCGTGGACCGCATTTTCACGCGGCTGGGAAGCGCCGACGACATCGGCAAAGGCCAGAGCACTTTCATGGTCGAGATGGCGGAGACCGCAAACATCCTGAACCATGCGACCGCGCGGTCACTCATCGTGCTGGATGAAGTCGGGCGCGGGACGAGTACATTTGACGGTGTCAGTATCGCCTGGGCCGTCAGCGAGTACCTGCTGAAGAAGCTGAAAGCGCGCACGTTCTTCGCCACGCATTACCACGAGTTGACGCAGTTGGCCCTGCAGTTCGACGGCGTGGCGAACCTGAACGTCGTGGTGCGCGAGTGGAACGACGAACTGATCTTCCTGCACCAGATCAGCGAAGGCGGGGCCGACCGCAGCTACGGCATTCACGTGGCGAAGCTGGCCGGCATACCCGGGGAGGTGGTAGTCCGCGCGCAGGCCATACTCGCCAAGTTGGAGGCCGACAGCCCGGTGCTGTCCGGCAAGGCGCTCAAGGGCGACCCTGCGGGCGGCCCCAAACTGAAGCGTCCGAAGCAGGTGCAACTGAGCCTGTTCTCAGTGGCTGAAAACAAGGCCCTGAAAGCGCTATCCGAGCTGGACACTTCCAGCATCACACCCGAACAGGCCTTGGCGGAACTTCTGCGCCTGAAGGACCTCGCGCGCGAATGACAAAAATGCACAAATTCGTGGATGCAATTTGCCCGGATGACTGTTACGGGGTACAGTGCAGGATGTGCAAGTGAGTTTCAAATCGCCTCATCAACAGCTCCGACCACGCCCCAACCTCCACGCAGCGCCGACTTTGCAACATTCGTAAGTGGTGGTTTCCACAAAGGTTACGTATCGAACGTATTGCCCATATTTGCTACCGGGCACTCAGTTTGGCTGGCCTTAGGCATCGACTTACGCAGCAAATAACAATACAATCGTTACTTACACGATTGATTGGCATCCGGGTTTCTATCATCTCCGCGGAGTAGCGGGCCGTGACCAAGTATTACACCACGAGTGAAGTCGCCAAAGTCTGCAATGTGCACCGAAACACGATTATCGGCGCCATTCGCAAGGGCTTGCTGAAGATCCACCGGACGCCCGGTGGCCACGCGCGTATCTCGCAGGAAGACCTCGATGATTTCTGTCATCGGCGCAGCCTGCCCACCACGTCGCTGATCTCGCGCAACAACCGCGCGCTGATCCTCGACCCCGACCCGAAGTTTGCGGCCACCCTCGCCAAGTCGCTGCGCGACTACGAGTACCAGGTCGAGGCCGCCCGCGACCCGTTCCAGGCCGGCTACCTGCTCGGCAAGTTCGCCCCGAACGTCGTGCTGGTCGAACTCGAAATCGGCGCGGACATGACCGGCGCCAGCGTTTGCCGTTCCGTCCGCAGTCTTCCGAAACTGCGCGACACGGCCGTGGTCGGCATCAGCTCGGACAAAGACCAGGCAAAGATCGACGCGCTGCTCGATGCGGGCGCCGATGATTTCGTCAGCAAACCTTTCGACGTCGAGACGCTCGTCGAGCGCATCGTCAACCTGATTGGTCCGGTGGTAATCGGTACTTCCGGTCGCGCCACCACGGGCAAGATCAGCGGCAAGTTGACCAAGCGCGTCGCGGAAAAGACCGACGAAGAAGAAGACGACAAGATGACCCGCAAGGCCCCGCCCAAGAACCCGCACCGCACCACTCACGGCGGCGTGCTGGCCGGACCTGACGACGACGAGGATTTCGGTACCTAGGGAGAAGGTCTCCCCAAAAGGCCCGGCCATTGGCCGGGCCGCTTTCTTTAACCGGGCAACCCGAGCACTTCGTGCATGCCGTACACCCCGGGTTTCTTGCCGGCAAGCCACTCGGCGGCGCGCACGGCGCCGGCGGCGAAAGTGTCACGGCTGCTTGCCTTGTGGGTGAGTTCGATTCGCTCGCCCTCGGTCGCGAAGACAACTGTGTGGTCACCCACCACGTCGCCGCCGCGCAGGGTGTGCATGCCGATCTCTTTGCGCGTGCGCTCGCCCGTGTGCCCTTCGCGTCCGTGCTTGACGACTTCGGTGGGATTTCTTCCGTTGCCCGCGCAGACCGCCTTCAGCAACCCAAGCGCCGTGCCGCTGGGCGCGTCCACCTTCCGGCGGTGGTGCATCTCGACGATCTCGATGTCGTAAGTTTCGGGCAGGCTCGCGGCCGCCTGCTTCGCCAGCGCGAACAGCAGGTTCACGCCGACGCTCATGTTCGGCGCCCAGAGCACGGGGATAGTCTTGGCGGCTTCGTCCAGCCCGGCGAAGTCGTCGGCGGTCAGCCCGGTGGTGCCGGAGACGAGCGGCGTGCCGTGTTTCAAACACTCGGCCAGGCGCGCGCGAAAGCCTTCCGGCAGGCTGAAATCGACCAGCACGTCCGCGCCACCGTTGTACTCGCTGGCGACTTCGCTGCGGAAACGGTGGTCGTTGATCACGCTGCCAAACGGCTCGCCGATGAACTTGTGGTCGATGGGCGCGACGATTTCATGCCCGGCGTTCGCCGCCAGGTCCGCAATGCGGCGCCCCATGCGCCCGCCCGCGCCATTGAGTGCGATTTTCAAAGCCATGTATGCTCCAGATCAGTCTCCGCACAGAGGACACAGAGTTCGCAGAGAATTGCAACACTCTGCGGGCTCTGTGTCCTCTGCGCGAGGCTGAAGTCAGGATTTGGGTGTTTCGAATTCGCCGGAGTCTTCGGGCGCGGGGTCCTTCGGTTTGGCCTGGGATTGCGGCAGCGGCTGTCCGCCGAGGTACCAGGGCGCCGCCGTGCAGTTGCCCGTGAAGATCGACCAGCAGTAGTCGCCGGTCTTCTTTGAGCCGGTCATTTTGCGAACCGTCCAACGGACGCCGCTTTCAATCAGTCAAAGCATGTGAGTCTCCCGCACTCGCAGTATAACATTCGGAAACCGACAACCCTTCCCGAGACCACGCTTCGCTTAAATCCCCTATCTGGACCGGCGCGCCTGGACCGCTAAGTTGCGCCGATGCGCTGGCTTTACCCTGACCCGAACGACAAGGAAGAAAACGCGGCACGCAGCGCCGTGGTCTCGCGCATCGAGCGCTGGTGGCAGGCCTTTGCCGAGCGCGCCGACGAGATCCGAGATTCCTTCCACGACGACTCCGAGTTCGACATCCCCGGCTTCATGCGCGCCAGCATCGAGCAAATCGACCAGCGCCTCGGCTGGGAGTTCGGGCCGGCCTTGAATGGCGACGGCGACCGACTGGTAATCACGCCGGAGCACAACCTGGCGCTGCGCCCGCTGGCCGACGCCATCATCGCCCGCGCGCCGGAGCTGCCCGGCTGGGAGTTCTTCCACGCCCGCCCGCCCGAGCCGCCCAACGTGGCGCTGGCAGCGGTCGAGGCGGAAACCGACGTCGAGTTGGGCAAGTGCGAGGTCTGCGCCGAAACCGACGACATGAACCGTGTGGCACTGAAGTTTTACCTGCCCGAGGCCATCGACCGTGAACTGGCCGGCGTGCAGGCCGCCATCGCCGCCGAGGCGCTGCTGGGCGAGGAATCGTTCGCGCGCTGGATCGGGCGCATTGACGTGTCAAGCCGCGAGGACGGAAGCGGCTGGGGACCTCTGAGCGACCTGCACAAGCTGGTGTTCGCGCAGGTGGAAGTGATCGACGATACGCTGTTCAAGACACCGCTGGTACTCAACGTGGACCGCCTGCAATGGAGCCTGTGGCGCCTCAGCCCGCCCAAGAAGGACGAGTACCCGCGCCAGCAGGACCTGATCATGGGCAGCAGCGCGCTGGATTCCATGAGCGCCTGCGCGCAACTCGGCCAGAGTTTCGACTCGAGGCGTTATTCGCGCGCGGGCGAGACCTTCTGCTTCCTGAAATTCGACGGCGAGGGGCGCAAGATCGCACAGCGCATGGACGAGCGCAAAGTGGTCGAAGACTCGATCAACGAGGCGCTGGTGGCGGCCGAGCTGGGCGTGGTGGTCGGCACCGGAACCGGCAAGAAGTACAGCTACCTCGACCTCGCGCTGACGGACTTGAACAAGGCGATTCCCGAGATCGTCAAGCAGATGCGCGCCGCGAAAGTGGCCAACCGAAGCTGGCTGCTCTTCCACGACGCGCATTTGGCGGACGAGTGGATCGGCATCCACGAAGACACACCGCCCCCGCCGCGCTAGAACCGGCGGACGGTCCAGCGCTATTTCGAAAACTGGGCAACCTTGTGCATGTGCTCGCCCGAATACGGCGCCTGACCGACGTTGCTTGTATCGCTCTCGTACACAACCAGTTCCGTCGTCTTACGCAGCTTGATCAGAAGCCACGGCTGCCGCAGCGGCGTGTCTTCGCCCTTGGTCTTCAGCATGGTGTAGACGACGAAGCTGATCATGTTCGAGCTTTCGCTCGGCACCAGCCCCGCGTCTATCCGGCGTTCTCCGGGGAAAATCACCAGCAGGGTTTCATTTTTCCAGTCCACCCAGCCGGACGGCAACTGCCCCGTCTTCACGTTCTTCGTCGCCGCTTCGAAATCCTCCTGGCTGTTGACCAGCAGGCAGGAAGCGTCTTTCGGTCCGCCGTCGAATCCGGTGCGATAGTCCAGAATGCCTGGCCCGGTCTGGTAGTCGCCGACCACGATTGCTTCCTGCCACAGCCCTTTCTTTTCGGGCTCGACCTCGATGACCGGCTCCCGCCCCGCCCGCGGCATCAGCCAGACGGCGTAGATGTTCTCTAGCAGGTCATCATCCTGTGTGGTCGTGGTGGGTCGCTCCAGTCGCAGCACGGCCTGCTTGTCGGAGAAGCCCAGCGGAGTGAGCTTGATCTTGTCTGAGGAACCTTTCATGCGCTCGCCCAGCACCAGCACGGCAAACACTTTGCCGAAGTCCGGCCGTGGCCAGAGTGCGTCCACGGGACCGAGGTCCTGGGTGTATTCGCGCCAGTCGTCCTGATCGCTGATGAAATACAGGCCGTCGTACTCATCGCCGCCGACACCTGCGGTGGTGTAAGTTGGTCTCCACAGTGTCTCCGCGGCGGGGCCACTGCCGGCCTGTGTCAGGCTGCCCGTCTGTCTCCAGAGCGGATGGTGATTCAGCAAGTGTTGGACGTTTTCTTCGACGACAATGTTTGCGCCCGTGCGCGGTAGCACGAAGATTCCGTAAGGTGTTACCTCATCGGCGCCACTGTCGGTTTGGTAGGTATGCTCGTCGACGCGGATGACTTTGTATGCGGCGCCGTGAAGGATCTCCTGCACGAAGTAGCCCTTGCTGTTCGAGCCGGCACCACCAAAGACGCAAAGCACCACCTCGCTCTCGAAGTCCACGTCGGGCAGCTTCGGCGGGTTTACCGGGTCGTCCATCGGGTTGATGGTGTGTTCCTGCCAGACGCTCGCCCAGGTATCGGCGTCCGTGATGAACTGCGTGCGCGCCTTCGTGATCTCGCTGTGCGCGCCGGTCCATTCGCGCAGCACGCAGAAGCCGGTATCCGCAACGCTGACTTCCGCCAGCAGCTTGTGGATGCCCTGGATGCTCGCATTGCCGGCGATTTCATTTTCCTGCAGCAAGGCGCCGCCGTTGTGGACGTGCATGACGCCGGTATCGGCCACCCGGACACGAATGTGTTCTCCGTTCGACATCTCGAAGGTCAGCTCGAAAATGTCGCGGCCGTAGTCGATAGACTCGCTGTAACCAACATCGTCCGGCCAAACCAGTTCGGCCAGCCGCGCAACGACGACCGGATCCGTGATTTCCCCGCTGCGCTCGTTTCCTTCATCGTACGTATCGCGAAACGCGACCTTCACTGCTTTGCTCATGCTGCGGCGCATGGCGGGCAGGTCGCGCACCGGATAGCGGTCGATCTGTTTCGCTTTCTCAACCCAGGGCTTGATCGCATCACGCAGCGTGGCCGCACAGGTGTACTCCTCAAAGCGGTCCCAGTCAGGCAACCTGATATCTACGAGTTCGCCGTAGTTGTACACCGCCGCCTTGATCAGCGTTCCGCTCTTCAACGTGAGCCAGAATTCGTTCTCGAAATCCCAGTCTGCCTCCGCCCTCGGGTGTTCCGCGATTGCGGCGCCGAACTCGCTGCCTAGTTTCGTGGCAGCATCACCCTCAACCAGAAGCCAGCCGCTGTATGACCCATCCTGTTTCAAACCACGCAACTCAATCGACTCGACCTGTGAGAACAGCTTCTTCACTCCATCCACATCTTCCGGCACAGGCAGGTCCGTCTTGTCTTCATTGACTTGCGGTGCCGGCAGATCATCGGCCTGCACCAATTGGTCATTCAGCACCGCCTGGCCGGTAAGTAAGCAGAGCGCAAGGCCCCCGGCCGTGAGCCAGCGTTTTGGCAACTTCAACATTTCCTTCTCCGTGTCGCTGAGGTTCAGTTCATCCGCGAGCGCGTCCAGCGCTTCCGCGCTCGGGATGCCGGCTCCCACCACAGCGCGCCCGCGCACGTCGTTGACACGGCCGTTGTCAACGCGCACCTCGGGCGCACCGTCGGTCAGCAGGAGCCAGCCTGATTTGAGTTCGATGTGGTCTTGCTTGACGCGGTAGCTTGCCTGCGTCGTGGGCGTGACCGATTCGGGCAGGGATTGCGGCCACAACACCCACGTCATCAGCCCAAGCGCAAGCAGCGCGCAGGCGGCAACGGCGAGGCGGCGAAGTGAAAGCAGGCGACCTGCCGGCGTGAGTTTGTTGGATGACTCAGACGTCGTTCCCCCACGCTCGCTTGCGCTTCGCGCTCCTGTTTCACCGCGCTCGATGCGCTCCAGTGTTCGGGCGATCAGGTCGGGTGGGGTCCGGCCGCCCAGCAGCTCGGTCAGGTCGGTCTCGATCAGTTGTTCGGCGGTGGTCACTGGCTCACCTGCCCTTCGATGCATTCGCGCAACTGATTGCGCGTGCGTTTCAGTAGCGCCTTGGCGGCCTCGGCGCTGGTTTCGAGTGCTTCCCCCACCTCAGCCTCTTTCATGGCTTGTTCGTAGCGCAGCTCCACGGCGCGGCGGGCGCGCTCACTGAGTTTGCCGAGGCAGCGCTCGAGTGCTTCCAGGCGGTCGTCGGAGTTCTCCGTCGGCGTAAGCCGCAGCCAGATCGCCTCCGCCTGGTCCAGCAGCTCGACCGAGACCTCGCGCCTTTCACGGCGGCGGCGGTTCAAAAACGTATTTCGCGCGACCGTGCGCAGCCAGGCGGCGGTGTGGTTGCGGCTGATCTCTTCGATGGGATTGCGGTACAGTTCGATGAAAGCTTCCTGCACCAGGTCGTCAGCCGTGGCCGGCTCCGCGCCGAGGAAGCGCAGATAGCGCCAGACGTCGGCCTGGTGCTCGGTCATCAGGCGGATCAGGGTGTCTTCTTTTGTCATCAGCGCGTCCATCATCGCCTTAGCACCTGAGGGACGCAAAAGGTGGCGCGGAAAACTGGATAATCGTGCAGGAAAAAGCCCCCGCTCGGGCGGGGGCTTTACGGAACAGTCGGGCTAGTTCCCGAGGCCTGTGAAGCGGGGCTTGGGAGGCTCGGCATCTTTTTCTTCGGCGTTGCTGTCCGGGTTCTCGCTGGCGACAACAAGAATACCGTCCTTGCCGCAGCGGAATTCGCCGGTGTGCTTGCCTGTTTCGGTGAGCACCAACTCGCGCGTCGTGCCGTTGACCGACAGCTTCACGGTCACCGTTTCGACCTTGTCGGGGTGCTTGTCCTTCTCTAGTTTGAGAACGATCCAGACTCGCCCGCCGGCTTCACCCGAAACAGCCTTGTCCAGCACCAGCGCGGTGACCGGCTTGAAGTCCTTGTCGCAGAAGTGCAGCCCCGGCGAAACCTGAAGCTTCTTGGGCTTCTTCTTCACCTGGATGGTGCCCTCGGTTTCCTTGCGGGGGCGCGTTTCTTCGCTGCCGTAGCCTGTGCCTGTCATGGCGCCGCCGGTGCCCCCCGCGCTCGAAGCGCCGCCGCCGCTGTTCGGGGCGGGCGAGCCGACGTTCGGCCTGGTGTTCGGGCGCGAGTTGTTGTTGCGCAAGCCGGCCGGCCGGCCGGTCGCAGGCGCCGGGCTGGGCGGGCGTGCCGTCGTATTGGCGCGTTTGATGGTTCCGCTTCGGCCGGTGTTACCCGTTCGGTTGCGGTTGTTGCGATTGCTCCGGTTGCTGGTCTCAAGGGGCCGCGAACCCGCCGACGTCGGATTATTGACGGATACCGGATTGCTTGTGCTTTCGGGATCGGTGCTGGCGCTGGTTTCGCTGCCGGTGTCGGCGGCAGGCGTTGTGGATTCCGTGTTGTCGTTGCTGCCCTCAATCGTCGTCTTCGCGGTGAAGGCGTTGACGACGAGGGCGGTCTGGTTCGACAGCGCCGCGCCGGTGATTTCACAGGCGAGCTCGCCCTCGACGCCGCCCGCAAGCGCGAAGTACTGGGTGTTATACTTGATGCCCTCAATCCGCACGGCGACGTCGTTCAGTGCCGCGTTGCCGATCGAAAACGTGAACTGGGTGTTGGTCTGCGCCAGCGCCGGCGAGTTGATGTCGCCGTTATCGATGCTCGCCGTGGGGATTTCCGAGAAGTTGCAGCCGGTCGGCGCGGTCACGGTCACGCTGCCGGCCACCTTGCCCTTGATCAGGATAACCCCCGCGGGCTGGGGATCGGCGCTGTTCGCCCGCACCAGCAGCACGCTCTCGGCGCCGACCTGGGCCTGCGAGCCGCTGACCGCGGTCGTGCCCTTGATGCCGAGCGTCGCGCGCAACGTCTTCAGCGTGGAGGTGCCGTTCACCGAAAACAGTTCGATCTTCACTTCCACCGTGCCCGCGACCTCGTTGTCGACGTTCACGGTGCACTGGGCTTCATTCTGGTTCAGCAACTGGAAGCTGCCGGGGATCAGCGTAACGCCCGCGCCGAACGTCACGGCCGGCGGCTTGCTGCTGCTGCTGGACAGCCCGGCCGGTGTGTTCGAGACAAAGCGCAGCGCCACAGCTTGGGCGCCCGGCTCGACTGCAGCGGGCTGGATGACGAACGATTCCTTTTCGGCTGTCGGGTCGGGCGTCTCGGGGATGCCCGCGGGCGGTGTCTGCGCAAGCAACGGCGCACTGCACAGCCCAAGCATGAGAATCATCAGCGTATAGCGCATGGTTACTCCTGCTTCCTGTCCTCTTCGGCGACCAGTTCAGCCTGGTCCATCGCCTTGCGAACCGTTTCGTTCTGCTCGGCCTTAATGACGCGCGTCGTGCGGCGGCGCCCGCTGGCGCCCGGGGCCGGCGGCTGGGCGGCCTGCGCCTCGATCTCTTCGGGCGTCATCCGCCTGATCTTGACGCGTCGCACGCGGTGACCCTTCACGCGCGTTGCCGTGATTTCCAATCCATGATACGTGGTTGTGTCACCTTCTGACGGAATATTCCCGAATGCTTTGAGGGCCAGCCCGGCCACGGTATCGAAGCCTTCCAGGCTCTCCGGCGCCAGTTGCAGCCCCAGGCGGGCCACCAGGCGCTCGTCGGTCATGCGCCCGTCGACTTCCCAGGTGTTTTCGCCCAATTGCTCAATGGGCGTCGTCAGCACGTCGTACTCGTCCTCAATGCGCCCGACCAGCATCTCGACCACGTCTTCCAGCGTGGTCAGCCCGGCCGTGCCGCCGTATTCGTCCAGCACGATGGACAGGTGGGTGCGCTTGCTGCGCATTTCGTTCAGCAGGTCGCCGATGAACATGGACTCGGGCACGAACAGCGGCTTGTGAAGGAAGGCCATCAGGTCGAAGCCGCGCTGCCGCGACGGGTCGTGGCGCAGGAACTCTTTGAAATTCAGGATGCCGACGATGTCGTCGAGGTCGCCGCGATAGACCGGGATGCGCGAAAACGGCGTCTTCTGGAACATCGCCCGTATGTCCTCCAGCGGCGTGTTGATGTCGAGCCCCTGGATGTCCGTGCGCGGTATCATGATTTCGCGAACGCGCGTATCGTTCAGGTGGGCGGCGCGCTGGATCAGTTGTTTCTCCATGCTGTCGATCACGCCCATCTGCTCGCCCATGTGGGCGACGGTGTGAATCTCGTGCACGTCGAAAATATCCTCTTCGCCGGGACGCCGGCCCATCAGGCGCATGATGCCGTTGCTGAACTGAATCAGGATCCAGGTAACCGGCTTCGTCGCTAGCATCAGCCCGAACACGAAATAGGCCGCCGCCAGCGCCCACTGGTTGCGGAAAGTAACGGCCACCGATTTCGGCAGCACCTCGCCGAACACCAGCAGGAAAGTCACCGAGCAGATCGAGGCCACGATCGGCGCGGCCCACGGCGGCATCCAGGCGCCGTCCCGCAGCAACCCGTCGAACACGACGGTCGCATAGACGGCAAGGATCACGTTCACGATGTTGTTGGCGACCAGCAGCGCGGCAATCACGCGCCCCTTTTCCTGCAGCATCTTCTGCAACAGGCGGGCGGGGCGGTTGCCGGCGTCCGCCAGTCGGACCAGCGTGACGTTAGAGACGGCCGTGACGGCAGTCTCCGTGCCGGAAAACAACCCGGACAGGGTAAGGATACCGAGGAAGATGATGGCGGTCGTGATGTCCACGGGCAGGCCGGCGCATCAGGAAACAGTCAGTGTTCGATTATCACTGATAGGGGGCTGATTGCTACCGGTATCGACTCCAATCGTTCGTGGACACAGGGGTTACTTGCGCCCCTGGTTGGCGCGCGTGTCGGCGAAATTGCGCTCAAGCTCGCGAATCAGGCTCTCCGCCGTCGATCGGTCACCGCTGGCGGCAAGCGCGTTAGCCTTGCCCAGCAGGCCCCAGGCGTAGTATTCACGCATCACGGGGCGTTGCGGGTCGTTCTGCGCGGTGTGATCCCACGCGTATTTGATCATTTCATAGGCCGGCTCGTAGGCTTCCATCTCGGCCATCCAGGCAAAGACACCGACCAGTGCCGGCTGCCCGCCGCCAATCGCCGGCTTCATCAAGTCGTCCATGCAGCCTTCGCCGTGGGCCAGCAGGTGCGCGACGGCCTGGCAGATGGCGAGGCGTTTTTCGCGCGTATCGAACTCGGCTGCGGTCAGCGTGCGCGCGTTCTGGCCTTTGCCGTCGTTGATCAACACCGTCCACTGCACGGCCTCGAGATCGGACTGGACATCCAGGCTGATCAGGTAGTCCACGCCGCCCAGGAACTTTGCAACTTCCGCAGGCCACGGGGCCGCCTTGACGATCTTGCGAATGTCGATGGGGCTGGGCAGCGCACTGCGCAGCTTCTGCAGCGAGGCATGCTCAAGCTTGAGCTGGTCCTCGCGGCGTTGCAGGTCGTCCACGATGCCCTTGAACTGCTCGCGGTCCTGGTACTCGATGAAGTCTTCGTTGCTTAGCTTCCAGTCGGTGATGCGCTTGCTGACGTTCTTGAAATCGCCCTTCGCGATATCCTGGCGGCAACGCTCGAACATGCCGTCAAGCGACGCGCTTGCCTTGTTGAAGGCCTCGCGCAGGGCTTCCTGCTCGGCGCGTTCGGCCTGACGCTTGATGATTTTCAGCTTGCTTTCGATGCCGGCGGCCATCTTGCGGAGGCGTTCCTTGTTGCTGGTTTCGTCGCATGCCTGCTCGGCATCGCGCACACGATCGAGGATGCCCTGTACGGTCGCCACCTCCATGGCCGGCTCGAGCGCCTCGGCGTCGCTCATGTTGCGGTCTTCGGTCTTCTCGAAGGTCTCCTGGTGCGCCCTGACGCTGGCGGGCAAAGTGTCGTTGAAGTAATCACGTGCGGTCTTGACGACCTTCTGGATCTCTTCGTTTTCGGATTTCTCGTACTTCTGGATGAACGAACTGACCAGTTCACTGGCAGCCTTGTACTTCCACTCGGGGATCTTCGCCTCCGCCTGGCGCCGTTGTTCCTGCCACTCCGACGCGACTTCGAGCGCCCCCTTGGTGAGTTGGTCCTCGAGGTCCCGGATCTGCTGGATGCGATCTTTCGCGCCCTGAATGACTTCCGGTGATGCCTTGGGGTTCTGGGCAATGGCGTTCTCGATGCGCGCCACAGCCTCGGCGAAGCGTTTGTTTGAGCTCTCGTTCTCGACCTGATAGTTCGACACGCTCAAGGCATCCTTGATGGCGTCGTTGGCTGCCTGTTCTTCCTGCGACAGGCCTGAATCTTCCGCGTTGTTGGCCGATGCATTGGAACCGGTGTTGACGCTGGATGTGCCGTTGTTGACCGGCGGCGGCGCCGAAGTGTCCCGGATCACGAACCAGTAGACGGAAAAGGCTGCCGCCAGGATCGCAACCAGGGCGACAATCCCGGCAATCAGCAGTTTCTTGTTCGCGTTGATCACCGCCAGTTGCTGCGATTGCTCCGGCGTAAGCCCCGCCGGCGAATCGCCGAAAGCCACGCCCGTCGAGTTCGCCTTGCGCGCGGCCAGGTTTTCCCAATCGCCGAGGTCGGTCGCGATCTCGCTGGCGTGCTGGTAACGCTCGGCCGGATTCTTGACCAGCATGCGATCAATGATGCGCGCAATCGCCTGCGGGCAATCCGGCATGTGTTCGGTAATCGGCGTGTGCGGCTCGCGCACCTGCTTCTTGAGGATCTCCTTGACGGTCGAGCCACTGAACAGCGTGCGCCCCGTCAGCATGCGGTAGAAGGTCGCGCCCAGCGCGTAGATGTCGGCCCGGTGGTCGATCGGCTTGCCCATCGCCTGCTCGGGTGCGATGTAGTGCGGCGTGCCGAACACGCCGTCCTGTTCGGCCTGGAGTTCCTGCGTGCTCATGGCGAGCCCGAGGTCGCCGAGCTTGACGGTGTCGTCCTCGGTGACCATCAGGTTGTCCGGCTTGATGTCGCGGTGGACCAGCCCCTTGCGTTCGGCGTAATCGAGCGCGGCGCAGGCGTCGCGGATGATGCGCACGGCCCGCGACATCGGGATGGCCTTCACCGACGAAAGCTCCTCAAGCACGCTGCCCTTGGCGGCATACTCCATGCTGAAGAAGTACTGCCCGCCTTCGTCGCCGACGTCGTAGACCTGGATGATGTTGGGATGGTTCAGGCTGCCCGCGGCGCGCGCTTCCTTCACGAACATCTCGCAGAATTTCTCGTCCTTCACCAGGTCCTGGCTCAGCACCTTCAGCGCGACGGTACGTCCCAGACTGAGCTGCGTGGCCTGGTACACCGTACCCATGGCGCCGCGCCCGAGGCGTTCCTCGATGCGGTAACCGCCGATCTGCTGCCCGATCAGTCCGCCGTGCTTGTCGGAAGTCTCGTCGGCCAGCCACGAGATCAGCGTTTCGCCGATCTGGATGCTGTCGCCGTACTGCAGGCGGTGGGCGCCCTCGGCCTGGCGCCCGTTGACGAGCGTCCCGTTGGCCGAGTTGAGATCCTTGAGCCCGAAGACGCTGCCCTTGCTAGCGATCATGAAGTGGCGGCGCGAGGCCATGGTGTCGGAGAGTTGGAGGTTCGCTTCCTTATCGCGACCGGCAATGAGCTGCCCGCCCACGGCAACCGTGACGGACTTCCCGCGATCGGGACCTTTTTCAACCAGCAAACGTGGCACGCACCAATCTCCGAATGCGTGAACAACACCACGGCGGCATACAAGCCGTCGCGGCGCATGCATTCTGTTTCCCGCAAGTATCCAAGCTTTCACGGCTTGGGTCAACGCGCGGCAAGCAGCGCATACCCTATTTAACCCTGACTGCCGCAATCGGTGCGAACGGTTCGAAAAAAGCAGCACGGACAGGCGCGGGCCTGTCCGTGTTTGCGGATACGCAGTGAGTTATTCCGCGCGGTCCACGCTGATGACTTCGTACTGCACCGCACCTTCCGGTGTTTCGACGCTGGCGACATCGCCCGGCTTCTTGCCGAGAATGCCCTGCGCGATCGGGCTTTCGTTGCTGATGATGAAGTTTTCGTGGTCGGCTTCGTAGCGGCCGAGGATGGTGTAAATCTTGGTCTTGCCGTCCTCGCGCTTGAGCGTCACCTTGGTGCCGAAGCCGGCCGCGCTCGCATCGACTGTGGCCGGGTCGATCACCTTGACGCGCTTGAGCTCGTCCATGATCTCCTTGGCGGCTTCCTTGAGGCGGCTTTCGCGCTCGCGCGCGGCGTCCAGTTCGGCGTTTTCGGAAACGTCGCCCATGGCCAGCGCCTCGCCGATCTGCTTGGCGACGTCCGGCAATTCCTCTTCCTGGATGTGCTTGAGTTCGCCCTGGCGTTTGCGCAGACCGGCCTCGGTGGCGAGGATTTCGCCGCTGCCCTCTTCCTCGTGCATGTCCGCTGCGGTCAAGGCGGCCTTGGCCTGCAGCGCCGGGAAGGTCTTCAGGATCAGTTCGCGCAGCGAAGTCTGGTGGATATCGCTGAGCCCGCGACAGCGTTCAACTTCGTGCAGCAGGTGGGCGGCACGGTCTTCGTTGAGCCCTTCCAGCGCGGTCGTCATCAGGCGCGAGTTGCGCTCGGTCATCGAGCTGCGCAGGCTGGCCAGCACTTCCTTCAGCGCCGTTTCTCCGCGCTCGATGCGGGTGAGAACCTTGTTGATCGTCCACAGCAACTTGCTGAACAACTCGTTCGCGGGCGCGACCTCGAACCCGTCCGGCAGGTCGCTGCCAAGGATGCCGCGTCGCGCGAACCAGAGCGTCTGAAGCGGGTACTGCTCGCCGTTGGCGTTCACCTCGTCGAGCACCCTGCGCAGTTCGGCGTGGTGGTCGTTTTCCATCAGCTTCTTGGCGATGTTGTCCCACAGTGACGGGACGCTCTTGAGCATCGCATTGGCGAGGGTCTTGGCCCAGTTGCCTTCGTTCAGCTCGGCGTGGCGCTCGAGGGCGCGCCACTCGAAGTCGGCATCGCGGACTTCCTCGAGGCGGTTCAGCATGTCCTCACCGCTCTTGATCAACTCGTCGACGTCATAGCCGAGGTCGACTTCGATTTCCTTCTCGGCCTTCTTGAGGTCCTGCGACAGGTAGTGCACCAGGATGCGCTCGCCGGCGAGGGTGCCGCCGTTGCGCGGCTTCTCGTCGAGGTCGGCCTCGCGCTGCACGTCTTCCTTGAGGTCGTTGACCACGTGCTGGAGCAGTTCCTTGCGCGCATCGCTGCTGGCGGAATCGCGCAGGTAGCGGCGCAGGATGTCGAGCTTCTGGGTCATGCGGATGGCGTTGTCGAAGCGCTCGCGGGTTTCGTCCTCGAGCGTCATGGCCGTCACCAGCCGGTCGATCGTCGGGTTGGTGCCGGTGCCGAGCTTGATGTACTGGTGCTGGGCGAGTTCCTTGCGGGTGCCGGTCCACCACTTCGACCAGCCTTTCGACTCGATCACCATCGGCACCAGCTCGGCCTTGATGCGCTTGAGCGTGCTCTTGTTGTTGTGGCCCTTCAGCACGGTCAGGATCACGGCGACAGGCTCGTCCTTGCAGCGCTGCTTGAGCTCGTCCATGTGCGCGGCGCGCAGCACCATGATGTCGTCTTCGGGCAGCTTGCGGAAAAACTTCGCCGCCGCGCCCAGCTTGACCTTGTGGTCTTCCTTGCTTTCGAAATCGATCTTGAGCTCGCCGGCCTCGGCGTCGATATCCTTGACTTCGCCCAGGCCCCAGCCGGCGTCGTGGAAGACCCAGTCGCCGGGCTGGAACATCAGCTGGCTCCAGAGGTCGCGCACGTACTTGTTGTCGCTGCCCTTGCTGGCCTCGGTGGCGCGCTCGATGCACTTGTCGTAGCCGGGCAGGTCGCCGAAGGCGTTGGCGAACACGACGTCGGCCAGCGCGCGCTGGTTCGAGTTGCGGGGCGCAACGCGGGCCAGCTCGCCCAGGACGGTCGAGGCCTTTTTGGGCTCGCCCATTTCGTCGAGCTTGTTGACCACCTGCTCGAGCAACGAGCCGGCCTTCTCGCCGTGGGCGGACTTCGCCAGCTTGTCGGCGAGCGACAGGAAGGTCTCGATTTCGGTCGGTGCTTTCTCGAGCGCTTCGCCCCAGACGGCTTCGACCTCGCCGAGTTGCTCCTGTTTGATCAGTTCAGTTATCCGGGCTGTCTCTTTACTCAGGCTGCTAACCATGGCCGCGACTCTCTCGAAATCCATCAGAGCGGAAAAAATCAGCGTCGACAATGAGGTCGACGCTCAACCGCTTATAGGTAGGGCCCGAGGGCGGGTCAAGTTTCCCACAAAATACAGTCGCCCCTCAAGTGACCTTTCACCCAGAGTGGTAACAGGAAATCAGTTGGTGTCGGGAGGAACGTCCGCCAGCTTGCGGAGCGCTTCCATCAGGGGCTGGCGCTGGTTGGCGGCCGTCGCGGTGAGGTCTTCCGCGAGCTTCAACATCCCGGTGATGCGCTCGCGCAGCACGCGCATCTGGGTGCGCTGCTTCAACAGGCTTTCATAGCGCTCGTCACTTTCGCCTTCGAGACGGTCGGCGCGCTGGGTGTGTCTCTGCAGCTCGTTCTTGTGCATGTCCCCGAGTTTGCGCAGCGTGTCGGCCAGGCGCCCGCGCTCCTCTTCGAGTTCGCGCAGGCGGTTGGTCAGGCGGCGGACTTCGTCGCCCACGAGCTGCTCGGGCTCGGCCTCGCCGGGCTGGATGATGGCCGTGTCCTGGGCCCGTGCCTTGGCGCTTTTCAGGGCGCGTTGCATGTCGGCGAGTTTGTCTTCCAGCTCGCGTGATTTTTCCTCGAAGGTGTCGGCCTTCAGTTCCGCTTTCTGCAGGCGGCGCTCGAGCTCGCGGCTGTTTTCCTGTTGTTGCTCCAACTCGGCATTGAGCGCCGGAATGCGGCGCTGAGACAGGCGGTAGCTGCGGGCCGCCTCGCTGTCGAGTTTCTCCTGCAACTCGGCGGATTCCTTCTCTTTGGCGACGAGGGACTCCTGCAGCTCTGTGATTCGGTCTTCGAGCCCTTCGACGCGCTTGACCTCATCCTCCATGCCGGCCAGGCGCTCGATTTCCGCCTTCGCTTCCGCAAGCGCCTTGGTGACGGCGTCAAGCTCGGCCTGGCGGTCATCGAGTTCGCGCCCTTTGCGCTCGACCTCATTGCTGGCGTCGCGCCCGTCGGCGAGTTCCTTCTTCGCGACGGCCAGTTCACGACCGAGCTCTTCGTTTTCCTTGATCCTGCTTTCCAGCTTCTGCTTGCCCGTCTCGAGCTCTTTCTTGAGCGATTCGACTTCGCCTTCGAGTTCCTTCACACGCCGCGAAAGCTCGTCGTGGGCGTGCTCGGTGCGGTTTTCTGCGCCCTGGGCTTCAGTCAGCGCGTCCTTCAACTGCACGTTTTCCGTCTGGAGCGCCTTGATCTGCGCCTCCATCAGGTCGAGTTCCTTCTGTGTGTCCTCGGGGACGCCGGCGGCGGCCTCAGCCGCGTCGACTTCAAGCTCGGCCGCTCGCTTCTGGGCGGCATCCAGGGCGGTTTTCAGGCGCTTGATTTCTTCTTCGGCTTCGCTGTGGTGCTTGCGTGCTTCACTGAGCTGGCCTTGCAGACGGCTGAGTTCGCCGGTTGAGGCAGCGCCGTCGAGTTTTTCGCTAAGCTCACGGTTCTTGTCGAGCAGCGACGCGCGTTCGTCCTTTAGGCTCCCCAGCTCGGCCTGGAGGCCTTTCAACTCGAGGGCCAGCTTTTCGTCGGACGCGGCTGGCTCGTCATTTGGCGCATCCGCATCGAGTTCGGCGTCCTGCTCGCTGTCGAGGCTGGGCGCGTTGTCGGTGAAGTCGACCGTGGCGTTCAGGTCGGGGTCGGGCTCGACGTCGAGCGGCACGTTGGCGTCCATGGCCAGCGTCGCGGGTTCGTCGTCCGTGTCGATGTTGACGTCATGGACCACAGGCTCCATCGGCTCGGCCTGGAGTTCCTCCTCGTCGCCGAACCCCAGTTCGGGATCGTCGAGGGAGTCCTCGGGCATCAGGGGCGCATTGCCTGGATCTGCCATGGTCCACCACCGGTTCCCGCAGGAACCTGTCCAGCACGATTGTTTGATTCTATGCGATTGCGGGCAGCCGGTCCACCGACGCCTTCAACTGTTGCTCAAGGGCATGGGCCGCCGAAAGCAATTCGCCGTCGGCATAGGCGGGCGCCTGCAGGTGCATGCCGATCGGCAGCCCCGCCCCGTCAAAGCCCACGGGCAGGCTCAGCGCGCACAACCCGGCCAGGCTGGCGGGGATGGTGAAGACGTCGCACAGGTACATGCTGAGCGGGTCGGATTTTTCGCCGGACTTGAACGCCGTGAAAGGCGCGCAAGGCCCGGCGATCAGGTCGCACTTCTCGAACGCTTTCTCGAAGTCACGGGCGATCAGCGTGCGCACCTTGCCCGCGCGACCGTAGAACTCGTCGTAGTGACCGGCCGACAACGCATAGGTGCCGAGCATGATGCGGCGCTTGACCTCGGGGCCGAAGCCCTCGCCGCGCGTCTGCATGTACATGTCGATCAGGCTGTCCGCGGGCTTGCGCATGCCGTAGCGGACGGCGTCAAAGCGGGCGAGGTTGCTGGAGGCCTCGGCGCTCGCGACGACGTAGTAGACCGCGATGCCATACTCGGCGTGCGGCAACTCGACGTCTACGATTTCGGCGCCGAGGTCTTTCAAGGCGTCGATTGCGCGGCTGACGGCGTCGGCGACTTCGCGATTGGGCATCTCATCCAGGTACGCGCGCACGACGCCTACGCGCTTGCCCTTCAGGTTGTCGGCCAGCCGTGACGGGTAGTCGGGCACTTCACGGTCCGGCGTCGTGCTGTCCATCGGGTCGCGCCCGCCCATCACCTTGAGGCTCAAGGCGACGTCGCGGACGCTGCGCGCGAACGGACCCACCTGGTCGAGGCTGCTGGCAAACGCAACCAGCCCGTAGCGTGAAACCCGCCCGTAGCTGGGCTTGTAGCCGACCACGCCGCAGAAGCTGGCCGGCAGGCGGATGCTGCCGCCGGTGTCACTGCCGAGGCTGATGAACGCGCTGTGGGCCGCCACACACGCCGCAGACCCGCCGCTGCTGCCGCCCGGCACGTGGGCGATGTCCCACGGGTTATGCGTCTGCTGCAGCGCGCTGTTTTCGCAGCTGCTGCCCATGGCGAACTCGTCGAGGTTGGTCTTGCCGACGATAATCGCACCGGCCTCGCGCAGGCGGCGCACCACGGTGGCGTCGTAGGGTGCCTGGAAATCGCCAAGGATCTTCGAGGCACAGGTGGTGACCTGGCCCTCGACGTGGATGTTGTCCTTGATCGCGACCGGTACGCCCGCCAGCGGCCCGGGCTGCTTGCCGTCGCCGATGGCGTTGTCGATTGCCTTCGCCTGCGCGATCGCGCCTTCCAGGTCGAGCCGCAGGTAGGCGCCGACCCTGGGTTCGGTCTTCTCGGCCTGCTCAAGCACCAGCGCCGTCAGCGCCTCGGCCGAGGTCTCGCGTTCGCGAACCCGCCGTGCGGCTTCCGTGGCGTCGATTTTCAGCAGGTCGTCCATGAGCTATTCGGTGTCAATGGCCGGCGGGACCTTGAAGAAGTTCTGCTCCGATTCGGGCGCGTTGCCGGTGGCCAGTTCGCGCTTAAAGCCCGGTGCGACTTCATCCTCGCGCCAAAGGTTACGGTCGGCTACCGGGTGTACGGTCGCCGGTACGCCGTCGACGTCGACCTTCGACAACTGGGCGATGTAGTCCGTAATCGACGACAGATCGCCCGCAAAGCGCGCAATTTCAGCGTCGCTGAGTTGCAGGCGGGCGAGCTGCATCACGTGCCTGACGGTCTCCTCGTCCATGCCGCCGTTGTAGCGGGCCCGGGCGGAACCGGCAACTACGTGGCATAATCGGGGCGTGAATGAGCCCGTTGCCGAACAGCCGGCCCAGTCGTCCGGAGTCCACAAGGCCGTCGCCTTCGCGCTGGCGCCGGCGCTGCTGTGCCTGCTCGTGTACGGGGCGTTGGTGCTGGCGGGTGCGCTGCCGGTGTTCCACGGCCTGCACATGGGGCTGTTCGTTGCCTGGCCGATCACGGGCGTGCTGCTGGGGGCGGTGCTGGCACGCAAGCGCGGGGTGCTGAGCGGGCTGTCCGCGCTGATCGGGCTGTTAATCGTGCTGGTGTGCTTCTACGTCAACTTCCGCGCGGTCAAGGTCGAAGGCGAGAGCATGCTGCCGACACTGCAGCCGGGAGACGTCCTGCTGATGGACCTGACTGTCAGGCCGGGGCAGGGCGACCGCTTCGGGATTTTCGTCCTGGACGTCGAAGGCGAGGCGCACAACCCGCTGATCAAGCGGCTGGTAGGTCTGCCCGGCGAAACCGTGGACGTGCGCTTCGGGCGCGTGTTCGCCGACGAGATGGAGGTCTTCCCGCGCGACGGCACGGCGCCCGACAGTTGGAACGAAACCCGCCCGGCCCATGCGCGCTTCTACGACGGCGGACGCAAGCTCGGCGACGACCGCTATTTCTTCCTTGGTGACAACCCGCCCGACAGCCGCGACAGCCGCGCATTCGGCGGCGTACCCGCGGAGGAAGTGGAAGGGCGCGTGATCTGGAGTTTACGAGGCAGTCACGGGTTCGGGCGGATGGAGTGAGGGTCAGAGGTCAGAGGTCAGAGGT
>JAGQRI010000405.1 GCA_020425515.1 Planctomycetota bacterium | reverse complement strand
ACGCCGATTCCGGGGCGGCCTGCGTATGGCCGCCTTTTTCCGTTAACCGAAGTACTTCGCCGCGCCTGCCGCGAGCTCAGCCTTCTGCGCGAGACGCTCTTTGAACTCCGGCGCGTAGCGCACGCCTTTGCGGCGCTGCATCTCGGGGTCCATTTCGTCTTCAGGCTGTTCGAGACCCGTGCGGCAGGTCAGCGGGTCCACGCCGCAGGCGAGGCAGCCGGGTGTGTGGCCTGAGCAGTCCTTGGTGTATTGCTCGAGCCGTGAGCGCACGCGTTCGTCCCACAGGAACTTCTTGTTGGTGCCGACGCTGAGCATGTCCCACGGCAGGAACTCGTGCTCGCCGCGTTCGCGGTGGATGAAGTCGTCCGGGTTCACGCCCGCTTCTGCACAGGCCTTGTGCCAGACATCCAGCTTGCAGCATTCGCCCCATGCGTCAAAACGCGCGCCGCTACGCCAGGCGATCTCGGTTACTTTCGACAGGCGGCGGTCGCCGCGGCTGAACAGCGCTTCCAGCCAACTGGTTTCGTAGTGGTGGATCTTCAGCTTGATACTGCGGTGCTTGATCAACTTGCGCAGCAGCTTGCTGTGCTCTTCCAGCGTTTCGCGAGACGCCATGCCTTCCCACTGGAACGGCGTGAACGCCTTGGGCACGAAAAGGCTGACCGTCACGTTCAGCTTGAAATTGTGGCGCTTCATCCGGCGCGCCATGTCGGCGATTTCGTTCAGCAGGTCGGCCGACTCGCGGATGTCGTCTTCGGTTTCCGTGGGCAGCCCGATCATCATGTAGAACTTGATCGTCTTGTAGCCCGCCTCCAGGGCCGCGCGCGCGCCTTC
Source organism: Planctomycetota bacterium (assembly GCA_020425515.1). Lineage (GTDB taxonomy): Bacteria > Planctomycetota > UBA8742 > UBA2392 > UBA2392 > JACKID01. Next base: position 777 of record JAGQRI010000405.1, on the reverse strand, counting down.
GCGCAGGTCGTGCTGGGTGATGGTCTTGTTGATCACCTTGCGCAGCCGCTCGCTGCCGGTTTCGGGCGCGAGGGTCAGGCCGGCCTTGCGCACGTTGCGCGTCAGCCCGGGCAGGTAGGTGAGCTGCTGGTCCACGCGCAGGCTGGGCAGGCTGACGCTGATGTGCTCGCCTTCGAATTCGGCCTGCAGCGCCTTGATGATCGGCACCAGTTGCGGGTGGTCGCTGCTGCTCAATGACAGTAGCGCGATTTCGTCGTAGCCGGTGTTCTTGACCGTTTCCCGCGCCAGCTCGACCACCTTTTCCGGCGTGCGGTAGCGTTGCGGGCGGTCGATCATCCCGGCTTGGCAATAGCGGCAGCCCTCGGTGCAGCCGCGCATGATCTCGATGGTCACGCGGTCCTGCACGACTTCGACAAACGGAATGATTTGCCTGGTCGGGTAGTAGGTGGTGTTCAGGTTGCCGACGGCGTTCTTCTTGATGCGTTTCGGCAGCCCGGGGACTTTCGGCTCGAAGCTCGTGATCCCCGCTTCGCCGAAGGTGACTTCATACAGTGACGGCGCGTAACAGCCTGGAATCGCCCCTGCGCACATCACAAGGAAGTCCTGCCGCGACAGCTTCGGGATCTCCGACCAGTCGGCCGGCAGCGTGGCCATTCGCAGCGTGAACGGCTTCTCGGCGTAGACGTCCTTGACGCTGAAGCTTTCCGGCAGGCGATACCGGGTCAGCACGTCGGGCGAAAGACGGCCTTTCCAGACGCCGAGCAGATGCAGGAATGC
>JAGQRI010000404.1 GCA_020425515.1 Planctomycetota bacterium | reverse complement strand
CAGGACGTGTCGGTGTTCATCGTCAGCAACCAGCGCCTGCAGGTGTTCGAGAAACCGGTGCGCAACCGCCTGAACCACGTCGCGCAGAGCTTCTTTGAGTTCGCCCGCAGCTTCGCCGAAAGCACCGGCGACCGCACCTTCGAGGCGCGCCTCGCGCTGGGGCTGGCGCGCTCGCTCGCGACCAGCACGCGTTTCGTGCTCGATGAGGATTTCGCGAAGTCGATGTTCCTGAAATCCCGCTACCTGCTTGAGCAACTGCTGAAGCATCCCGCCGATCAACTGGAAACGTTCAAGCTTCCCCAGGAGGTGTTAGTTGACTGAAGCCCGTATCGGAGTGATAGGCCTGCCCGGAAGCTGGTCGTCCGAAGCCCTGGCCGACGAGGTCGAAAAGAAAACGGGCCGCCGCCTGCTCGCCGACATGAGCGACGCCGTCTTCGACACGGCCGACCGCTGCGTGATGTGCGGCGACACCAACCTGTGCGACCTGGACGCGTTGATCATCAAGAAGGTGGGGCGCGAATACAGCCCGGACCTGCTGGACCGCCTCGAGCTGCTGCGCTTCATCGAGAGCACCGGCGTCAGGATCTTCAGCAAGCCGGGCAGCATCATGCGTCTGCTCGATCGCCTGAGCTGCACCGTCACCCTGCGCGCGGGCGGCATCCCGCTGCCGCCGACGGTCGTCACGCCCAGCATTGAGCGCGCGACCGAAGCCATCCGTAACTTCGGCGCGGCCGTGCTCAAGCCGATGTACAGCACCAAGGCTCGGGGCATGAAACTGATTGAGGACGACGGCAAGACCAACATCGCCGCCGAGGTGAAAGCCTTCCAGGAAGACGGCAACCCGACCATGTACATCCAGAAGAAGATCGACATCCCGGGGCGCGACATCGGCATCGTCTTCCTGGGCGGCGAGTACGTGGGCACCTATGCGCGAGTCGGCAACAAGGATTCCTGGAACACCACCATCAACAGCGGCGGCCACTACGAGGCACACGAGCCGAGCAGCGAAGCACGCCGCCTGGCGCACCGCGCGCAGGCGCTGTTCGACCTCGACTTCACGTCGGTGGACGTCGTCGAGGGGCAGAACGGCCCGGTGGTCTTCGAGGTCTCGGCCTTCGGCGGCTACCACGGGCTCAAGGACGCGCTCGGGCTCAACGCCGGCGAGAAGGTCGTCAACTACGTCATCGAGCAACTGAAGAAGTGAACAGGAGCCCGGAGCGCGAGCGACGGGGAAACGCACCATTCACCGAAAGCCGACCCATGACCGTCAACCTCGAAACTCTCGCCGGCGAACTCAAGCAGGAACATCCGCCGCAGCACACTCTGGGGCTGCAGGTTGACGAATGGCGCGTGCGGGTCGACTCGAACAACGATGAGCTGATCAAGCACCTCGCCCACTACTTCAAGCCGTTCGTGCGTGAGATCAGCGAACCCGACACCCACGTAGTCGCGATCGAGTGCACCGAGCCCGACTGGGGCATCGAGTACACCGACTGGGAACGCGAAGGCGGCAAGGTCGGGCGCAAGGACGCGTTCGCCGACGTCGAGGGCGGGCGCATGATCTGGAAAGTGCGCACCGGCATGCAGTTCCTGCTGGGCGAACAGACGCGCCTTGCAGTCGGCCAGTGCCTGAAGAACGACAACCAGGTCATCAACTTCATCATCACCCAGTACATCACCTGGCTGCTCGAGCGCGGCAACGCGCTGTGCCACGCCGCCGCCGTCGAGTGGCAGGGCAAGGGACTGATGTTCGCGGGCTTCAGCGGCGGCGGGAAATCCACGCTGAGCCTGCACCTGATGAGCCGCGGCGCGAAGTACACCAGCGGCGACCGCGTGCTGATCAAGGCCGACCACGAAAAGGTGCGCATGCACGGCGTGCCCAAGCTGCCGCGCATCAACCCGGGCACGGCGCTGAACAACCCGGACCTGGCAAAGATCATCCCCGGGCAGCGCAAGAGCGAGCTGGCGAAACTCAGCCGCGACGAGCTCTGGAAACTCGAGGAAAAGTACGACGTCTACATCGACGAGTGCTTCGGCGCGGACCGCTTCGCCATGTCGGCCGACGTCGACGCCCTGTTCGTGCTGAACTGGCACCGCAATTCGGAAGACCCGACCGAGCTGCACGAAGTCAACCTGGTCGAGCGCGAAGACCTCCTGGCCGCCGTGATGAAGTCGCCCGGCCCGTTCTGGATCCCTGTGGACGGCAACCCGCCCGCGAAGAAACCGGCCGTCGATCCGGGCTGGTACCTGCCCCACGTGCAGTACATGCGCGTCTATGAGGTCACCGGGCGGGCTGACTTCGACGCCGCGGCCGATAAGATCGAAGCCATGTTGAAGGACCTCTAGTGGGCAACCGCGCGAAGATTTCACGCAGCGTCCTGCTCGGCGACGAAACCCGCGTCGCCCGGCA
>JAGQRI010000075.1 GCA_020425515.1 Planctomycetota bacterium | reverse complement strand
ATGATTGCAGCGCTGGGCATCGGGCTTGGCGGCGGCGTGATCCTGAACCAGCAACTCGGCGAGCCGCCCGCCAGGCCCGAAGTCAGCGCGGACACGCCGAAGTTGTCCGGCGCCGACAACGGCACGCCGCTTGAGATGCCGGACGAATCGGACAACGACGCCGGCGGTGCGCCCGAATTGGCAACGAAGCTCGACGCCGCCCGCCGCGACGTCAGCGCCGAGCGCGAGGCGAGCAAGAAACTGCAATCCGAGCTCGATACCGTCACCGTCGAGCGCGACCGCCTCAAGGGCAAGGTCGCCGAACTCGAGGCCGAGCTGGCGCCCATCCGCGCCGAGCAGGCCGAGCGCGGACCGACCTTCACTTTCGGCAAGTACGGCACCATCGACGGCGTGACCGGCTCGAACTGGAAGGAACTGGCGGACGCCTCGCACAAGGTGATCACGAGCCTGCGGCAGATCCGTGAGAAACAGGTCGCCGGCGAGCAGGTCCCGCGCGAGCTGTACATCGACCTGCAACAGAACACCGAAATCATGCGCAAGTACGAGTACAAAACGATCGACGTGCTGCCGACCTGGGCCAAGCACAACGGCGAGCTCACCCACCCGATCAGCCACGCCAACCTGGTCGCGGGCGAGTTAAAGGCGGCCGGCATGCCGTTGAGCGAGCAGCAGGTGGCGCAGATCGAGAAGCTCGGGCTGCAGTGGGAATCCGACTTCGAGAGCGCGCAGAAGAAGTACAACGACGCCACCCCGCGCGTGCAGAAGATGCTGGATGAATACCTGCTGAAGGGCGCGTTCGTTGACGCCGTCTGGGACGTGCTGACCGTTGAGCAGCGCGACTACCTGGTCGACCCGAAGTGGCTGCACGTAGCGTTCGTGGACCTGTACTGCACGACGCTGATGATCATCCACACCTCGCCGATCATCGTCGGCGCGGACATCGGCGAAATTCGCGGCAAACTGCAGGCAATGCTGGTCGAGAAGTACGGCATCGCCGAGGACCAGCAGGCGGCGCTGGGGCCGTTGCTCGATACCTGGCAAAGCGACGTCGGCACGATCCTCGACCCGGTCAAGCAGACCGACGTCAAGTTCTACACCTACGCGCAAGGCGCCGTCGCCGCGAAGGCCACCGCCAAGCTGGTTTCATCGATCCGCGACTACGTGGAACTGAGCGAGGAAAACCGCGCCGGCCTGCTGGATGCCTACGACATCTACATCCCGCGCGTGGTGCAGCCCGAATGACGTATCGCACGGCGCCCGGTAGGGACACGCTGCTGCGTGTCCCCGGCAACGGACTAGAGAAACACCAACAGCGTGCTCCTACTCGATTTCCGGAGACGGAAGACCCTTCAGCCAATCGTGAAATTCGTCCACACCGTTGAAGCCCGGATTTTCGCGATCGCACAGCCACTTCAGAGGATTTTCACGAATGTACCTCGTGATGCGAAGCAGGCCGACTTCGTCGCGCACGACATGGTCATAGAAACGCGGCTGCCACGCCCATTCCAGTTGAGGCAATTCGGTACGCGCCCGGCGAGTAACGGCGCCTTTGAAGTTGCCGATGATTGATGACAGGCTTGCACGGCGGCTCTCTCCGAACTTCCGACGGGAGTGGTTCGGGGCAACGGATCGAGTAAGCCTGAGCAACGCGTGAAAGTGATTCGGCATGACGACGTACTCGCGAAGTTCTACATAGTCACGCAATGCTCCGGTCCGCTGCCACTCTTCGTCGACGATCCGTCCCAACGACGAGAGCGCAACGGTGCCCGTGATATAGCCGAATACGGGTCGGCGTTCGGCCTCGCAAATTGTGACAAAGTAAGTCGCGGAGGCAGCGTAATCGAAGTCGCGCAAGCGATGAGAGCGGCGATTCTTCCCGGCCATCGAGTACTGCTCCTGAATCGAGGGACACGCAGCAGCGTGTCCCTACAAACCAGCCCGACTACATGTGGATGGTGCGCCCGGCGACGCCGAGGGCGGCTTCCTTGACGCACTCGGCCAGCGTCGGGTGGGCGTGGCAGCTTCGCGCGATGTCCTCGGCACTGGCGCCGAACTCGATCGCGACGGCGCACTCGGCAATCAGGTCGCCGGCGCGGGGGCCGATGATGTGCGCGCCGAGCACCCGGTCGGTTTGCTTGTCGGCGAGGATCTTCACCCAGCCGGCCGTGTCGCCCAGCGCCCGCGCCCGTCCGTTGGCCATGAAGTTGAACTTGCCGACGTTGTACTCGATGCCCGCGGTTTGCAGCTCCTGCTCGGTCTTGCCGACGCTGGCGATCTCGGGGTGGGTGTAGACGATGCCGGGGATGGCGTCGTAGTTGACGTGCCCGACGCCGGTCACGATGTGCTCGACACAGGCGACGCCTTCGTCCTCGGCCTTGTGGGCGAGCATCAGCCCGGGGATCACGTCGCCGATCGCGTAGACGCCTTCGACCGCGGTCTCGAAGTGCTCGTTCACTTCGATCTGCCCGCGCTTGTTGGTCTCCAGCCCGATGGCGTCGAGCCCCAGGTTGTCAGTGTTCGCCCAGCGCCCGGTGGCAACGAGCACCTGGTCGCACTCGATGTCGTCCATGCCGTCGACGCTGACCACGGCCTTGTCCTTGAGCGACTTCGCGCCGGTGACCTTTGAGCCAAGGTGAAAATCAAACCCCTGCTTCTTGAACAGCTTGTGCGCCTCTTTGCTGAGGTCGCTGTCGAGCCCGGGCAGGATGTGGTCCATGTACTCCAGCACCGTGACCTTGCTGCCGAGGCGCAGCCAGACCGAGCCGAGTTCCAGCCCGATCACGCCGGCGCCGATCACCACCAGGTGTTCCGGCACTTCGTCGTAACTCAGCGCCTCGGTGCTGCACCCGATGCGCTTGCCGTCCAGCTCGACGCCGGGGATGGTCGCCGGCTTGCTGCCCGTGGCGATGATGAAGTGCTTCGCCGTCAGTTCGGCGTTGTCCTTGCCTTCTACTTTGAGCGCGCCCTTGCCGGTGAAGGTGGCCGTGCCCTCGTAGCGGGTGATGTTGTTCTTCTTGAACAGCCCGGCCACGCCCTTCGTAAGCGCGCTGACGGTGGCGTCCTTGCGCTTGAGCATGGCGGCCAAGTCCAGCTCAAGCTTGCCGATTTTGACGCCGTGCTTCTTCAGCCCGTCGCCAGCCTCGTGGTAGAGCTCGCTGCTTTCGAGCAGAGCCTTGCTGGGGATGCAGCCGACGCGCAGGCAGGTGCCGCCCAGCTCCGGTTCGCGCTCGATGCACGCAACGTTCAGCCCAAGCTGCGCCGCGCGGATAGCGGCAACGTACCCGCCGGGGCCGGCGCCGATAACAATGAGGTCGTGGGTCATGAGCTACCTTTCGTCGCGCGAGCGTGACGCTCGCGCGCGGTGTAGGCGGGACGCCTGCGCTACGTTACACTTCCATCAGCATACGGGTCGGGTTCTCTACGCATTCCTTGATGCGCTTGAGGAACGTGACGGCCTCGCGACCGTCGATCACCCGGTGGTCGTAGCTGAGCGCGACGTACATCATCGGGCGGATCACGATCTCGCCGTTCCGCGCCACCACACGGTCCTCGATGTTGTGCATGCCGAGGATGCCGCTCTGGGGCGGGTTCAGGATCGGCGTGCTGAGCAGGCTGCCGTACACGCCGCCGTTGCTGATCGTGAAGGTGCCGCCCTGCATCTCGTCGGGCGTGATCTCGTTCTTCTGGGCGCGGCGCCCGAAGTCGGCGATGGCCTGCTCAATCTCGGCGAAGCTCAGGCGCTCGGCGTTGCGGATCACCGGCACCACCAGCCCCTTGCCGCCGCCGACCGCGACGCCGATGTCCTGGTAATTGTGATAGACGAGGTTGTCGCCTTCGATCTTCGCGTTGACCTGCGGGATCAGTTTCAGCGCGTCAACGACCGCCTTCACGAAGAACGACATGAACCCGAGCTTGATGTCGTACTTCTTGAGGAAGCTCTCCTTATACTGGCGGCGCAGCTCCATCACGCCGGACATGTCGATCTCATTGAACGTCGTCAGGATCGCGGCCGTCTGCTGCACGCCAACCAGGCGCTCGGCGAGGCGCTTACGCAGGTTGGACATGCGCACGGTTTCGGTCTCGCGCGGGCCGCCGGCCGTGGGTTGCTCAAGGCCGGACAGGTCGGCGTCGCTGACGGCCGGCTTGCGGCTGCTGACTTCCAGCGCGCGCTGGACGTCTTCCTTCAGGATACGCCCGCCTGGGCCGCTGCCCTTGACGTCGCCTGACTTCAGCCCGTGCTCCTCCATCAGGCGCAGCGCGGCCGGCATGATTCGGGTGGTGTCCTTGACCGGG
>JAGQRI010000074.1:12037-17432 GCA_020425515.1 Planctomycetota bacterium | reverse complement strand
CGCTTGAATTCCTCGGCGGCGTCGCTGGTGCTGTAGGCGATGGCCGCGCCGATGTTGCTGCCCAACGGGTCCTTGATCTCGCCAGCGAGGCGCTTGAGCCAGTCGCCGATCAGGTCGCCGTCGCGCCCGGCCCTCGCCAGCGCGCACATGGCGGTGAGGCGCTGGTCGTCGTTCTGGTCGTCGGCGATGGCCCGCAGCAGGGCGAAGCCGTTCTCGTCGTCGAGCGCCAGCAGTGAGCGGGTCATTTCGAGGCTGTCCTGCGTGAGTATGCGCAGCAGGTAGTCTTCCACGTCGCGATAGCCCCGGATCGAACCGGGGATGCGCGTCGCGGCGTAGGCGCCGACCGCGGTCTCCGGTTGCAGGGCCAGCACCTGGATCGCCATCGGCAGCTCGTTGCGTGGCAGCACCTTGCGCCATTCCTTTAACAGCGGCCTCAGCCCCTCGACCTGGTTGGCCTCAACCAGGATCCGTACCAGCGGCGGGCGCGTCAGCAGGTTGGCCTGGGGCAGCGCGTCACAAAGCGACTTCAGGTCTTCCGCCGTCAGCAGGTCGGCCATGCCCTGCAGTGATTCCAGCGCCGCCGGGGCGACCTGGCCGCCGTCGAGGGCGGTCTCAAGCAGCGCGGCGGCCGTGCTGCGGGCGTAGAACTGCCCAAGCGACTTCGCGGCCTGGACACGGATGCCCACACGCTCGGCGCCCAGAAGCTTGACCAGGAAAGGCTGCAGCTTCTTCGGCTCGCGCGGGCGCAGCCACAGCGCGTCGAGCACGTTGAGTTGCGCCTCGAACGGCAGCGTGGCGAACACGTCGATGACTTCATCGAGCGGCGTGACGTCGGCGAAGGTCCCGGCCGCGATGCTGATGCGGCGGGTGTCGGCGCCGCTGGACAGCATGCCCAGCATGGCCGACTCAATGTGATCGTTCAGCCCCGAGCGCTGCAGCAGCGAAAGCCACACGCTCAGCAGCATCGGGGACATGTCCTTCAGGGCGGGCAGCCCGGCGGCGTTCAGTTGCTCGCCGGTGCAGGTGTCCGTGACGCAGATGGCGAGCGCCGTGCGCATCTCATTGGCGTCGTCGGGGTCCTTGCGGGTGGGGTCGGGGCGACCGCAGGTTGCTGCCAGGCAGGCCTCAGCGGGCCAGACGCCGCGATAATCGACGGCCGAGGAAAGCACCTGCTCCATGCCGTTGCCGCCGCCGATGCTGTAGCGCAACTGGGTCAGGGCTTCGACGGCGTCGGCCGGATCGCCCGGGGGCAGAAACGCCATCAGCAGCAGCAGGCTGCGGGCATTGGCGCTGACCTCGGGCGTTCGCGCCGCCTTGGCGATCGCCTGTCCGTAGCCGGTGGTGCCTTCGATTTCGATGCAGAGCTCGGCGCTGGGGTAAAGCTGCGGGCGCCCCGCCAGGCGTGCGAACACCCTGGCCCACAGCGCAACCAGCCCTGCTTGCGCGCGCGTGCGCAGGATGCTGAGCAGCGGGGTGACGTCCTCGTTGCTGAGGTACGTGTTCAGTTCGTTGATCGTGAGGTTCAGGCGGCGGGCGGCAAGGAACAGCTCGCCCTGGCGGCTCTGGATGACTTCTTCCAGCAGCGAGCAGCGGGCGGCGATTTCGTCATCGTCGTCGTTCTCGGCATCGCGCACCTGCCCCAGCGCCTTGGCGTCGTAGGCGGCGAGTTCCGACATGGCGCGGTCGCGCTGTACCAGGCGAGTGCTGCCAAGCTGTTCAATCAGGTCGGCAATCCGCTCTGCTTCCTCAGGGGTCGGGTCGATCGGCTTGACGGCGTTCGGGTTCGTCTTGTCGGTCTCATTTTCGGCGGCTGAATTGCCGGCGGGCCGGCTGCTGCTGCGGATGCGGATGATGGGCTGGGCGACGGCAAACGAAATCAGCAGCAAAGTGCCAAGCAGCACCAGCCCGCCCGTGGCGGCGACGCGCTTCCATTTCAGTTGCGGGGCCAGGCTTTCGTTCATGCTTTCGACCGGTTCTCGAACCACATGCGCAGGCGGTCTGCAAAGAAATCCATGTCACCATCCTCACTCAACAGGCTAAGACGTGTGAGGTTTTCCGCAAAGGAAAGGTCTTTTGCATTCCCGATGCGAAACCACGGCGGCAATGCCCGCGCCTGCAGCCCAAGCCGCTCGCAGAGCCCGGTACAGCCCGCCAACCCGTCCGCGCCGACGGCAGCATTTAGTAACGACTCAACCGCCTGCGGGTCCAGTTCTTCACGGATTCCGAGCAGATAAACACCGCCGTCCGTTGCCGGGCCGATTGCGACGTCGATTTCTTCCAGCAGTTCCAGGGCGCCTTCGATGCAGTCCGGGGGCAGCCCGGCCACGTCGCTGAAGCAGATCAATGACGGCGCGTCATGCGAAGCGGCGGCTTTCGCGGCTGCGGCGGGGTCGGCGCATTGCTGCACGCGCAGACGCACGAACTGAAGCAACTCGGCCATGTCCTCATGCAGCGCGGCGGCGAGCTTGTCGTCGTCGACGCCGGGTTTACGCGTCAGCAGCAGCGCCTGCGGGCGGCTTGTCTCGGGTTTTGCCATGGCGCGGTTATAGCGAATTCAGCAGGCAGGGGCACGTGGCGGGGATCAGCGCGAGATCGGCAGCCATTGCTCGGCGCGATCCTTCAACAGCACGAGCACGCCGGCGTTGCGCGAGTCCGCGACCTTCTCGAGCGCCTTGGCGGCGTCTTCGCGGGCGGCGGGGGCGGTGTACAGGGCGATGCAGTAGTCGGCCACGCGGTCGGCGCCGGCGTCGCCGAACCAGAAAGTGGGGACTTCCTTCAATTCCTTGCGCAGCGCGCGGCGCAGCACGTCGTTGCGCCGCAGCAGGTCGGACGGGTCGATCGGTGTGCCGATGAAGTATTCACAGATCGCGCTGAGCACGCCGTGGCGCGGGTCGTCCAACTCCAGTTTCGCCGCCAGGGCCCGCCATGCTTCGATGCGAGCCTCGGTGTTGCCGGAGAATTCGGGGCGCTCCTCGTTCATCAGGGCCTGCAGCAGGTCGAGCCATGTTTCGTCCGCGCCGGCGCTTCGGGCGGCGCTCAGCCAGCCCTGGCCGCGATCCCACAAGGCGCGGTCTGTTGACGTGGAGCCCAGGCGACCGAGCCAGTTGGCGCGCACCAGGGGGGCGATCAGCAGGTTCCTGTCCGTGCCCCAGGCGCTGCCGCTGCGGGCCAGCCAGTCGGCCGTGTCGCTGATCGCGACCAGGTCTGCGTCCTCGCTGCCGAGCTTCTGCCAGCGCAACTCGAACAGGCGGGCCATAGCGGGGACAAATGTGCCGCCGAAGCGCCGGTAGTTCTCGCCCTCGATGCGCTCGAGGGTTGCCAGTGCCTGCGCCCGGGCTTGCTCGTCGCCATTCAGACGAATCTCGGCGCTGCGGTACAGCGAATCACACACCAGCCACGGGCTGCCCAGCGCGTTGGCGCTGACGTAGTCGTAGTAGGCGAGGGAGCGGTCCGGCTCGGCTTCATCGAGCTTGCGCGCGCGCGCGTAGGCGTCGTTGTAGACCAGCGAGCCGAACCCGGACACGAAGCCGGTATTCAACTGGGCCACACGCAGTTGTGCCAGCGCGGCCGCATCGTCACCGCGCTCCGTCTCGAGTTGCGAACACAGCAGGAACACCCGTGCCCGCAGGGCCGCGTCGGTGATCAGCAGTTTGGCCCGGTTGCAGTCCGCCAGGGAGTCTTCAGGCCGGTTCATGCGGGCGTAGCAGCGGGCGCGCAGGTAGAACAGCTCGGCGCGGTCGTTGCGGGCCTTGCCGTCGGCGTCCGCGGGCAGCTTTTCATTCAGCCGCGCGGTCAGGCGCAGCTCGGCCTCGGTGTACTGTCCCACGCTGTAGAGCAGCGCTTCGGTCGTATGCTGGTTGTCGCGGTGGCTGACCGTCACGTCGCGGACGCTGAGCACGCCGGCCCGCGCCCGGATGCCGAAGCGCTGGCGCGCGAAGCCACCCTCTTCATTTACGCCGCTCACCAACGCGGGGAATGCGTCCTCGTACCCGAAGGCAATCACGGGAAGCCCGTTGGCGACGGCCGTCAGTTGGAACTCGATACGCTGCCCGCTGCGCCGGATTGTCGCGCGATACCACTGGCCGTCCTGGAGCAGTTGCACCCCGGGCGCGCCGTAGCCGCTGTAGACGCCCGTTCCGAGCCGTTGCAGGGCCAGGCGGTCCGCGGCCTCGCTGCCGAGGGCGATCACATAGGAAGTCTCCCCGGGGTCGCCGGATTCAGGCATCCCCACCAGGAACTCGAAAGGCCCCTCGTTGCGACCCAGGCGAAACTCGGTCTGGAGCGTAAAGTCGCCCCAGCAGGCGGCCGTGCGGGGCGAGATCGTGATCGGGTCCTCGCCGCTTCGAGTGAGGACCAACTCGCCGCTGCTGCCGCGTTCGACGGAGGCGCCGGTCTTGGTCCAGGTGCCGTCCTGGTCGAACAACTTCTCGAGTTCTTCGTCGGTCTTACCGGTGAAGTCTTCGGACAGCGTCTCCGGCGTGCCGAGGATCGGCGCCTCGGTGTTGTCCGAAATCGCGGGGTTCAGCCCGGTGTAGACCATGCCGCCGGCGAGCGCCAGTGTGACCACGACCACGGCGGCCACCGGCGCGAATCGCCGGGTGCGGATCCAGAGCTTGGCGAGCGGGCTGCGGCTGCGGGCGACCACCCACTCCCCGTGCAGGTAGCGCTCGAGGTCGTCGGCGAGGTCCTTGGCACTGTCGTAGCGGCGTCCCGGGTCGTTCTGCATGGCCATCTCGACGATGGCGCGCAGGTCCGGCGGGATATCCTCAATCGACTGGCGGGGCCATTTTGGCCCCTGGCTCTCCGCCACCTTGAGCATCAGCTCGTAGGTGCTTTCGCCCTCGGCGGGGCGTTTGCCGGACAGCAGGCTGAAAAGTGTGGCGCCGAGGGCGTAAATGTCGCTCTTCTTGCCCACGCGGTTGCGCTCGCCGCGGGCCTGCTCCGGCGCCATGTAGGCCGGCGTGCCCATGCTGATGCCCGTCTGCGTCAGTTGCTCGCTGTGGGTGAGGTCCTGGGCGAGCCCGAAGTCGGTCAGTACCGGCGTGTCATCCTTGCGCAGGATGATGTTGCCGGGCTTGATGTCACGGTGGACGATGCCGCTGGTGTGGGCTTCCTGCACGCCGCGGGCGACGGCCTCGATGATGCTGGCGGCCTCGTCGGGGTCCAGCGGGCCGCGCTTGAGCAGGGTCTCCGCGTCGCTGCCGTCGATCAACTCCATGGTGAAGTAGGGATGGCCCTCGATGTCGCCGGCTTCGTAAACCCTGACGACGTTGGGGTGGCTGATGCGCGCGACGTTTTCAATCTCGCGCCTGAAGCGGGCCGTGGTCTCGGGGTCGGCGGCGTAGCTGCCGGGCAGCAACTTGAGCGCGACGGGGCGCTGCAGGTCGGTCTGCCA
>JAGQRI010000074.1:0-11989 GCA_020425515.1 Planctomycetota bacterium | reverse complement strand
ACCTCCTGCCCGAGTTTGGGGAGGGGATGGATGTGCAGGCCTGAGTCGGACGTGTTTTCCAAGGTTCTACCTATATAACACAGTAGCGATTGGCGCGGCCGTTGCAGACGGAAAGCGAGATTGTAATGCGCGGTTTCCAGCGATAATTCGGTATTGGCCGGGGGAAATTAGCAGAAAAATCGAAATGAAAAACCATGCTTTTTGAGTAGATGAGTATTGCATCGCACACGTTGCAAAATTATTGTCGCGAGGTATGTCAGTAACTTCCGGGACCGCCGCGTCAGGCGATTGACGTTGGCGTTTCCCGTTTCAGGTTGGGGGGCACCCGCCTACAACTGGGTTCACAGGCCACGTCCCGGCCACGGGCGACGCAAGCTTCAGGTCGTCCGGAAAGGAGGAAGCGGGGAACAGGGACAATCCGCGCTCACAAGACTTGGTAAAGATTCCTTTCAGATTCACGAAAGTTATCGGACGCAAAAAGCCGATGGATCTTTCCAAGGCGTGTCAACGCCGGATTTCACAGTTGCGCATTACGGTGCGAAGGGGTATTTGTCTCGCTCTTGGCAATTGTGAAGGGACGTCAAAGATGTCGCCGGATCCGCTCAGCATGGGCGCGTCTGCCAACATCAAAATGGCGTTAGAGAAGTGTTGACGCGGTATTAAGCGGTTCTATGGTCTGCCTGCTTATCAGGAATTGACTCTGGATACAGGCTCAAACACGCACACGGAAAGGGTCGTGTTTGAGTTCTCCTGAGGCAGCGACGGACGGACTAACGAGTTTTCTGGTCTTATGGGAGAGCAAGGCATGGCAAAATTCTGGTTTATGGCTCTCGCGCTGCTGGTCAGCGCAGGGCTATGGTCGGCGCCGGCGATGGCGGCGACCGAAGGAACCGACAACGTCGGTTCTTCGACCCAGGGTGGCGGTGGCGAAGATGGTGCCGCTGACACGACCCTGGGCAGCAAGGGGCTGGTGTGGACGACGGACGGTTTCAGCCTCCGCGTCACCACCCGCGTTCAGTTCCGCCTGACCTACCAGAACGAGGTAGCGAACGGCGCACACGGCACGAACGGTCGGGACTTCATCAACTTCCGCATCCGTCGCGCCAAGACCAAGTTCAGCGGTTACATCTTCCAGAAGGAGTTCCAGTACGAGGTTCTTCTCGGCTGGGTCAACGGCGGTGACGGCATCGTCGAGGAAGCATGGTTCCGCTGGGCCGTTATGCAGTACATCAACATCAACGCCGGCCAGCAGAAGCTTGACTTCAACTGGGAAGAAAAGGCCAGCTCCGGCAGCCAGCAGTTCGTGGATCGCAGCTACGCTAACGCTGTGTTCCATGAAAGCTACGCCAAGGGCCTGTGGATTGACGGTCGCGTTGGCGACGACATCACCTGGCTCAAGTACGTGATCGGTGTTTACAACGGCGTCCTTCGCAGCAACACGGACTTCCGTAACAACGATCGCAACATCCGCTCGGAGAACTTCACCGACGGCATCGTCGACGGCGACATGATGCTGAACCTGCGTCTCGAGACGCACCCGCTGGGTGACGTCAAGAAGACCATGAACGACATGCGCGGTGAAGACGAGTTCGACCAGGTGCTGTTCGCCATCGGTCTCGGCGTGAACTACTTCATCGCCGGCTTCAACAACACGGACCTTCGTCCTGACAGTGTTGCCACTGCGACCGCTTCCGGCCGTAGCCGCACCACCCAGGACACGTGGACGTTCACCCTTGACGGTCACTTCCGCTGGCACGGCCTGAGCGCCGACATTGCGGTCTTCTACCGTCACACGGACTTCCACAACCGTGGCGCCAACCGCTTCAACCCGGGTAGCAGCTACCACAACGGTATCGGCGACCTGACCGACATGGGTTGGAGCATCGAAGTTGCGTACTTCATCCTGGCCCAGCAGCTCAGCGTTGGTATCCGCTTCAACAGCGTTGACGCGGACGAGTTCTGGTCCGGTGGTTCGGACGGTCATGACTTCGGTGTGCGTCCCGACGCCACTGAGTTCGGCCTCAGCGTCAACTACTACATCCAGGGCGACAACCTGAAGATCACCTTCGACCTTCTGATGGTGAGCCAGCAGCTTCCGTTCAACCCGAACGGCACGCTGGACGGCGTCTACAACACGCCGCCTTCGCGTTACGTCTTCAACCCGGGTGTGAGCGTTCACAACGGCGCTGACCACAACGATCTCTGGATCATCCGCCTGCAGCTTCAGTGGATCTTCTAAGAGTAAGTTGTAAATGGACATACAAAGGGCGGCCGATCACGGCCGCCCTTTCGTTTTAACCATCAAATACATAAACTCCCGATCTTCAAACCGGGGGCGATCCATGAAGTCAATCACCGTGCTGACGGCCGTGTTCGCGGTCCTGTGCCTGGCTCAAACCCTGCGGGGGCAAGACGTCAAGGACGGGGAGGGCACCCGGACGACCACGACGATCGGTACCAACAGCTTTCGGTGGGAAACCGAAGGCTTCTCGATCCGTCTGCAGAACTTCCTCCAGTTCCGCATGACCGTGCAGGAGGAACTGGGCCAGTCCGGCAACGGCGGGACAAACGGGCGCGACTTCGTCAATTTCCGCGTCGCCCGCGCCAAGACCGACTTCCAGGGGTACATCTTCCAGAAGGCCTTCAGCTACCGCGTGCGCCTGAACTGGGTGCGCGGCGCCGACGAGATGCTTGAGATCGCCACGTTCCGCTGGGCGTTCATGCAGTACGTCAACGTCAACGGCGGCCAGGCGCCCTTGCCCTGGAACTGGGAAGAACAGGTGGACGCCACCGAGCTGCATTTCATGGACCGCAGCTACGCCAATGAGGTCTTCAACCAGGACTACGCCAAAGGGGTCTGGATCGACGGCCAGGTCGGCGACGACGTTCCCTGGGTGAAGTACTGGGCCGGCGTCTACAACGGCGTGCTGGCGGCACAGGACGACTTCCGCAACAAGGACGGCGCGCTGACCAGCGATGCGTTCAGCAACCTGATCGACCAGGAGCTGATGCTGAACGCCCGCGTCGAGACCCACCCCTTCGGGCTGATGGCCAAGACCATGGCCGACCGCCGCCCCGAAGACGAGAATGGCAAGCTGCTGCTGGCTTTCGGCGCCGGCTTCAACCTGCTTTTCAGCGGCGTCAACAATGCCGACCTGCGTCTCGATTCCGGCGCGACGGCGACAGGCTCGGGGCGCTCGCGCGTGCGCCAGGAAACCTGGGCCGCTACCGTGGACGGGCATATGCGCTGGTACGGTATCAGCGTCGATGCGGCCGTGTACTGGCGCTTCACCGAGTTCCACAACCGCGGCATCAACAGCGCGCCGACTTCGCACCGGCGGGGTGTGGGCGAGCTGCAGGACTTCGGGTGGTCTTTTGAAGCTTCCTACTACATTCACCTGATCGATCTAAGCGTGGGCGTGCGGGTGAACGGCGTGGACGCCGACGAGTTCTGGGGGCGCGACGCGGCGCTTTCGCAGACCGACCTGCAGCAGCGCGCCATCCGCCCGGACGCCATGGAATACGGTTTTACGGCCAGCTACCTGTACCAGGGCGAGCGCCTGAAGTTCAGCATGGACGTGCTGTACGTCGACCAGCAGCTCGCCTACAGCTACAAAGGCGCGCAGTACCTGAGCGGCGTCTACAACGACCCGTTGACGCGCAACGGGCTGCTCGGCCAGAGCCGCCGAAACGCCGACCACGACGTGATCTGGATCGTCCGTTTCCAGGTGCAGTGGATCTTCTAAGCACGTGAATTCGTCGAACAGGGCCCGGGGGGTTGTCCGGGCCCTGTTGTATTGACGCGTCAACGGAAGGCGCACCAACGGGCGAAATCACCGCCTTTCAGCCCCTTTTGTTAAGCGGGTTTGAAGGAACCGTTGGGGGATTGTTCGAGTTTGGTCAATCCACACAGTTCCCGTTGCCATTCCACCGACTAACTCCATACCTTCTGCGCATTCCTGTGCAGGCATGCATGTGAGATTCGGAAAAGGAGAGCATTCCATGAGTAAGTTTTTGAGTTTGGCCCTGTTGCTGGTTGCCGGCATGGGGCTGTTTGCGGCGCCGGCGATGGCGCAGGCAAACGAAGCCGACAACGTCGGCGCAGTTCACGGGGGCGGCGGCGAAGGAGCCGCTGACACGACCCTCGGCAGCAAGGGCCTGGTCTGGAGCACGGACGGCTTCAGCGTTCGCATGACCACCCGCGTGCAGTTCCGCCTGACCTACCAGAACGAAGTAGGCCACGGCGCTCACGGCCAGAACGGCCGTGACTTCATCAACTTCCGCGTTCGTCGCGCGAAGACCAGCTTCAGCGGTCACATCTTCCAGAAGGAATTCCAGTACAAGCTCGTGCTTAACTGGATGGACGGCGGCGACGCCATCGTCGAGGAAGGCTACTTCCGCTGGACCGTCATGCAGTACATCAACATCCAGGCCGGCCAGTACAAGCCCGCTTGGAACTGGGAAGAGCTGACCAGCTCGGGCGCCCAGCAGTTCGTTGACCGCAGCTACGTCAACGAAGTGTTCAACCAGGACAAGGCCAAGGGCATCCAGATCGACGGCAAGATCGGCGAAGACGTCAGCTGGCTGAAGTACTCGCTGGGCCTGTTCAACGGCGTGCTGAAGAGCAACCACGACTTCCGCAACGCGGACGTCAAGCGCATCAGCGACACCTTCAGCGACGGTATCGTTGACGGCGACATGATGCTGAACCTGCGCCTCGAAACGCACCCGCTTGGCGACATCAAGCACAGCCTTAACGACGGTCGCGGCGAAGACGAGTTCGACCAGGTGCTGTTCGCCATCGGCCTCGCGGTCAACTACCTGATCGCCGGTTTCGATAACGAAGCGATCCGCCCGGACAACTCCGGTCTCGGCGCCACCGGCTCCGGTCGCTCGCGCACCAGCTCGGACACCTGGGCCTTCACCATCGACGGCCACTTCCGCTGGCACGGTCTGAGCCTCGACGTTGCGTTCTTCTGGCGCCACACCGAGTTCCACAACCGCGGCGCCAACCGCTACTCGCCGACCAGCCCGACGCACAACGGTATCGCCAACAACACGGACATGGGCTTCACCGTTGACGTCAGCTACTTCATCATCGCCAAGACCCTGAACGTCGGCCTTCGCTACAACCGCCTCGAAGCGGACGAGCACTGGCAGAACGGCGGCACCAGCCGTAACGCTGCCCTGCGCCCGGACGCCACTGAGATCGGCATCAGCGTCAACTACTACCTGCACGGCGACAACCTGAAGCTGACCCTCGACATCCTGTACGTGAGCGAGCAGCTGGCTTTCGGTCTCGACGCTGCCGGTACCGGCGCCCAGAGCCTGAGTGGTGTTTACACCAGCCCGCCGCAGCGCAGCGTGAACAGCGTTGCCGGCGAGAACGCTGACTATGCGGATACTTGGATCATCCGCCTGCAGTTGCAGTGGATCTTCTAGGAGGGGATTCTCCAGGATCCAATGCCATGCCTTGCTTGGAAACCCTGGATGGGGGCGGCGATCGCCCGCTGCCCCCAAACCCTCCTCCCAAGGCAGACCAATAGAAAGCGGCGCGACTTCGGTCGCGCCGCTTTCGTTTCTACCGATTCACGGAACGCGCCCGAAGCCGTGGGAACCCCGCAAACTCCAGACGATGCGACCCTCGACCGCAGTGCCGGCGACGCCGCCGAATGCGCGGCTGTCACGGCTATCCGGCGGATTGTCGCCAAGGAAGAAGTACTCACCTTCATTCAGAGTACGACCGCCGCTGTAGTACCGTGCGTGCGCCGGACGTGTCTCGTTCCAGACGTCCGGCGGCGTCCCGTCGCGTGGAAACACTTCCAGTTCATTCGCGAACACGCGCCCGAAGCGCACGTCCACCGTCTCGCCGGGCAGCCCCACAAGGCGCTTGATCAGCGGATTGTGCTTTTCGCCCTCGACATCAAGAACAAAGACCCCAAAGCGAGTATCGGGCGTCGCCGTCAGGTCAAGCAGCAGGATGTCGCCAGGCTGGAGCGTCGGCAGCATGCTGTCGCCCTCAACACGGACCGCTCTGAAGTTGGCATAGAACGTCACGCACAGGATCAATACGCCGATTAGTGCCGACAGCGGCGCCAGCACCAGCGCGCTCTGGCGGCGTGCGGACATTGCAAATCCCGCCGCAACCAGTGGCCAGATCACGAAGAGGCTCAGGTGCAGCCCGCGAAACTCAGGTATGACTCCTGTGGAACTCAGCACTAGATACGACGTGAGAACCAGCAGCGCGGGTGCCTCTGCACCGCAGAGGCACTTGACGATACTCCAGTGATCAGGCGCAGGCTTCGGGCCGTCGGGCTCAGTCATAATCCGATTATGCCACGTAGTTGCCCGTTCCGCCCGCGCCCGATACAACGGCGGCATGGACGAGCAGACTGTCGAACATGTCGCCTTGCTGGCGCGACTGAAGCTGAGCCCCGACGAGATCGCCCGATTTGCCGGCGATCTGTCGGCCATCACGAAGTACATCGCCCAGTTGTCGGAAGTCGACGTAGAGGGCGTCCCGGCGACCGTCCACCCGGTCTCCGATCGCAATCAGTGGCGCAGTGACGAGGTCGCGGCAAGTTTAACACGTGACTCAGCAACCGCGAATGCGCCCGAAAGCGAACAGAGCTTCTTCAAGGTACCGCCCGCCATTGAAGGCACAGAGCACGAGCCGACAAACTGATGGATGAGTTGCTCAACATAGACGCCACTGAGGCAGCCCGCCGCGTCAGGGCTAGAGAGGCCTCGGCTGAGGCACTCACTTCGCTGCTTCTTGAGCATGCTCAGAAGACCGAACCTGCCGTCGGTGCCTACCTGCGTCTGGACATCGACGGCGCTATTGAGCAAGCCCGCGCTATCGACAACGCGATCGGCGACGGCAAAGACCCCGGCCCGCTTAGCGGCGTGCCCATCGCGATCAAAGACAACATCCACGTCAAAGGGCAGCTCACGACCTGCGCCTCAAAGATGCTTGATGGGTTCAACGCGCCCTACGACGCGACAGTGGTTGAGCGGCTCCGTGCGGCTGGCGCCGTCATCGTCGGCAAGACGAACCTCGACGAGTTTGCCATGGGCAGCAGTTGTGAGAACAGCGCCCTGCAGCAGACGCACAACCCGTGGGACGTCACACACGTGCCTGGAGGCAGTTCAGGCGGATCAGCGGCGTGTGTGGCGGCACGCAGTGCCTTTATCAGCCTCGGCAGCGACACAGGGGGCAGTATTCGCCTTCCCGGCAGTTTCTGTGGCGTTATTGGCTACAAGCCAAGCTATGGACGCGTGTCGCGCTATGGGCTGGTTGCCTTTGCCAGCAGCCTTGACCAGATTGGCCCGTTTACCCGCAGCGTCCGCGACGCAGCCCTTAGCTTGCGGGTAATGGCCGGGCGCGACGTCATGGACAGCACAACGCCAGCTCGCGAAGTGCCGGACTATCCCGCGCTTTTGGGCGACAGCCTGAAAGGCAAGCGAGTTGGCGTGGTTCGGCGCTATCTCGACGAGATGCCCAATCGTGAAGTCGCGGATGCGGTCGGGTCAGCGGTTACGAATCTCGAGAAGCTGGGTGCTGAAATCGTTGACGTGGAGTTGCCGCACGCCGAGTACGGCATCGCTGTCTACTACGTCGTTGCAAGTGCTGAGGCCTCAAGCAACCTGAGCCGTTTCGACGGCGTGCGTTACGGGCTGCGCAAAGAAGCGGACAACTTGCTTGAAATGTACAAGCAGACGCGTGGCGAGGGCTTCGGCCCGGAGGTGAAGCGCCGCATCATGCTGGGCACGTACGCGCTTTCGGCAGGCCATTACGACGAATTTTACGGGCGCGCGGGCAAGGTGCGCACACTGATTGCCCGCGATTTCGAGGCAGCTTTCGAGAAGTGTGACCTGATTGCCGGCCCCTGTGCGCCGTTCACGGCCTTCAAATCCGGTGAAAAGTCTGACCCGCTCAGCATGTACCTGTGTGACGTGTACACAATTCCCGCAAGCCTGGCAGGGCTGTGTGCCATGAGCCTGCCCGTAGGCTTTGACAAGGCCGGTTTGCCAATCGGCATGCATCTTCAGGCGCCGCCCTACGCGGACGCGGAATTGCTCTCAGCCGCCCACGCGCTTGAGTTAACCCTCAAAGCGTCAGTGGACCGAGTGCCGGCAATCGCATAGAATCCACCAACCGGTGGGATATGACGAACCCAGACCCTGGCAACACGCCGTTGATGCCCGAGGATTCCCTCGACGATCCCGAATTGGGTTTTGGTGACGGCGAAGAACTGCAGGCCGAGCCCATGGAGCCGGTCGTTCACGACGTCACGATCGATTCCGATGATGAGCCGGTCACACTGACCACGGATGCCAACGTACCGCTTGATGTCGAGCCTGACCCTGACCTCGGTTCGTCAGTCGACTTCAGCGAAACCGCACCGGAACTTGGTCAGGCCGACGATGGCGCATTTGACGCAGATGATTCGCCGGCCGACGGAGACAAAGGTGGCGACGCCCAGGCTCTTGAACTCAAGAGCCTGCGGGCGGAGCTGCAGAGCCTGAAAGACGAGCGCGCCGGGTTACTCGACAAGAACCGGGAACTCTCAGAGAAACTGGACAGCGCTGCCCCGTCAGGGGAATTGAGCCGCCTTCAGGGGCAGCTCAGTGAAGCGCGCAAGCACCACAGCGAGGCCGAGGAAGAAGTTACCCGCCTGAAGTCAGAACTTGCCGACGCCCATCAGCAGATCGCAAGCCTGGCGGATGATGCCGAAGCCGCCGTGCCTGAGGATACCCAGAAGGAACTGGACCTGATGGAGGCGCAGATCAAAGCGCTGCAGACGGAAAACGTCCAACTGAAAGAGGCGCTGACCGAAGCCCAAGGCGCAGAGTCGCGCACGGAACACGCACACGATGAACTGGGGCGTCGAGTCAGTGAGCTTGAGGAAGAAGTCGCAGCGCTGAAGCAAGAACTGTCCGAGAGCAAGCAGCAACTCGAAACAAAGCTTAAGGAAAACGAAGACCTCGGGCGGGAGCTGGCCGTAGCCCGCAAGGAATTGGCCGACGGTCGCGACGCGGCTGACGTGGTTGAACGCAAGAACCGCGAGCTTGACGACCGCAAGGCTGAGCTGGATGGCGTAACCAAGGCCCTGGCAGAGGCGAAGGCGGAAATCGAACGCCTGGCCCCCATGGAGGGCGAGGTCAAGCGCGTCGAAGGACTTGAAGACCGCATCACGGAGCTGCAGGAAGCCCTGTTGGCAAAAGAGAAAGAAGCCGCAGAAGCGCAGGAGAAGCTGGATAGCGAGGCGGCCCGCAGCTACCGGCTGTCACAGCGGCGAATTCCAGCCCTGAACGCTGAGTTGGAGCAATTGCAAGAGAACCACCGGGAACTGGAGCGCAAGCTTCAAAAAGCTGAACTGAGGGCCAATACCTTCGAAGAGCAAGCCAAAGAGCTTGAGGACAAGCTTGCCGGCACGCAACGAGCCCTGCAAAGCGCCAAGGCAAGGGCCCAGGACACCGCGATCATCCAGCCGGGCGAGGCCGAGCCCGAGCAGCTCGTCGGAGACGAAGTAAGGCGCTTGACCAACCGACTGCGAGACCTTGAGGAAGAACGCGGCAGGCTCGCCGATACGTTGCGTAAGCTTGGCGACCTGCACAAGGCCGAGCTTCAGAAGCACGCGGCTCGCGGCGATCGTCTTGAGTCCGAAAGCGATCAGCGCTACGAAGATCTGCTGAAACAGCGCACCCAGATGCGCGTGTTGAAAGAACGCATCAGCGGCATGCTGAAGCTCGCGGAAGACCTGACTGCAACAAGCGCTAACCAGCGCCAGCCGCTGATGGAGTCGTTGCGCAAACTCGCTGACGTCCCACCTGATACGAACTAGGCAATACGTCCCGAAAGTTGTTGCATGACACGCTGAGGAAAAGGTCACTCAGGCTGATCGTATTTTGTGGGAAACTTGACCCGCCACCGTGCCCTACCTATAAGCGGTTGAGCGTCGACCATACTGTCGACGCTGATTTTTTCCGCTCTGATGGATTCTGAGAGAGTTGCGGCCATGGTTACGAGCCTGAGTAAAGAGACTGCGCGCATTACCGAACTGATCAAGCAAGAGCAACTGGGGGAAGTCGAGACCGTCTGGGGCGAAGCCCTGGAGAAGGAACCGACAGAGATTGAGACCTTCCTGTCGCTCGCGGATAAACTCGCGAAAGCGGCCCACGGCGAGAAGGCCGGGGCACTTCTTGAGCAGGTTGTTACCAAGCTGGATGAGTTGGGCGAGCACAAGAAAGCCGCTGAGGTTCTTGGTGAGCTGGCGCGCGTGGCACCCCGCAACGGTAACCAGCGCACACTTGCAGAGCTGGTTTTCTCGAACGCTTTTGGCGACCTGCCCGGTTACGCCAAGTGCGTTGAGCGAGCGACAGAAGCCAGCAACGGCAGCGACAATCGCTTCGTGCGCGACCTATGGAATCAGCTGATGCTGCAACCGGGCGACTGGGTCTTCCATGACGCCGGTTGGGGGCTAGGTGAAGTCAAGGATATCGACGCCGAGGCCGGCGAGTTGAAGATCGATTTCGAAAGCAAAGAGGACCACAAAGTCAAACTCGGCTCGGCCGCCAAGTTCTTCAAGAAGCTTCGCGAGGACGACATCATGGTCCAGCGCGCGGCGCACCTCGATGAACTCAAAGAGCGCTGCAAGGATGACCCTGTAGCGGTTATCTTGAACGTCCTGAAAGGCCACAACAACAAGAGCACACTCAAGCGCATCAAGGCTGAACTGGTGCCGGCCGCCATTGACTCCAAGAGCTGGGCCAAGTGGTGGACCGGTACACGCAAAGAGCTGGCACAGCACCAGTACATCAAGCTCGGCACCGGTACAAACCCGAGCATCGTGCGCCTGGTGACGGCCATGACGCTCGAGGACGAAACACGTGAGCGCTTCGACAACGCCATCCGGCTGACACAGGAACTTGAGATTCTGCGCCGCTACATTCGTGACTCCGTCAGCAGCGAAGCGCGCAAGAACCTGCTTCAGCACGTCGTAAATGAACTGAAGGGTCTTGCCCATCGCGATGCCGAACTGGACGCGAAGCCGCGCAACGGCGGGACACTCGCCGGTGAGCGTATCCTGATCTCGTGTCTGGTCGACGACCTGAAGAAGGCCGAGAAAGAGATCGAGATCGACCTCGAGTATGACGTCGACGAGCTGATCAAGAACGGCGAGGACCTGCTGAACCGCCTTGAAGAAATTCGGGACGCCGAGTACCAGATGCGCGCCCTTGAACGCCACGCGGAACTGAATGAAGGGGCTTGGGCTAACACGCTCGCGCAGGCCATTCTGAAGCACGTTCCGTCGCTGTGGGACAACATCGCCAAGAAGCTCATGGAGAACGACCATCACCGTGAGTTGCGTGAGGTGCTCGACACCGTGAACGCGAACGGTGAGTTGTACCCGCTTCAAACGTTGTGGTTCGCGCGTCGCGGCATTCTGGGCAATGACTTGCCCGACGGTTTCGAAGTCGCGCCGGCCAATGAACTCTTCAGCAAGCTGCTCTGGACCATCAACAAGGTTCTGACGCAGATTGAGCGCGGTGAAACGGCCCAGAAGGAAGTTTTGGCAAGCCTTCGCGGTTCAATGACCGAGCGCAATTCACGTCTGCTTACCACCGCGCTTGAGGGGCTGAGCGAAGACCGGGCTGCTCACCTGCTGCACGAAGTTGAGCGTTGCCGCGGTCTTAGCGACATTCACCAGTCGACACTTCGCGAATTGATCATGAAGGCCTTCCCGGCGCTTCAGGCCAAGGCACTGACCGCGGCCGAGATGCACGAAGAAGAAGGCAGCGGCGAGATCATGGCCACGCAGCGCGGGTTGCGCAAACGTCAAGCCGAGCTCAAGCACATCCAGGAAGAAGAGCTGCCGGATGTCGCGAAACAGATCGGCGAAGCGCTGGCGATGGGCGACGTCTCGGAAAACGCCGAGCTCGATGCAGCCCGTGAGCGCGAAAGCCGCCTCAAGGAAGCCGCCAA
>JAGQRI010000010.1:10925-13157 GCA_020425515.1 Planctomycetota bacterium | reverse complement strand
GCCGACCGCCGCAAGGCCCCGCGCAGCGACAGCACCGAACGCCGCCAGGCCCAGGAAGCCATCCACCCGGCCCGCCGCGCCGAAGACGAAGCGGCGCCGGATGATTCGCCGCCAGAAACCGAGCAGGCGGCAGACTCCCCCGCCGGTGAAGGCGAGCCGGACGGCGAGCAGCAAGGCCCGGGCGAAGGAGGCGAGAATCGCCCCCGCAAGCGCCGTCGCGGGCGTCGCCGCGGACGCCGCAAGAAGCCCGGCAGCGAAGGCGGCGGCAGCGACAGCCCACCGTCACAGGACGCCTAGGGCAGTTGCATGATTCATGTTCAGCTACTTCGCGTGGCACAGGCAATCCTGCCTGTGCCACGCAGTTCTTCGCGGTGAATCCACCCTGCGTGCGCCCACAACACATGCAACATCCGCGAGCGATTTCCCGTTTATTTGTAAACACGGGTTGAATGATGCGCGCAGGAAGGCCAAAACACCGCCATGACCGAGCTTGAACGACCAATCTACATCACGACGCCGCTGTACTACGTCAACGACGAGCTGCACATCGGCCACGCGACCACCACCGTCTACGCCGACACCCTCGCGCGCTTCTGGCGCGATTGCGGGCGCCCCGTGCTGTTCCTGACCGGCAGCGACGAACACGGGCAGAAGATCCACAAGGCAGCCACGGCCGCGGGCACCACGCCGCGCGGGTTCGCCGACAGGATCGTCGGCAAGTTTCACGAACTGTGGGAGAAGCTGGACGTCCAGTACGACATCTTCATCCGCACCACCGACCCCTTCCACGAAGCCGCCGTACAACAGGTGTTTGAACGGCTGAAGGCGGCCGACCTGCTGTACAAGTCGAACTACAAGGCGCTCTATTGCGTCGACTGCGAAACCAACTACACCGAGAAAGACCTCGTCGACGGCAAGTGCCCCGTCCACAAGACCGTCCCGCAGAACGTCGAAGAGGAAAACTACTTCTTCAAGCTGTCCAGCTTCACCGACAAACTGAAACAGCACATCGAAGCCAACCCGGACTGCATCGTCCCCGAGCCGCGCCGCAACGAAATCCTCGGCAAGCTGCGCGAGGGGCTGAACGACACCAGCGTCACGCGCGTGCAGTTCGACTGGGGCGTGCAACTGCCCTGGGACACCAAGCACGTCATCTGGGTCTGGGCCGACGCGCTGGTGAACTACATCAGCAGCCTTGGCTGGCCTGACGGCGACCACTACCCCACCGACGAATTCGAAAACCGCGCCCGCCACAAGCACGAGTTGCCCGAGGGCGTCAAACCGTTCGACTACTGGTGGCCTGAGGCCGTGCACATCGTGGGCAAGGACATCCTCTGGCACCACAGCGTGATCTGGTGGAGCGAGCTGCTGGGCGCGGGCGTGAAGCCGCCGAAGCAGGTGTTCGCGCACGGCTGGTGGCAGGTCGAGGGCGAGAAAATGTCCAAGACGCTCGGCAACGTCATCCGCCCGGGCGACGTCGCCGAGAAATACGGGCGCGACGCGGTGCGCTATCACATCCTGCGCGAAGGCCCGGCCCGCGGCGATGCCGACTGGCGCCACGCCAGTTTCGTGACGCGTTACAACGCCGACCTGGCCAACGGGCTCGGCAACCTCGTGAACCGCTCGCTGAACATGCTTGTTAAATATTTCGACGGCAAGGTGCCTGAGGAGACGACGTTCACGGACGCGAAGCTGGAAGGGCTGCGCCAGGATTTGATCGGGCACGTCAACGACCTGTCGGACCGCCTGCTCGGCGACGTGCGGCGCTTCGACCTGGACGGCGCGCTGGAACAGATCTGGGTGCTGGTGCGCGACGCCAACGCGTTCGTGAACGAGTCCGCGCCGTTCAAGCTGGCCAAGGACGAATCGCGCAGGCAGGACCTGGCGGCGAGTATGCACGCGCTGCTCGAGGTCGTGCACGCGCTGGCCTACGCCCTGAAGCCGTTTCTGCCGGACGCCGCGCAGGGCATCGCGAGCCAGTTGAACATCGACCTGGGCGAACGCCTGCCCGCGGCGCTGAACTGGGGGCGGCTGCTGCCCGGCCACCAGATCGGCACGCCGGCGCCGCTGTTCCAACGCTTGGACGAGAAGGTGGATGGCTGAAGAACACGACGAGCCGATGCCGGATGACGAGCCCGAGATCGACGTCGAGGCCCGCCTGATGGACGTGCGGCGCGAAGATTCGCGCTACCGCATGGCGGCCTACCGGTTCGTGCTGTTCGAAGGCATCGA
>JAGQRI010000010.1:0-10853 GCA_020425515.1 Planctomycetota bacterium | reverse complement strand
TTGCGCAGCCTGGCCTTGCGTGAGTTCGGCCCGCTGGCATTCGACGTCTGGTCGTGGTGGGGAATCAAGACCACCCGCGACTGGGGCGAGGTGGTGTTCAACCTGATCCGCCACGGGCTGTTAAACGCCAACGAGCAGGATCGCGTCGAGGATTTCGACAACGTCTATGACGTGCGCGAAGCGTTGAAGCCGGCGCGGGTGAAGTAGCATCGGCGTCCCGCCGATGGCGTTTCCATTGGCCTCCGGCCAATGGCTGGACGGGCCGGAGGCCCGTCCGTACTACATCGGCGGGACGCCGATGCTACTCATGCAGCAACCGCACTTGCACTTGCTTGACCGCTTCGGTCGTGTCGCGGCGGGTGTCGAAGCGGATCATGTTGAGGCCTTCGTCGTCGCCCGGCGCCTCATACTTTGCTCGGGCTTCTTTCAGCAAATCGGCCGTGGCATCGCTCACTCTTGACGGGTCAAGCTCGCGCCTGTCCATGCGTTCGCGCACGACTTCATCCGGCGCGTCGCAATGCACGAACAGCACGTGCCCGCCGAACTTCGCCGCGGCTTCCACGGCCTGCATTCGCCCGCTCGCCAGCCCGAACTGGGCGTCGAGAACGATGCCGCCGTCGTCCCCCACCGCTCCGTACAGCGCGTCGTAGACCTTGACGGACATCTCCTTGCTGTAGGCCTCCTGCGGCAGGCGGTCGCTGGGGTTTACGCCGCACAGGCGCTTGCGCTCGACGTCGCTGTTCACGACGCGCCAGCCGAAGTGCGCGCCGATCGCGTTCGCCACGGTACTCTTGCCGCAGCCCATGATTCCCATGACCACGACAACGTGCGGCTCGCGTGCATGGAAGTCAGCCAGCGCGAAGTAGTGCGCAGCCAGTGCACGCGCGTGCTCCTTTTGGTCGGCCGGCACCTCGGGCTCGTTCAGTTGCAGGGCCGTCACCTTGCCCATCACGCAGGCCAGGTGCGCCTGGTAGTAGCGGCGCAGCGGCTCAGGGTAGTCGTCCTCGGCCAGTTCGCTGTAGGCGCTCAACACGTGGGCAGCGACGTCGAAGGCGCCCAGTGATTCCAGCCCTGTCGCGAGGAACGCAACCTCGCACAGCGTGTCCAGGCGCCGGAACAGCGGGTTGAACTCGATGCAGTCGGTGATGACCGGGCTGCCCTCGATGAACGCGATGTTGCCAGGCTTGAGGTCGCCGTGGCCGTCACGGATGCGGTCCTGTGCCACGCGCGCTTCGAACACGTCGTGGTGCGTCTCGAACCAGCCGCGCAGCAATGCATCCAGCCGCTGCCAGCGCTCGCGCGACATGCAGTCCGGCACGAACGGCTCGCACTCGGCGATGTTGGCGACAGTGTTGTGACGCAGGTTCTCGGGCAGCCCGTTGGCCTTCACCTCGTCGCTGGCGGGTTGGGCACGGTAGGCCTGCACCAGGCGCCGCATCAGCGCGAGAATGTGTGATTCATCCAGGCGCCCGTCGCGCATCAGGTGCGGCAGCCAGGCGTCGTCCGGAATGCGCTTCATGACGACGCAGTAGTCCACGACGCCGGGGGCAGGTGATTCGGGCAGGTCCTCGCGCAACTCCCCTACTTTGAGCTTGTCGCCGGCTTCGGTGACCTCGGCGACGCCCAGGTAGGTGTCGGGCGCAAAGCGGCGGTTGAGGTGCAACTCGTTCAGGATCATCTCGCGCCGCAGCGCCAGCGTGGAGTAATCCAGGAACGGGAATTTGACGGGCTTCTTGAGTTTGTACGCACGTTCCCTGGTCAACAGCACGAGGTTCGCGTGCGTCTGGATCTCGCGCTCAACGGGCAGGTCGAAAGCTTTGCCGGTAAAATGCATGGACTGCGTTGTAGCCGCGAAAACACAAAAGCGCAAAAGCGTTAGCCACGGATTGCACGGAGCTCCACGGAGAAAACCGCCTACTCATCACCCGCGCAATACGGCATCTCGTCCCGCCCCATACGGTTAGGCGCGTCTTGAGGAATCAAAACGACAACGTCGTCACCTTGAGGCCAATCACTGATGGCAGCGGACGCATGCCGATGCCAGCCAAAACTCAGTCTCTCACCACTTTCCAACTCATCTGCTGCCTCCACCAGAAACCGAGCAAGTTCGCGAAGTACCTTCGGTGGCAACTCAAACGACACTTCACTCATTTCAAGTAGTCCCACATCACTCAACACCTGTTTCGAGTATCCGTAGATCATCAGTAGTCTCCGTATACATCCGTGAACTCCGTGGCTTAAAGAGAAACGGCGGCCTGTTGGCCGCCGTTTCTTGTTTCCGTGTTTCTTTTTTAGCTGTCCCAGCCGGGCTGGCGGCGTTCTTCGTCGTTGAGGTCGATCACCTTGGCGTGAACGACGATCACGAGGTTGAACTGTTCCTTGTCGCGGCCCTGGCGCTTGAACAGGATGCCCAGCAGCGGGATGTCGCTGAGGATGGGCACGCCGCTCTCGATCCACTTGTCGCGGACCGTCTTCAGGCCGGCGATCACGACCGCGCCGCCGTCAGGCACGCGCACCGTGGTCTGGACCGTCTGCAGCTTGATCTCCGGGATCTGGATGGTGACCGAGCTGGTGGGGCCCAGGGTGGTGGTGAAGGTCGGGATCGGCAGGGTCAGTTCCGCCACGGTCGGCTGTACCTCGACGGTGATGAAGCGGCGGTCGTTGCTGACCGTCGGCTTCACGTCGAGCACCATGCCGTCCAGGATCGTGTCGACGACCGGGTTGGCGATGGCCGCGCTGGTGGCGGTGCCGATCTCGAAGTCGCGGATGTACGGGACCTGGTTCACGATGGTGATGTTCGCGCGCTGCGTGTTGAAGGCGCTCAGGCGCGGCGCGGTCAGCACGCGTGCCTTCTTGCGCTTCTGCACCGCCGTGATCACCGCGTTGATCTGCGTCAGGTCAACGAAGTAGGCGAACTGCATGGCGAAGCCGCCGGTGTTCGTCAGCACGTTGCCGAGCGCGTTGTCGTAAATGTGCTCGAAGCGCCCGCGGATGTCCTGGTTGAAGTTGACGGGCGGGCTGTTCGGGTCCTGGTTATTGAAGAAGATACCTGACGACGGGTTGGCCGGCGCGATGCCGCCCGAGCCGTTGTCGAACTGGCCGCCGGCGTTGTCCTCGGGGCCGGTGGTCACGTCTTCCAGCGTGGTGTTGGCCTGGTTCGGCACCTGGGCCGGGCCGCCGTTGCCGCGGAAGTCGATGCCGAAGTCCTGCAGGTAGTCGTCCTCGACGCTGATGAAGCGAACCTCGATGTTGACCATCAGGCCCGCGATCTTGCGCAGCTCGTCAAGGAAGTCGCGAAGCTCGGCCTGGACCTGCGGCGTGTGCGTCGCCACAAGCTGGCCGCCGAAGAAGCGCAGGGCGTTCGGCGTGTCCCAGGTGTCCGGGGCGACCGACTCGGTGACCAGCTCTTCAATGCGGTCGATGTCGAGCGTGCGTTCGCTTTCGTCCGGGTAGACGATGCTGGGGCCGCTGCTGCTGTCGTCCGCGGGGACGAGGCGCAGCTTCGGGCCGACGAATTCCTGAATGTTGAAGGTCAGGTCGCGCACGTCGTGCACGCGGGTGACCACGGAGCTCGCGTCAGCCTCCGCGTCCTCGGCGACGACGAACAGCACGCCGAAGCGGTACTGCGTTTTCAGGTCGAGGTCCGTGAGGATGATGTTCAGCGCGCTGCCGAGGGGGATGCCCTCAAGCGAGATCGTCACCGGCTCTTCGCCGCTGGCGTCCTGCGCGTCCGAATCCAGGCGGATCGGCACGCCGGCCTTGCGCTGGATGTCGCTGATCACGTTGGTCAGCGTTTCTTCCTCATAGGTAAGCGGGATGATCTTGCTTTCCAGGGCGTTCTGGATGCGCTGCACGTCCGGGTCGGTCTTGACCGAGTCCTGGGCGCGGGAGCGGCGGGCGCGGATGCGCTCGGCCAGGAGGCCCGTCGGGAAACGCAGGGTGGTGGTCTGCGGGACCATCGCCTCGCGCAACTGGCGCAGGGTTTCCTGGTAGCCGGCGATGCGCTTCTCGAAGGTGTCGCGGTTCAACTGGATCAGCTTGCGGTCGGCGATCTCGCGCTTGAGGTCGTCGGCCTTGCGGAACTGCGGGTCGAGGTAAAGGATGCGGTTGACGATATCCTCGGCCGTGCGGAAGCGGCGCAGCTCGAGGTTGTAGACGGCCTGGCGCCACAGCTCGACGATCTCTTCCTTGCGGCGGTCTTCCTCGGCCTGGCTTTGCAGGTCGCGCATGCGGCGCTCGCGCTTCAGGGCTTCCTGCTCGAGGCTCTTGCGTTCGCGCTGCAGTTCAACGTGCGCGCGGTCAAGACCGGCGCGGGCGATGGTGTCATAGTCGCGCTTCAGGTCGGCGCCGTAGGGCGCGTACTTGACCAGACGGCGCAGCTTTTCCCACGAGTCGATCGCTTCCGACCACTGGCCGTTCTTCTCGAGTTCCTTGGCCTCGTCGTAGGTGCGCTGTGCCTCAATCTCGTATTCTTCCTGCGCGGCGGCGGGCATGTCGGCCCAGCGCGGCGCGACGCTCTGCCCCTTGCTGAGCAGGTCGTGCACCTCGTCGAGCAGCTTGCTGACGTCGCTGCTGTCCTCACCCGGCTTGAGGGCGAGCGCGCGCGTGAAGTAGTCCTCGGCCTGGTCGAGATCGTTGCCCTTCATGGCCAGGACGCCGCGGTCCTTCAGCCATTTGAACTCGACGTCGCGGCGGCGGTCGTTGTCGAACACCTCGCGCGAGTCCTTGGCGTCTTTGCCGACGTCCGCGCCCTTGGCCGCGTTCTCGATCGTTTTGCCGTTGTCCGTGATGCCGGCCGTGCCGGTGCGCTCGCCGCCCGGGTTGTCGACGAGATTGCCGGGCGCGCCTTCACCTTCGCGCTCGTACCCTTCGGGTACATCCTCGGCCGTCTCTTCGGCTACGTAGGCGTCGTTATCAGGCTCGGCGCTTGAGCGACCGGCGTTGCCCTGGAACGGCATGACTGAGCATGCAGTCCCGAGGATGCAAACGAAGGTCAGCGCGAGCACTACACGCAGGTTCCGCAATGTGACTCTCATTGAGCGTAGTCCTCACCTTGGGGTTCGCGACAAACGACAAGTCGGCAATCAGCCGGGGGGCCGTTGTCGCAATACACCAGGGGAACCAGGGGTTCGCAAAAATCGGGGGGTAAGAAGAAGGTTAGCCACTCCCAAGGGCCCGTCAAGCACGAAAAATGGGGCCAAAGGGCCACAACTTGGTCATCAAACTGACATTGCGCGCCAAGATATTTGTGATAGAGAGCACCGAGGTTGCCTGAAGGGGGCGGAAGCCCGCCCCCTTTTGACATTTGCCGCAGCCTAGCGGCGGTAGTTGTTGCCGTTGATGCCGATGCGCCCGCCGTTGAGACGGAAACTCAGGGTCGTGCCGTTGCGTACTACCACGATCGTCAGGCTGTCGTCTTCCTTGGTGGACTGCACTTCCTTCACCAGGTCGTCCATGTTCTTGATGCTTGCGCCGTTGTACTCGATCACGAGGTCGCCGACTTTGATTCCGGCCTCGGCGCCCTGGTAGCCTTCCACCACCTGGGTGATCTTCACGCAGTTGGGCGGGCCGACGCTGAGGCTGACGTTGTTGGTGCCGAGCATGACGCTGACGGTCTCGTAGGTCTGGGTGCCGTCTTTGCCGTAGACCATCACGTAGTATTCGCCCTCGGGCAGGAAGCTGAACTCGCAACGGTTGCTGTCGTCCAGCTTGCCGTAGCGGCTGACGTAATCGCCCTTGGTGCTGTCGGTCTTCGAAATGGTGACCGCCAGCCCCTCCGTGGACTTGATCTCCGGCGCGAGCGTGACGGTCACGACCACCGTGCAACGCTCGTCGATGGTGGCGTCCTGCGTCTGCTTGCCGGCCGCGAGGGTGATGTCGCACGAATACAGTTCGTCGTTCTGGTTGAACTGCACGCTGAAGGTGTATTCGCCCGGCTGCACGCTGTTGATGGTGTAGTCGCCCTTGGCGTCCACCGCGGCCGTCTGTCCGCCGCTGTACGCCATCTTGCTGCGGCGGCGGTACTCGCGGTCGTCTTTCGTTGCGTCGTTGCCCTTGGGCGTGAGGCGCACGTACAGGTTGGCCGGGATCTTGCCGCTGCCGCTGGAGATGTGGCCGGACAGCGAGGCCGGCTCTTCGAACACGATCTCAAAGCTGTTGCTGCCCTTCAGGACCGTGACTTCCTGCTGCACGTTCGGGAAACCGTTGGCGCCGGCGTTGACCGTCCAGGTGCCTTCCTTGACGCCGATGTATTCGATTTCGCCGGCCGTGGTAACCGGAAGCTGGTTGACCTGCGCGTAGCCGCCCTTGGAATCGGTGAACCAGGCGGAATTCAGGTTGACCTTGTTGCCGCCGGAGTCGCGGGCGGTCAGCTTGACGCGGTTGCCCGAGTCGAGGGTGAAGTCGGCGAAGTTCTCGCCGCTCTTGAGGGTGATTTCGCGGCTGGTGGTGATCGTCCCGTAGCTGGCGGTGACGGTCCATGTGCCGGGCTTGATGCCTTCAATGCGGTAGCGCCCGTCGACGCCAGTGTAGCCGGCCAGGTTGCCGCTCCAGCCGGGCATGGCGCGGCTGCTGAGCTCCTTGAGTGAGGCCTTCTCAAGGATCTCAACTTCCTCCGTGTCCTTCAATATCTTCCGTATCTGCTCCAGTTGCTGCACTTCTTCATCGTAACGACCGTCGTAATCGCCGCGCCCCCAGGCGTTCTGCACGGGGTTGCCCTTGCCGGCCACCGTGACGGTCACGCTCTGCATGGCCGCGCCGTCGCCGGAGGTCACCAGCCCGCTGAGCGAAGCCCCGCGCACCAGCTTGATCTCGCACTCGGCGCCCTTCTTTTCGAGCTGCAGGACGGTCTGGGTGTCCTGGATCCAGCCCTGGGCGCTGACGATCAACTGCGCCTTGCCGGTCTTGCCGCGAATGCGGAACTTGCCGTCCGGGTCGCTGAAGTTGCCGTAGCTGACGTTCTGGAACCAGCCCTGGCCGTTGTCGACGTTGCAACTGACGCTGAAGCTGGCCGGTACCTCGCCGCCTTCGCATACAATCTTGCCGTCGATCAGCACGGGGACGTCAAACTTGAACTCGACGTTCGAACCCGCGGCAACCGTCTGCGTGCTGACGCCGATTTCCGGGTCGTTGATGGTGACGCGGTAGGCGTGTTTGGAATCCAGCCCTTCGAAACGGAAGTGCCCGGTGGCGTCGGTGGTGGTGACGCGGGTGTTGCGCTCGAGCTCACGGAAGTAGCGGTCGTAGGCGGTGCGGGTTTCGTCAACGTGCGCGACATCCCAGGCGGGCGAGGCGGGCGTGCACTGGGTGCTGATGGCCGTAACCTCAACGCCGTCGACGGCGCTGCCGTCAGTGAATTTCACGCTGCCCTTCAGCTTGGCGTTGCCCTTGTCGTCCGGGTCGCTTGCGACGTGCTGAATGCTCGGCGGCGGTGACGGCTTCGGGTGCCAGGCCGGGCCGGGCTCAGGCTGTTCGGGGATGTCGAGCGGCGAGCAGGCTTCGCCGGAGTCGAGCGGGCCGGCATTCTCATCGGCGAGGTTGGCCACGACAGGCTGGTTGGTGGCGGGCCCGGCGTTCACCATGAAGCCGTAGATGCCGAACATGACGGCAACGACGGTGACGACGAGCTGGACGATATTGAAGACGGAAAGGCGCGGCTTACGCATGGCTCCCCCATAGCGACTAGTGTTCGGGCACAGCTAGGACGCGTTAAATGCAGGGAGGTTCCCACAATTCGGGGTAAAGGCTGTGTAACATTGAAGGAGGGCCTGGGTCTGCGGCGCAAAGCGCTGATTATGTTTGACTTACAAACTATCTAGCCGGGGCCGCCAACAGCGGAGTCGTCTCAGTCCAGCGGTCCGTAGAACTCGTCATCCGGCATGTCTCTGTAACCCAAACGCGTTCTGCCACGTCCTACGGTGATGGCGTCGAACCGATCCCTCTTGCCTTTGTGGCAATGCTGGAACCAGTGGCGACGCTCCGTGTCATTGCGAAAGACCTTCAGGTAGTTCGTCTTGTCCACAAAGACGACCTTGCACCCGTGCCCCTTATAGAGCTTCATTGTTTCAGTAACTGAGAGGGAACGATTCGCCATCGTAGCTCAAACCGCAACCGGTTCGTAGCTGACTGCAGGAGTGGACCAGCGAATCTGCTTGCCGGATTTCACACGCTTCCAGACGTCAACACGCATCTGCAGCCGGGCGAGTATCTCGGCGCCTTCGTACACTTTCGCGGACACGTCCCCAAAGACGACTTCTGCCTCAGGATCGGGTTCGTCCTGGCCCCGTGGTACCAATTCGGTCCACTCGTACACGATTACCTGGATCATGGTCTGCGCCAGATCCTGCAGCGCGGCGTCTACGCTCTTGCCGCGGCCCACGAGGTTCTGCTCAAGGCAAATCGCCAGGGCCTTGTCGTGCGGGCCTTCAGACTCGGGGTTTTTCAGCACAAGCACACGATATCGCGCTTGAAAGAGCGGGAAGCGATCGGTGGGGCGTGAGTTATGGGTCGTCGTCGGCATGTTGGTTAGCCCGGGTATCGATGGTCAGCAATCACCAAGCATTACTCGGTACACCGACCTTGGGGACCTGAACTTTTACGCTTTTTGTCCGGTCTTTCGAGTGAATTTCCGCAAAGGCCCCGCTACAGCCTAACGCTTGCCGGCTTCACGATAGTTCAGAACCCCCTAAGTAGAGCGGTTCTCAATGGCTACCATACCACACCAAGGCGACATATACGATCCGGGGGACTGGTTCGTCACCGCCTGGTCTACTCGGACTTGTCGGCGGCTTCCGCCTTGGCGGGTTCGGCAGCGTTCTTGGGCGCTTCCTTCTTCTTGCCGCCGAAGACCTTGCCGAGGAACCAGGCGATCGGGTCGTAGTAGCGGTCCACCACCCGTTCCTTCATCGGGATGATCCCGTTATCGGTAATCTGGATGTGCTCCGGGCAGACCTCGGTGCAGCAGCGCGTGATGTTGCACCAGCCGCTGCCGAACTCCTTGCGCATCTGCGGCACGCGGTCGACGGTATCGAGCGGGTGCATTTCGAGCTGCGCCAGCCGGATCATGAAACGCGGGCCGACGAACTCGTCCTTCTTGCCGTGGTCGCGCAGCACGTGGCAGACGTCCTGGCACAGGAAGCACTCGATGCACTTGCGGAACTCCTGCACGCGGTCGACGTCTTCCTGCATCATGCGGTGGTTGCCGTCAGCGTCGCGCTCTTTCAGCTTCACGGGCGGGATGCGCTTGTTCTGCTCGAAGTTCCAGCTTACGTCCGTGACCAGGTCCTTGATCAACGGGAAGGTCTTGATGGGCTGGACGGTGATCGTCTCGCCCGGCTCGAACGTGTTAAGGCGCGTCATGCAGCCCAGGCGCGGCTTGCCGTTGATTTCCATGCTGCAAGAACCGCACTTGCCGGCCTTGCAGTTCCAGCGCACGGCGAGGTCGCTGGCGTGCTCGGCCTGGATGCGGTGGATGCCGTCCAGCACGACCATGCCGGGTTGCACCTCGACGGTGTATTCCTTGAACTCGCCGCCGTTCTCGTCGCCGCGCCAGACCCTGAATGTTCGTTCCGCCATCTTGTCCCCGCCTACTCGACGTCGGCGCCTACCTTGCCGGATTCGAGATCTTCGATCTTGCTGTAACCGATTTCCTTCAGCCCCTTCGCGGGCTCCGGGCGCTCGCGGCGCTCGATCTTCATTTCGCCGTCGTCGCCCTTCCACACGAAGATGTTGTACTTGCCCCACTCTTCGCTTTCGCCCTCGTGGTCGACGCGGGTGTGGGCGCCGCGGCTTTCCTGGCGCATCAGGGCGCCGCGCGTGATGGCCTCGGCGGCGACGTGCAGGTTGCCGAGGTCGAGCGCCGTGTGCCAGCCGGCGTTGTACTGGCTGGTTGCGTGGGCCTTGGCCGTGCCGATCAGCTTCGACCACTCGGCCAGTTTCTCGAGCCCCTGCTCCAGCTCCGCGCCTTCGCGCACGATGCCGACGTGCTCGTTCATGATCGCCTGCAGCTTTTCCTGGATCACGAACGGGTTCTCGCCGCTTTCGCGGTTCAGGAAGTCCGTCGCGTGCCGCATGATCGACATCACCTGGTCTTCGTTGACTTCACCGGCGCCGTGCTCATCGGAATAGTTGGCCGCGTACTCACCGGCACGCTTGCCGA
This sequence comes from Planctomycetota bacterium, assembly GCA_020425515.1. Taxonomy (GTDB): domain Bacteria; phylum Planctomycetota; class UBA8742; order UBA2392; family UBA2392; genus JACKID01. The sequence continues at coordinate 697 of JAGQRI010000010.1, read as the reverse complement.
ACACGATCAGGTCCGACAGCGAGTTGCCGCCCAGGCGGTTCGCGCCGTGCAGCCCGGTGGCGCACTCGCCCGCCGCGAACAGACCGTTCACGGTGGTCATCTGCGAGTCGTGGTCCACCTTGATGCCGCCCATGTGGTAGTGCAGCGTCGGGCCGACTTCCATCGGCTGCTGGGTGATGTCGACCTCGGCCAGTTCCTTGAACTGGTGATACATGCTCGGCAGCTTGCGCTTGATCTGCTCGGCGGGAAGGCGCGAAGCGATGTCGAGGTACACGCCCCCGTGCTCGCTGCCGCGGCCTTCCTTGACCTCGCGGGTGATGGCGCGTGCCACGACGTCGCGCGTCAGCAACTCGGGCGGGCGGCGGGCGCCCTGGTCACCCTTGAGCCAGCGGTTGGCCTCGTCCTCGGTGTCGGCGGTCTCAGGCGCGAAACGCTCCGGGATGTAGCCGAACATGAAACGCTTGCCTTCGCTGTTTTTCAGAATGCCGCCGTCGCCGCGCACGCCTTCAGTAACGAGTGTCCCGCGCACGCTGGGCGGCCAGACCATGCCGGTCGGGTGGAACTGGGTGAACTCGCAGTCCATCAGCTCGGCGCCGGCGCGGTACGCCATCGCCAGCCCGTCGCCCGTGTACTCCCAGCTGTTGCTGGTCACGCGCCAGGCCTTGCCGACGCCGCCGGTCGAAAGCACCACGGCGTT
>JAGQRI010000073.1 GCA_020425515.1 Planctomycetota bacterium | reverse complement strand
AAGGCCGTCGGCGACTGGAACCGCGCCCGCAAGTACCCGCTCAGCTTCTACGTCGAGATGAGCGTTGATGCTTCGCGCGACGTCGAGTTTCTTGAGCTGCTCCGCCACGCCAATGTGATCGAGACATTCCTCGGCATCGAGTCGCCCAAGGCCGACCAGTTGAAAGAGACCAAGAAGTTCCAGAACGCGGCCACACCTTTGCTGGATGCGATCAAGATCATCCAGAGTTACGGCGTGGTGATCGCGGCCGGCATGATCGTCGGCTTCGACAACGACGACACCAGTATCTTCGAAGACCAATACACCTTCCTGCAAATGGCGGGCATACCAGTTGCGATGCTCGGCATCCTGCAGGCCATTCCTCGCACGCCGCTGTATGAGCGGATCGAGAAGGAAGGGCGTCTGCGCAGCGCCGCCCAGGGCAACAACACGCTCAGCGTCACGAACATCGAGCCGAAGAAAATGACCTACGAAGAACTGGTCACCGGCTACCGCGACCTGTTCCTGCGCGCCTACACCTGGGACGCGATCGGTGAGCGCTGGCTCAACAACGTGAAGCAGTGGGGCCCGAAACGCGACACCCCGCCGTTCCCCGGCAAGAAACCGGGCGAGCGCAGCCCGGCCGACGACCCAACACGCAAGTGGATCCAGAAGCCGCTGGGGCGCCCGCGCCTGCACCTGCTGTTCGCGACTCTGCTGATCCTGAAGTACTACTTCGCGGGCGGGAAGGAAAAGCGCAACTTCGCACTCAAGATGATGTGGAACACGCTGAAGTTGCAGCCGGCCGCGTTCATGCAGACGATGAACTACCTGGCGTACTTCATCCACCTGCGCGAATACGCCGACAAGGTCGTCGCCCGCGACGTGAAGTTCAACTATATGTTCGACGAAAAGAACCTGAACGCCAAAACGCTGGGCGAAGACGGCCACATCAACATGGTCAAGAAAGAGAAGTCGAAGAAAACCAAGATCAACGTCCACGACGCCTACGACGGCGCCGAGGTCAGCGCCGACGTCGCGGCCGACCTCGAAACCGTCTCGGCCAAGTAGATGCATTGCACGCCTGAACAGGAGCGCCGATTGGCGCTCCTGTTTTCATGGTTCAGGTTGCCTCGCGCCGCGCCGATAATCACAATGGGCGAGGAGAGGACATGACCCAGAACCGGACACTGCTGCTGTTGTTGTGCGCGCTGCTTTTTGGTGGCGCGGGGGCATGGCTCGCGTTCAGCAGCGGCGCCGACGGCGACAACCCGGAAGGCGACCGGCTCGCCTGCGCACCCGACCCGGACGACAACGTCGCGCCCCTCGAAGGCGAGGTGGGCGAAGACGCACCCGCAGCCACTCCAGGCACAGACGAGCCCCTGCCGCTTGAAGCCGACACCAGCATCAAGCCCGGCGACGCCACGGCGACAGGTGATGCCACAAAGACAGGCGGGAAAGCGCAGACCGGCGGATCGAATTCCGGCGGCCCGAACAACGGCTCTCCACCGAACCGCTCCAACCCCGGAAGCAACAACACCAACCCCGCGCCGAAGAAGCCGGCCAAGCGCAAGCTCACGCCGCAGGAACGCGAAGAAGCCCGCCGCCAGTCCACGGGGCGCCCGGCACTGCGCAACACGCTGTCGCGCACTCCCGGTCGCGCAGGCAGCGCAGGCACACTCAAGAAATCGCCCGAGCAGGAAAAGTGGGAAGAGCAGTGGTACGACGAGGGCTTCAATCCGCCCGAGATGACCCCCACGCCCGTGCACGGCAAGATCATGAGCCAGGAGGCGCGCGAAGGATTGGCCAAGGCAACCGTCGCGCTGATCAGCTTCTTCCCGCTGGACGGCGTCGCCGGCGGCCCGCTGCTGCCGGTCATCACCGAGTTCGAGACCGACGACAACGGCCTGTTCGGCGGCGACATCCCCGCCAGCAAGCTCGCGCCGTTGAACTATCCCCCGGTCGCGCTGGCCGTGACCTGGGAAGGCCACCGCATCGTCGCCGGCATGCCGATCACGACGCTCGACGTCGGCCAGCAGAACGAATTCGGCATCTTCTGGGCGCCCGAGCAGCCGTTCACCCTGGACGTCGACGCCACCCAGTTCACGGGCGCGCCGCAGGCCTTCGCCACCGGCGAGCTCGACCCGCAACGCTGGCACAGCGCCAAGCGCCTCGAAACCCTCGCGTATTTCCCCGCAGCCGACGTTGCCACCGAGGACCCGAAAGAAGGCGAAGAAGGCCCGCCGCAAGGGCACGCGACGGTCATCGGCACCTGGGACGGCAAGGACAAGCCCTACATCACGCTGGTCAACGGCGAAGGGCTGTTCCAGACCCGCAGGCCGAGCAACGCCACAACCGCGTCGAACAATAGCAACGGCAAAAACCTGCCCGCGCCGTTCGCGACGCTGGTGTTTGAAAACGACGCGCTGACGCCGATCACCGGCCAGGTCATCGACGCCGACGGCGCGGGCATCGCGGGGGCCGCCGTCACGACCGTCGGCGGGGACCTCAGCCGCACGGTGATCAGCGACGCCGCCGGCTGGTTCACCTTCACGGACCCGCCCGAGAAAACCAACGCGCTCAAGGTCGTGCACGACGACTACGTCGAGAACCAGGTCGGCCCGGTCCAGCCCGGCGACTCGAACGTCGTGATCACCCTCGGCACCCGGCGCCCGCGCATCCAACTGCACGTCATCGACCGCATCACCCAGATCCCGATCGGCGACCTCAGTGTGCAGGTGATCGGGCTGTACCCCTGGGGCAAGAACGCCGGCAAGCCGATGCCCGAGGCGTTCACCCAGCTCACGTCAACCGACGGCAACTTCCTGCTGGAATGGGAGTTCGCGATCAAGTCGATCACGCTGGAGAAGCTCGGCTATTTCCCCAAGACCTTGCAGGACCCGGCCGCAATCCAGGAAGCCGAGGGCATCATCGAGGTCGAGCTCGGCCCGAGCCGCAAGCTGGAAGTCATCCCGCGCGACTACACAGCCGTCGAGCGCGACGACCGCTGGTTCAAGGACCCGAACAACGGCGAGGGCATCTACACGGCCTGGTCGCACCACTGGATCGAGTGGGAAGTCGACTACGGCGAGGCGCCCGGAGACGGCGAGGAGGGCGGCAGCTTCGACATCCTGCTCGGCTGCACCAACCACGGCATCGTGGACAACCAGTACCAGTTCAAGGTGGACGTCTACGTGGACGGAACCAAGAAGGGCACGCTGACGATCACGGCCGACAGCATCACCGAGCGCACCGGGCGCATGGGGCTGGGCAAACTAGACGGCGCGCACACGATCAGGCTGGTGTGGACCAACGACAAATGGATCCCGGACCAGCTAGACGCCAACATCCGCTACAGCAGCCTGAAGTTCCTCGAACAACCGTAGGCGCGGGGCTTGCCCCGTCCGGTTAGGGTTCGCGTGGCACAGGCAATCCTGCCTGTGGTCGCGGCGATTTTGCCGCGACAACCGATACGCCCAACGCCCTTCGACTCGCTTTGCTCGCTCAGGGCGCCATCGCAAACAGCGACGAGAGGCGCTGTTTGCGATGGCGGAGGAGGAGGGATTCGAACCTCAAACGCCGAAGGCGTTTGACAGCGCAGCAGGGCGACAAAGTCGCCCGTAAGCGGAGCGGCGAACGCGAAGCGTTACACGGGTTCGACAATGTAGACATCGGCAAATCAAACAAGGGCGCCGCGAAAGCGCCCTTGTCATGGCGGAGGAGGAGGGATTCGAACCCCCGGACGAGTTGCCCCGTCTTCGGTTTTCAAAACCGACGCAATCGACCACTCTGCCACTCCTCCGCGCGATTGCCGCCGGAAGCATAACGTGAATCCGTTGCAAGCGGAATGGTCGGCCAAATACAAGACGGGCGCCCACCGCACCTGTGGCGCCCGTCCTGGCCCAGCGCTGCAATCTCTACCAGCCGTACTCCCAGAAGCTGGCCGGCGCGATCTTGTCCGTCGCGTGGTCTGACGCGATCTGCAGGCAGTAGCCGATCGGCGCGCGCTCCGTGTCGTCCTGGCGCGCGTTGAACTGCGTGCGCCCCCAGCGCTCGCCGACCACCACCAGCTCGAACTTGTCGAACTTCTTGTCTTTGCTGTTCCACGCGGCCTCGCCGAGCATCTTCGCCTCGAGCCCGCGCTGCCCCTGTTCCAGCTTCACCTCGCCGGTCAGCTCGATGGTGACGACGCCCTTCTTGATTTTCGTGACCTTGGCATTGATGACCGCCTTTTTTACGGCATCCAGTGGGTAGCTGTTGGTCTGGCCGCGCACGTTGTCGAGCAGGTGCAGGCGGCACAGGCGCTTCACCAGGCCGTCCGGCAGCTCCCACTCGGCGTCTTTCTTGAGCTGCTTCGGAAGCATCGACAGCATTTCATCCTTGTTGAACCAGGCGAAATCGAAGTTCCAGGCGTGCGTGCGCCAGTCGCTGTCTTTCAGCCCTTCGCGGGGCATGTCGCGCGAGTTCACTTTCAGGACAAGCCCGTCCTTCGGGTACTGGGTCTCGCCGCGCTTGATTTCCTTCAGCTTGTCCTTCGGGTCGTAGTCGAGCAGGCGGTCTTCCTTCGACATCTCCTTCCACTTCTTCAGCGAGTCACGCAGCATCTTCGCGACGCGTTTCGGGTCGCGGCTGTTGATGCTGCCGAGGAACTTGCCGCTCGGCGTGCAGCAGTAGGTGCCCTGGCGCGTGACCGTCGATTCCATGCCCTCGCCGTTCAGCACGCCGCCTTCGTCGCAGAAACCGCGGAACATTTCGCAATCGGGCTCGTCTACGTTCTGCAGACGCCAGACCTCGTCGGCGCAGGGGATGAAGTCCTTCAACAGCTTGATGTTGGTTTCGTCGGACCAGACAGACTGCCTGGCAATCACGCCGTTGTTTCACGTGCAGCCGAAGGGGTGGCCGTTCATGGCGAACAGCATGACCGGCTTGTCTTCCTTTTGCGCGTCGATCACGCCGTCCCAGAAAGTGGCGCGCCAGTCGATCTTCTTCCACGTCTCCTCGTCGCCCTTCGGCAGCAGGTAGTCGCGGATGCGGTCGTAGGATTTCTCGTTCAGTTCCTCGGCGCGGAAGCTGCTCGCAAGGGGCACCAGCAGCAGCGCGGCTATCAGCACTCGCTTGATCATTTGTCTTCCTTGTCGCCCGCCCCGCTCCACTCGGGGTCGATGCCAAGCTCGAACCAGTCGACGTCAACGCTCGCGTCCGTCTTGTCCCACAGCACGATCTGGAACTTGTGCAGCTTCACGCCCGGCCAGATATGTTTCTTGTCGCCGTCGTCCATCAGCGCCTCCAGCGGCACGCGCACGATGGTCCACTCGCCCGGTTGCACGTCGCCGTGGTGGGACTGGAAGTAGCGCCAGTCGCTTTCCTCGGTGCTGCCGAAGCCGATGTTCAGACCTTTTTCGTCGCCGTTGATGCGTACGCGCATGCGCAGGTAGGCGTGTTTCTTCAACTCGACGTCTTCGCTGAGTTCGATGCCGAAGACCAGCTCCTTGCCCTTGCCGTTCACCACGCCGTCTTTCCAGTCGCCGTGGTAGACGCGCTGGGCGGCGTCGCGATTGAGTTCTTCGCGCATGAGAACAAACGTCTGGTCCATGCTGGCAACCAGCGGGTTGTGGCGGGCGCGGTCGCCCTCGAACTTTTCGCGCGACAGCCCCTTGTCGTTGAGCGAGGCCGTCCAGCCCGCCTTGAGCGTCACGTCCCCGACCGCGACCTCCCCGCCGAGACAGGAAACCTGCAAGCGCAGACCCGACTTCTCGGCCAGCAACTCGGCGTCACGGAACGTGAGCTTCGCGTCGCCGCGAGTGACGGTGACGTCACGCTTGCTGCCGTAGACGTCGAAGTAGACCGACTCGTCCTCAATAGCGACGCCGAGCGTCTTCGCGTCACCGCTGAGTTTGATCTCGCCGTCGAAGTAGACACGCGCGCCGTCGTCCAGCTCGATCGCGACCGGGCGGCGCGCGCGCAGTTGCAACCCCGCCGTGACGTCCTTCTTGCTCTCCCAGTCGGCCCACTTGTCGTCGGCGCTCAGCCGCCATTCCAGGCGCGATTTGTCCGGTGCGTAGACGACGCTGCCGAGCCTGACCGCCTTCTCCGGGTGAGTTTCCGTCGGCGGGCGTTCCGGTTCGGGCTGTGGTTGCGGCTGGGGCTCCGGTTTCTCGACGACCGGGTCTTTCTCGGGTTTCGGCTGTTCGGGCTCCGGCTGCGGTTCAGGTTGAGGCTGCGGTTCCGGCTTCTCGACGACCGGGTCCTTTTCCGGCTTCGGCTGTTCCGGTTCGGGTTGCGGCTCCGGCTGCGGTTCGGGTGCGGGTTTTTCGACCTGGTCTTCCGGTTGTGGCTCAGGGCTGGGCTGCGGCGCCGGCTTGTGGTTTTCGACCGGCTGTTGCGGCTGCGGGTTGGAAGTGTTGGCCTTGTCCTGCTCGGAGGGGATCACGCGCACGCGATTCCCGTCGGCCGTGGTGGTGCCCTGCTCGGGGCGGGAAAGCGTCCAGATGCTGACGGCCAGCGCCAGCGCGGCGACGATGGCCACACCGGCCGCGATCGCCATCCACGGCTGATACAGGCCCGGCGGCGGCGTCTCGGCGGGCGGCAGTTTGCGCACCGGCGCCTGCTTGCCGTCGATGGCGTCCATGATGCTACCCGAGAGGTCCGGCGGCTCCTGGCCCCCCAGGCGCTCGCGCAGCAGCAGGTGAATCAGTCTTTCTATTCTGCGGGCCACTCCAGTTTCCTTTGCATGCACTCGCGCAGCTTGGCGATCACGCGCTTCATCAGCGTGCGGACGCCCTCCGGTTTCATTCCCATGCGTTCGCCGATTTCGGCGTAGCGCAGCCCGACCCGGTAGTTCAGGTCGATCACTTCGCGCGCCTTGCCCTGCACGATCTGCAGGCAGTCCTCAAGGGCATCGGCGCGTTCATCCCAGCCGTCGTCGTGCTCGACCAGTTGCACCCAGTCGGCATCGACGTCGACGAACTCGGTTTCGCTCGGCCTGCGTCCCTTCGCGCGCAGCATCATCAGGAAGCGGCTTTTCGCGACGGTGCGCAGGTAGGCGGCGGTGGCGGCGTCGTTGATTTCCTCGAAGTCGCTCTTCCACGCGGCCAGGAAGGTTTCCTGGGTGAGGTCGTCGGCTTCGACACGACTGCACCCGATAAAACGCAAATAGCGCCAGACCCCACGCTGGTGCGCGTGGACTATCCTCTCGAATGTGGTACGCCGATCGATCGAAGCCACCTGCATCAACCCTATGAATGCCCGGTGCGAACAGGGCGGTTCAGCGAAATCGGAAATTCTGCAGCATGTTAGGCCAGACCGCTCCCGGCAGGAAGCATGACGGGTGAGTTGGGTTACGATTGCTATGCTGAGGCAATGACAGAACAGCAACGGAAAACGGTGATCGAGACTGTTCGACGTCTACTGCGACACGAACTCTCTCTCCCGGAAATCGAGGAGTCCGTCGGTCATTTGTCTAATTCAAAGCTTTTCCGAACCGAGTTGGAAGCTGCGTTTGACTGCGTGATTGAGTATCGATCCGCCGACGAGTGGGAAACTGCAGTAAGAGTATGCGAGGCGCTTGCCGTTCTTGGCTGGGGTAGCCGCGAACGTGTTGACGCGGTCGCCCACTACAATGGCGACTGCTGGGACACGTTCTTTGTCAACGCTGCAGGAAAACGCCGATTCCGGCAAGGTCGCTGGCGAAAACGAAAAGCGGGGTGGGTTCTGTTTAACCCCGAGTTCCACGCGAGTCCCGACAAACCGGAAATGCCCTCGAAAGACTGGATGCAGGAGGCAGGGAAGGATTTCCCCGCCATAGATCGGCCGAAGTTGGCGTCGCAACGCAACTGCCTCAAACAGATGCCGATTGTGATGGGTGTTTCCGGAGCGTCGAATCGGGATACCGAAACTGTTTCGATGCTCCGCCGTGAGTTTGCCGAGGTGCTAACAAAGCATCTACGTCCGAACGAGTATGGAGACGCCCTCGAGCACCTCTACCTGACCTTGAACTGCCCGATCCCGGGAGTGGATCGCGGCCCGACTGGTTTGAGAGTCGGCGCCTACCGATCGAAGCAGAAGGCCTTTTCTTGTGACTTGACCATAGACGGCGGCTTTGCCGCACTGGACTCCGCAAAGCAAATGGCGTTCCTGGCGGACGCATTACGGGCTGCGCTGTCGTCGTTGGAGGACAGATTCACTCAAAAGAAAATCCCCTACGACATGGCCGGCCTGAAGCGCGACGTTGAATCCGCAATCGAAGATTGGACTACGGACCGTTCATAACTCCTTCCGGTTGCCCTACGCAGGAACTACCCAACGGCCCGGAAACAGAAACCCACTGGCCGGCGAAATCTAAAAACCACTTGGGAACTCATGAACGAGCTTGGGCTTGATCATGCGCAGCGTGTCACGACTTACGTGGCGGCAGTGCTCGACGATCATGTACTGAATGCGCGGGTCTTCGTAGAGCTTCAGCAGGTCTTCGTCCCGCAGGTAGCGGTTGCCGACCAGATACACGCCCTTCAGACGGCTCGAAAGAAACTCGTCCGGAAACAGCCGGTCCTGGATTTCTTCCGGCCGAACACCCGAGAGGTCCACGTAAACCGGCAGGCACACTTCAGCTTCCAGGGCTCGGAGTCGTCCGCTGCGGTCATACCAGGCACGGCCCGCGATGCCGACGTTGCGCCAGACTCGATGGCGCAGCGTCCCGTCCATCCGGTACTCCGAGTAAGTGTAGGTCATGTCCTCCGGGCCGTCGCAGTCCGTGTACTCAACGCGATAGCGGTTATCCGGGAGGGTGACGGGGACAGCGTCGGTGGAAGAAGAAGCACGCACCGGCTCCCGCGGCGGCAACTCGACGCGCGCGCTAGGCCGCCGGTTCGCGCAGCCCGCAACGGCGCATACAACGGCAACAGCCGCCAGCAATCTGATGGCGTGCATGAGTACCTCCTCCGTGTTTATTGTAGGCGGAGGAGGCGCGGCGCTCGAAGGGAATTCCGGTTTACGGCTCCAGCACGATCGTCGTGACGCTGTAGGGCGGCATGCTGTACTGGAAGGCGTTGGTCAGCGTGAGGTTGATGCAGGCCGGTAGTTCGGAATCAGGCACGTTGTGTTTACTTGTCTTTAGGGTCAGGTTTGCCGTGATCCTCAGTGCGGGTAAGTTCGCCCTCTTCATCCCAGTAGTTCCATTCACCGATCTGTCGCGAGGCGACTTTCTCCTCCCCATCAGGGTTGAACAACTGGTACTCGCCTTCGGACTGCTTTTGTCCGTTCTGGTACCAATACGTCCACCGGCCGTGCTTCAGGTCTGCAACATACTCCCCGGCTTCTTTCTTGCTGCCGTTTTCGTACCACGCGTTGTGCTGACCCGTGCGTTGGTCCCCTTCGTATTCCGTAGACTCAAGTTGCTGACCTTGCTCACCCCACTTCTTGAAGGTGCCGGCCTTACGACCGCCGCTGAATGAACATTCCGTCTGCATCTGGCCGTTTTCATACCAATTGCGCGCAATGCCGTGGGCACGACCTTCCACCGAAGACCGTGCACTCTTCAGTTGTCCGTTCGGATACCACTCCTGAATCGGCCCATGCTCGAACCCCATGTAATACCACATACTGAGTTTCATCGTTCCGTCGTCATAGTACTCGACCCTTCTGCCGTGCCGAACATCGCCATACATTCCGCCGGCCGGGTTTGATCGCCACGTACCTCGTGACACGACACGATCACCCTTAACCTCCTCGCGGTCATGCAGGACAAACGAATTGTCCAAGCGTGCCGTTGCGACTTCTCTCGACTTTGGACGATCCTGCGCGACCGGAGGCACTTCCAAGGCGAGCAGGCAACCCAGCGCAAGGACAACAGACGCGGCACTACAACACAGCTTTTGCATGTCGATTCCCATTTGCATTCCAAAACAAGGTGCGTTCAGCGGCCGGCGCAGGGTGTGTTGTTCCAGGCCGGTAGTTCGGAATCAGGCACGTTGTGGTTATTTGTCGTTGGGGTCAGGTTTGCCGTGATCCTCAGTGCGGATCAGCTTGCCCTCTTCATCCCAGTACTTCCACTCGCCGACCTTCTTGTCTTCGCCGGGCGTCCTACCGCTGGATTGGTACTCGCCCTCAGATTCCTTCTGGCCGTTCTCGTGCCAACAGATCCACTTGCCGTCTTTGAGGCTGCCAAAATATCGTCCCGCGGCCTTCGGCTTCCCGGACTCCCACCAATACTTGGCGTCTCCGTGTGGCCCGGCAAGGACGCCCTCTTCATAGTGCTCTTGGCTTTTCAGCTGGCCGGACTCATACCACTCTTTCCACGTACCGACTTTGTAGCCGTCTAAATTCTCACCTTCGAATCTCTTGTTGCCGTTGTCCCACCACATGGTTTCAGGGCCATGCTTCTTCCCGTCCACGATCTCGAACTCATGGTAAACGGAGCCGTCTTCGTGAAACATCCGGTACGGGCCGTGTTTATGTCCGTCATAGTACCAGCACTCCACCGCGCGTGTGCCATCCTCCCGATACGATGTCCACTTCCCATGCTTGACCCCATCGCTGACCCGCACGGTATACTTGAGCCACAAATTCTTGGCGGGTACGTGCTCCTCACGCTGTTCGACCTTCGGCCAGGGGTCGAATACCGGCTTGAGGGACGAGTCCTGAGCATTTCCCGCAGACACAGCGAGCATCAGGACCAACAACACACAACCTGTCAGCAATGCAGGCGACATTCTCATTGATTGGCCCCCTTGCCACGCGCCACATCCCTCCGGGCGAAAAGTTGTAACGAATGAAGTTGGGTCTTGGTTGCCGTCACAATCCGATTCGGCGATCCAGCCCTTCCGGAGATTCGCCACTGTCGGGATTGCATCCCGACACTTCATAGGCTTCTCCGCCCCTGACGCCGTTCTTCCAGAGGCTCTGATAAAATGGCGCAAACCCGTCAGGAAATCCGCTACGGCTCCAGCACGATCGTCGTGACGCTGTAGGGCGGCATGCTGTACTGGAAGGCGTTGGTCAGTGTGATGCTGATGTCGGCCGGTCGCTCGGAATCCGGCACGTCGTGGCTACTTGTCTTTAGGGTCAGATTTGCCGTGATCCTCCGAAGGGTCTTTGTCCCTGTAGTGCTCCGCGGAAACCTCTTTGCCGTCTTTCCAGACTTTCACGAACATCAGGCGCCCGCTGGCGTACCAGCAGCGTTCTTCACCGTCAAGCTTGCCATCCTTGTAGTGCTCAATGTGTTCAAGCAAATAGTTTGGGCCCCATGTTCTCCACGTGCCATCCGGTCTACCGTTCTTGTAGTTGAACTCCGTCCGCAGCTGTCCATCAGGCTCCCAAGCGCGCGCGGAGCCTACCGGTCTTCCATGGTCGTACGAGCTCTCAGAGCTCAATCGACCGTTCTCGTGGTACTCGCGCTGTATTCCGTGCCGCTCCCCATCGAAGTAATGCTGTTCCTTTAACAACAAACCGTTCAGGTAGAGCACGCGGGTTCCGCTTGGCTTGCCACCTACGTAGTCGCACTTCACTCGCTGGACAAAATTATCGAACTTGGAGGCTTCATCGGAGTAAGTGATTCGCAAGCTGGGCCCGTGTAACTCGCCCTGGAAATACCAAGAGTCTTCAACCAACGTGTAGGGATGTGCGCGCCACCTTTGGTAGTGACCGTGCTTGACGTCCTTTCCGTCTACGACCATGACAGTGTACCGCTCCAACAGCGTCCCGTCGGCAATGCTGCCGTCCGAGGGAACGCACCGCTCTTCCAGTATGGGCGAAACCTTATCGGTTGTCGGGGCGTCCTGCGTCGTCGCCTGAATCGGCACGAACGCCAACATCAGCACCAGAGCAAGGGCGGGAACTCCGGAAATGACTCCGCGAGCAATATATCGTGTCGGCATGCGGTCCTCCTTTGAGCCAACTTGCGAGCGGCTAACCAACCGCAATCGCTCCTTCAAGATTTTCTGGTATCTTGGCGTTTGATCCGTCCGCTACTGACGACTTCATGTTCTTACAGTCGCCGTCGCCTTCCGCGAACACCTTGAGTTTGCCTGTTTTCCCCGCCGCGTCGATGCTGGTGTCTCGCTGGCAGGGTCACTTATCCTCGTCAGGAACGAATCGCTTGCCGTCCGGCTTTCCGTCCTTGTAGTTCTGCTGCCAGATCAATTTGCCGTCTTTGTATTCTTGAACCCATTTCAGTGAGCCGTCCGGATTCCAGTACCTTCGTGATCCGGTCGTGACGCCCGCAATGCTCGTACTTTCCTTCTTAAGTTGCCCGTTCCGATACCAGTCCCGGCGGAGCCCGTCGTCCAGCCCGTCTTTGGTGAAACCCTCGGAGAGAAGTTGCCCCTTTTCGTCCCAACTGCGGTAAACCCATCGACCCTCTCCGCGATGCCTGCGGTTGTCATCGAGCGGCAAAAGAATGCTGCTCAAGTTACCGTTCCGATCCCAGCGTTTGGTAATACCTTGCCGGCCGAGGTCAAAACGCTCTTCGTAGTTCATGCCCCCTGTAAACCCAAATGACCTGTACCAACCGTGCTGGATGCCATCAACGTACTCTCTCTCCTGGCGCTCAATGCCCAGGAGAACGGCGTCTTCGGGCTTTGCATAGGGGGATTGTTTGTACACCGCTTGCCACTTCTTGTACGGCCCGTGCAACTTGCCGTGGGAGTACCAGCAATCTTCGGCAAGCATGTAGGGATGCTGACTCCATCGCCTGTAGTGACCTTGCTTGACGTCCTTTCCGTCCTCAACCACTACCCAGTATTCCTCAAGAAGAGTGTAGTTCGACTCCTCTCCATCTTCGGGCACTCGTCGAAGTTGCAGGTCAAGCGCGGGCTGAGCCGATTGGACCTGGTTTGCAGCCTTGTCTCCTTGCTCGCTGTCCTGAGAAGACACGTTCGAACGCAAGCAATCGACGGTGATCAGGAGCACCAGCAACAGCAGTATTGCGTACAGGGCCCGAGCACTGTACTTGGCACTTGGCCCGCCCAGCTCATTAGTTTGCGGGGTCATTGCATATCCTCCATGATGCAATTGCCGGGAACTTGAAGTCCGTTGTCACATTTGCCCCGAACGGACTGCAATCTGATGGCGTGCATGGGTACCTCCTCCGTGTTTATTGTAGGCGGAGGAGGCGCGGCGCTCGAAGGGAATTCCGGTTTACGGCTCCAGCACGATCGTCGTGACGCTGTAGGGCGGCATGCTGTACTGGAAGGCGTTGGTCAGCGTGAGGTTGAGGTTTGCCTGCTGCTGCGGCTGGCTGTTGGCGCTGGTCAAGGTGTAGATCTTCGCCGTGTTGAACTGGACCGTGTGGGTGACGTCGATGCCGGCCGTGCGCGTGGCGTTGGTCTTGTTGATGCAGACGATTACCATGCGATTCGGGTTGGCGGCGTCCACGCTGGCGTAGACGCTGGTGTTGTCGGTGTCCGTGTTCGCCGCGTCGATGCTTGTGTCGCCAAAGCTGCCGTTGCCGCCGTCATAGTTGCGGTACATCTCGAACGCGCCGTAGATGAAACTGTGGTTGCCGCCGCCCAGGCGCCACAGGCTGGCGGCGAACACGTCCTCGCGCCCGAAGATGCCCAGCACGTCCGCCTGCGCGATGCCGCCCGAGATGTGGTCGCCGCCGCCATAGTAGTACTCGGTGATCGCGATCTTCGTGCCCGGGTAGTTGTTGTTGATCTTCTGCTGAATGCGCGGCAGCAGGTAGATCGGGCCGGCGGTGCTGTACTGGGCGATCCAGGAGTTCTCGGTGTAGGTCGTGTCCCACAGACTGCGCGGGGCCTGCAGGCGCGCGGCGACGACATTGGGGTCGGTGCTGTCGGCGGTGACGCGCACCCAGTTGCTGCCGGCGTCATTCGCCCCGGCCTCGGGGTACCAGTGGATATCCAGCACGTCGACCAGGCGGCGCCCGTAGGTGCTCTCGGCCGCGGCGAGCTGTTGCAGATACCAGGTGTGGAAGTCGCCGTTCGCGCCGGCGTCGCTCGCGCCCTGCAGGTCGACGAAACCCTGCCAGCCGTAGTTGACCGGGCCGAAGACGATGGCGTTGGGCTCGACGTCCTTGATGGCGTCGGCGTAGTCGATCGTGCGCTGCAGCATCTCGCTGTAGGTGGGGCCGGCGCCCTGGCTGCCGGTGGTGTCGCCGCGCAGGCGCGGGTGGGTGGTGGCCCACAGGTCGGGCTCGTTGTCGAGGCTGAAGAAGATCGGCTTGGTCGCGCTGGTGGCGAAACCGGGGTATTTGTTCGACAGGAAGTTCACGAACTCGTCCTGGTAGACGAATCCGTCGCCGGTGTTCGGGGTCGTGCTGAACGCGCTGCCCTTGCGCGCCTTGGAAACATCGAAGCGCACGTTCAGGTAGTTCGCCGTCTGGTTGACGTCGCCCTGCGGGTACTGGCTGTTCAGGTGCCCGTGGTCGGCGGCGACGTAGCCGATGCACGGCACGGTCACGAGGCTGCCGGCGTTGTTCGCGCGGTCGGCGTCGATCATGTCGGTCGCGGTAATCGCCGGCGGGTCCGCCGGGTAGCCGAGCGCCCAGTCGTTTTCGTTGTACCAGTCGGTGCCGGCGTTGCTGGCGTTGTTCTCCCAGTTCCAGGCCGTGAGCCGGTTGCCGCCGCTGCGCGCGAACGTGAGGTTGGCCGGGCGGCTGCCCCAGTTGACGCCGTTCATGCCGTAGATGTAGCGGCTGATGGCATGGGTGTTCTGCTGGCTGTTGATGCTGAAGTAAACCTGCGAGGCCGGCGGCGTGCCCGGCGTGATCACGCTGCCGCCGCTGCCCGCAACCGTGAACGGTGAGCTGGCTTTCGTGCCGTACCCCGTGGCCGAGAACACCAGGCGGTAGGCGCTTCCGGGCAGGTCGATCTGCAGGTCAGTGAAAGTTGCCACGCCCGCGCTGGCGGTCGCGCTTGTCGTGCCGCCGAGTACCGCGCCGGACGTTCCGCTGCCGACCATGATCGCGGCCGAGACGACGGTGCTGCTGTCGGTCGTGTCCACGGCGCCGTTGGCATCCAGCAGGTTGACGACGGGTTGGCTGGTGAAAGCGGTCGCCTGCGCCGCGCCGCCGGGCTGGGTCGTGATGCTCAGCGACGGGCTGCCCGGGCCGGGCACGAAATTGCCGCCGCCGCTCGATCCGCCGCCGGAACCGCCGGCGCAGCCGAACAGGACCAGGGCGAGAATGCAGGTTGCCGGGATCTGGTTTCTCATCATTTCTCCTGGTCGCGGACGCGGACGACCTCGACCCAATCGACATCGAGTGAGGCTTCCGCGCCGTCCTGGATAAACAGGTTGATCGTTTTGAAACGGTCGCCGATAGCCAGCGGGGCTTCACTGCGCCCGTCGTCGCGCTGGAGTTCATCGAACGGGATCGTCCATTCCAGCCACTCGCCGTCTTTCACAAGTTTCGTCCACTTCCCCCACTGCAGCGCGCCCGCCTCTTCCTGCAACTGGATGTACAGCGCGCCGGCCTTGGAGGGCTTGAAGCGCAGGCGCAATTCCATGCCGGGCACGACGGTGAGTTCGCTGTCGAGCTTCAAAGTGATGCAGGCGTTGTCGCCGTAGCAGCTTTCATAGCCGCCCTTGATGTGGTCGTAATGCTCACTGAACAGGAGCCGCGGACGCAGGTCCTTCAGCAGTCGCGGGGCGCGTTCACTGTCGCGAAGTTTGCGCAATCCGCTCAGCCCGCGCGACGACAGTTTGGCGCGCATGCCGCCTTCGATTTTCTCGCCGGCCTCGACGCTGCCGAAGTAGCAGAAGATCTCGACGCTGCTGCCGTCCGCGTCGAACAGCGCTTCACTTGCGTTGAGTTTCATTTCCAGCGCGTCGCGATCGACGCCCAGCTCGTCGCGGATAACCGCCAGCGGCGCATCAATGCCAAGCGCGTCGATGTAGGCCTGCGTGTGCCTCCCCCGCAGGACCAGCTTCCCGGGCTCGATGGTGACTTCGCCGTCGAAGCGCAGGCGCGTTCCGTTGCTGAGCCGCAGGTCGGTCGCCTCGCCGGCCTTGAGCTGCCAGCCCTGCCTGATCTCGCTGGTGTTCAGCTCGACCCAGTCGCCGCTGTCCGTGACACGGAACTTGAGGCTTGCCTCGCCCATCACCATCGCGACAACCGCGCGCTCTTCCGGCTTGGCCTCGGTGTCGGGATTCTCCGGCTCGGGTTTCGGTTCCGGCTTCTCGACGACGTCGTCGGGCTTTTCCGGCTTGGGTTCGGGTTTCGGCTGCGGTTCCGGTTTCGGCTCTGGCGCGGGCTCAGGTTCGGGTTGCGGCGCCGGCTGCTTTTCGGACTCCGGCGGCTTCGGGGTTTCCTTCGGTTCCGGTTCAGGTTGCGGCTCATCGACAGGCGGGCGCTCCTTCGGCTCGGGCTCCTGCCTTTGCGCGTCGTTGCTTTCCGGCGCGGGCTGCTGGTGGCCGGTGAGCGGCGTAGTGCTCTCCGCGTTGCCACTGACCTGCGGGCGGTTGATCGCCCAGGCGAACAGCCCCACCGCCAGCACCAGCGCCGCCGCGGCCGCCACGTACGCCCCCCACGGCGTACGCTTGACCGGCAACGGCATGACGCGACCGCTGGGGCGGCGGGTTGCGCGGCGGCCCGTGCGGGTGGCGTCGAGGATGCGGTCTTTGAGTTCGGGCGCGGGGCCATCGTTGCCGAGCACTTCAGCGAGGTCGCGTTCGAGCATGTTGTCGTCGAAGTCGTTCATGCCCGCGCCCCCAGCTTCTTTTGGATGCAGTCTTTCAAGGATTGCCTGGCGCGATGGACGATCACGCGCACGTTCTGCGCGCTGATGCCCAGGCGCTTCGCGATCTCCTCGCCGCCGGCCTTCTCGCGGTACTGCAGGTGCAGCACCTCGCGCGCCTTGCCCTGCACGGCCTCGAGGCATTCGCGCAAGGCCTGTTGTCGCTCATCGGGTTCGTCGCCGTGGGCGCGCTCCCAGGCGGCGTCGGCCTGCTCGAGGTCTTCGACGGTTTTTATCAGCTTGCTGCGCCGCACCTGCACCAGGAACAGGTTGCGCGCGACGGAGCGCAGGTAGGAAGCCGCTTCGCGTTGCCCGCGCCACTCGAAGGGCTTCTGCATGATCTGAAGGAACGTCTCCTGGGTAAGGTCGTCGGCCATTGCCCGATCGCAGCCCAGATAGCGCAGGTAGCGCCACACATTGGCATGGTGCGCTTCGACCAGCGCGGCGACGTCAACGGATCGTTCCATCAGGGCTTCCACATAGCGGAAGTGCACGGGACCGGCAGATGTTACAGAAATTTCCCGGTGAATCCGGCAGCCCGGTTTCAGGCGTTGCCTGCGTTTGGAATGGACCGCGGCATTGGGCTGGGCAGACTGGGGCCGGAGGCAACGACGATGCTGTTTCAGGTATTCAAAAGTGACGAGTTCCGGATCGGGCTGGGGGCTTCGGTGTATACGGCCGCGGTTCAGAAAGCCAACGCCGACGCGGCCAACTGGATCAACCAGTACGGGCACCAGATCGAGGTCAAACACATCTCGACCGGGATGACGCAGGTTTTCGCCTACGTGACCGTCTGGTACGAGATGAAGGAGGGCGGCTCGGCGCCTTAGGGCAATCCCGGATTCAGATCCAGGAGAATGTCGTGGCACAGACATCCTTGCCTGTGCCACGCGATCAGCTAAGGCCCCTGCACCTCGGTTTCCGCATCCACCGCGCGCGGGTGGTGGGCCTTGAGCGCCAACTTTGCGCCCGGCTTTGCTTTCACGATCAGCTCGGCGTACTGGATGTCTTCGCTGCGGATGCGCGGGATGCGCAGCTTGTCCGCCTTGCCTTTCTGCAACGTGGTGTGGCTGAAGTTTTCGTTGGCGATTGCCGCGGACAGCAGCTCGCCGCCTTCGACCGTTACCTCGACCGGGTTGTCCTCATGGCGTTGCACGGCCATGCCGCTGTCGGTCGGCATTACGCCCTTGTTCTTCAACGCGAGGCGCACGCGCACCAACCCGTTGCCCAGGTCGGTCGCGTCCGCGCTCACGAACTCGAGCTCGGCGAAACTCTCGGCGTGCCTGAGCGTGAACAACGCGTTGCGGAAACCTTCCTCAATAAACAGCTCGGCCGGCGGCATGCGGGTGGCGAACTGGTCCCAGCCGCCGATTTCGATGTCGCCGAGCACCGGGTGTTTGAACGGCTTCCACTCATGGTACGCGCGCCCCATGCCGAACTCGTCGGCCCAGGCGCGGACGTCTTCCGGGCTGGTGCCGGGCTGGCCGTCGAATTCTTCGGCCGTGCTGCCCCACAACTCGTTGGTGAAGACAAAGCGCCCGAGCCCGAGGTAGCCGAAATCGATCTGGCTGCCGAAGGCCTCGTACAGGTCGTCGTGGGTCTGCGCGTACTTGTAGCCGGGCAGGATGCGCTCGCCGCGTTTGCCGAGTTGGTCGTACACGCGGATGTCCTCGCGCGGGACCACGCCGGCGTCGCTGCTGCCGCCGGGCGGGCGCAGGATCAGCCGCGCCGCGTTGTGGAAGAACTGCATGCCGGCGATGTTGTCGTGGGCTTTGATGAAGTCGACACAGGCGCGGACTTCCGGCTCGCTGCACGGGTACTCGCCTGCGCCGTACTGGCGGTAGCGCGGCTGCCAGCCGACCGGGAAATTGCGGTTGAGGTCCACGCCGCCGAGGTCGTCCTCGTTGATGCGCCCGTCGCCGTCGTCGTCGATACCCTCGCTCCACCAGACGCGGTACTCGCCCTGCTGGCCGGGTTTCTTGCGCACCATGATGCGCTTGTCTTCGCTGAGCACCCAGTCGCCGTTGGGGTCCTTCTGGCGCATGCTGGTGATGACATGGTCACCGTTGAGGTCGTTGGGCGGGTCTTCGTCGTAGCGCCCGTCGCGGTCGTCGTCGTAGGGGCGGTGGTCCTGGCGCAGGCTGTGCGGGTTGTTGGCGCGCTCGAACCACCAGTAGCGCGAGTCCACGTTCACGACCGGCACGAAATAGAAGGTGCGGGTATCGACCAGGTTCGTCACCCAGTCCTCGGCGCCGTAGTTGCGCAGCAGGTACCAGATTGTGACCAGGATGATTTCGGTACCCTGGATTTCGTTGCCGTGGATATTGGCGTCGATGTACATGGCCGGCTTGGTTTCGGGGCGTCCGGTTTTCTGAGCGCACAGCGTGAGGCAGTAGATCGGGCGGTCCTGGAAGCTGCGCCCGATTTCTTTCATGGACAGCAGCTCGGGGAAGCGTTGCGTCAGCATCTCGCAGGTGCTGTTGACTTCATCGAGCGGGTAGTAGTGGCGGAAGTCGAGCTTGGTGTCGGCCACGCGCTGGTTCCAGCCGGGGAACGGGTCGGCCTTGCGCTCGGGCGCATTCTGGGCACGCGAGGGCGCGAGCGTCGAGCCGCCGATCAGCAGCAGGCAGGCGAAGGCGAGAATCAGCCGTGTGCGCATTATTCGTCCTCCGTCTTGATGGCCGGGCAGTCCTTGACGGCGACCTTGTGGTTGAGTTTGCCACAGCGGTCGGATTCGACGGTGAAGTCAAGCTCGGCCCCTTTGTCGCTCGCGCGCACCAGCCACTCGAACGTGGTGGTGCCGTCGGCTTGGAGGTTCTCCGTCTCCTGTCGGCGGGTGGCGCTTACCAGCTCGACGGCCTTGGTGTCGCTGACTGAGACAAACAGCGGCATGTGGATTCGGTTGCGTGTCGAGAACGCGGTCTTGTAGTCGAGCGCGCCGGCGTTGTGCAGCGTCAGGCGCACGCGGTAGAGCCCGCTGCCCTTGTCCTCGACTTCGACCTTGCTGACTTCGAGTTTCGGCAGCGCTCCAATCAGCGATTTCACGAATGTGAACGCCTTGCCCGCGCCGGCCTTGGCGTCCTCTTCGCTGGGGTCGTGGCGCGCGGTGATTTTCCAGCCGCCGATTTCGACTTCGCCGAGTTGCGGGTGTTTGAAACTCTTCCACTCGAGGTAGTCGCCCGGCGCGTAGGCAAGCCAGGCCTGCTGTGCGAGCTCGGCCTCGTCCGGTTTTTCGCGTGCAGGTTTCTTCGGCTCTTCCTTCTTTTCTTCTTCGCCGTCTTCCTTCTGCTCTTTCTTCGGCCCGCTGACCGACGCCAGGTACAGGTTGGCCGCGTACACGCCCTGTGATTCATACAGCCAGTCCAGCACGTTGCCGGCGCCCTCGGGCTCGGCTTTCACCGCGCCGGGCAGGGCCTTTTCACCGAGCAGCTTCTCGATGCTTGCCTGCATCTGCTTGTCGCGCTCATAGGGGTCTTCGCGCTGCGCCTTGGGGCCTTTCGCGAACTCGATCCCGTCGCCGATGCTGCGCAACTGGATCGCGGCGACAATGTTGCGCCGGGGCGTGATGAAGTCGGCCAGCGCGCGGGTTTGTTTCAGTTGCATCATGAAGCGGTTGGCGCCCGGTTGTTCGTCGCTCCAGCGGATCGACCAGTCGTTGCCGAGCGTAACCGTGCCGACCGCGTCTTCATTGATACGCCCGTCGCCGTCGTCATCCTGCCCTTCCCAGTACAGGTCGTACTCGCCTTCCTCGCCTGGTTTGGCCTCAATGAGAATCCTCGGATCGAGCTTGCTGACGCGGTACTTGCCGCCCGCACGCTTGACGCGCATCTGGCTGATCACGCCGTCGCCGTTGATGTCGCTTGGGCCGTCCTCGTCGGTCCGGCCGTCGCGGTCGTCGTCATGGGGCAGCAGCACACCCGGCACGGCGTTGGACAACTTCGCGTAGCGCAGGTCGCGCGCTTCCGGGTTGGCGTTCGGAATGATGATCAACTCGTGCGCGCTGAGCAACTTCACGGCCTCGGCGTCCTCCAGTACGCGCGTCGCCAGCTCCAGGCACGCGGCGGCCGGGGCGGTTTCGTCGCCGTGAAGACTGCCGAGCACCAGGACCGCGGGCAGGTCGCCGGTGACGTTCTGGTCGCGCAGCACGGCCGCGTAGGCAGTGTCGCTGCCGGGCAGGTTCAGCAGCTCGATCTGTTTGGGATGCGCCTTGGCCAGCATGCCGAAACCGGCGCGGATGTCGGCCGAGGATTGCGCGCACAGCGGCGCGGCAAGCACGCACAGGGCGATGAACCAGCGAATCATGAAAGCCTCCGTGCCCCTTCTACGTTCACGGCGGCGTCCGCGGGAGGGCTTTCACTACTGCAGGTTGCGCTTGGCGCGGTCGGCCATCTTCTGCATCTCGGCCTGCTTGCGGCCTTTGGCTTTCTCGCGCAGTTCAGCCTGGCGGGCCTCGTAGTTCTGGCGGCGCTGCTGGACCTCCTGCTCGTATGCGCGCTCGGCCTCTTCTTCGCCTTCGAGCATCGCCTCGTAGGCTTCCAGGCTCATGGCGCTGTCGGCCAGTTCCGGTTTGATGCCTTTCAGGTAGTTCCTGCCCTCGTTGGGATTGAACAACACCCACCAGCCCAGACCCAGCAGGATCGCCAGAACCGCCAGCACGATTGCCAACGTGGCGGAGGTCGTCATGCGCGCTTCCCACTTCGCGTCGGACATGATGAAGATGGTCGCGATCCAGGCCACGAAGGCGATGGCCAGCCCGCCGAAGATCGTCGAGAGCCCGCGCTTCAACTTCACGCTGCTGATCGCCTTGGGCTGGAAGCGCCGGCAGTTGGGGCAGCGCACCGGCTCGACCGCCTTGGCCATGGCCTTTTCCAGTTGCTGGTAGGCGCGATCTTCGGCGCGCGATTCCGCGCCGGCGTTGTCGAGGAACATCAGGCTGGTGCCGCTGCCGCTGGCCTGGCGCTTGAATTCGTAGACGTAGTGCGTGTTGCACCAGATGCATTGCTCGTGCTTCGTACCCGAAGCCTCGACGGTCGCTGTCGAGGTCTGCCCAATCGGAATGCCCATGTTCGCCCCTATCGCAGTCGCACGATCTTAATGGCGAAATGCTACGATTGCAGCATCGTTTTGAAAATCAGTCCTCGGGCCAGAACTGGACGCCGAGGTCGGCGGCGGGCGGGAAGTCGCCGCATAGGGCTTCGCGCACGTGGGGCGGCATGATCTCGATTTCAGGCACGCGTTTCAGCGGCACCCACTCGAGCCCTTTCACGCCCGTGGCCCCGGTGTCCGCCTCGAAACTGCCGAGCTGGTCGAACGGCCTTTCCGCGTCCTGCCGGTTCAATTCACACAGGAACAGCAGGCCTAGCACGTGATGCTTGCTCGGCATGTGCACCGAGCGCCGCTGGTGCTTCTCGGCGATGAACTCGCGCAGGTACAGCGCGCGGCGCACGTGGACGTTGAGCCCGGTTTCCTCAAGCACTTCGCGCGCACAGGCGTCTTCCAGTTTCTCGCCGTGTTTGACCAGCCCGCCCGGCAGGAAGTACCAGGTGCGCCCGGGGTCCTCGGCGCGGATCAGCAGCACGTGCTGAGCGTGCAGGATGATCGCGCGGGTGGTGATCAGCGGATGTCGTTTGTCAGCCATGAAACGTGAAGATCGTTGTGTGCCTTGCGTAGTGCAACCGCAAAAGCCTGGGAACCACGAAGGGCCACCAAGGACCACGAAGAAAGACGACTACAATTCCACGCGAAGGCGCCAAGACGCGAAGTAGTCACCGCAGTTCTTTGCGCCTTCGCGCCTTCGCGTG
>JAGQRI010000403.1 GCA_020425515.1 Planctomycetota bacterium | reverse complement strand
CGACTACTGCTGCGTGCACGCCAGCCTCGCGCTGCGCGAGATGGGCTACGAGTCCATCATGGTCAACAGCAACCCGGAAACCGTCAGCACCGATTTCGACATCAGCGACGACCTGTTCTTTGAGCCGCTGACCTTCGAAGACGTGATGAACATCTACGACGTCATGCAGCCCGAAGGCGTGATCGTGCAGTTCGGCGGGCAGACGCCGATCAACCTCGCGCGCAGTTTGGCCGACGCGGGCGTACCGATCATCGGCACGCCGGTGGACAGCATTGACCGAGCATCCGACCGCGAACAGTTCCACGAACTCGTGAAGTCACTCGGCATCCGGCAACCGAAGGGCGCGATCGTCGCCGACATCGACGGCGCGATGAAAGCGGCCGAGGACATCGGCTTCCCCGTGCTGGTGCGCCCCAGCTTCGTGCTGGGCGGGCGCGCCATGGAAGTCTGCTACGACGAAACCGAGCTGAAACACTTCGTCGGGCTCGCGGTCGAGGCCGCGGAAGGCAAGCCGATCCTGATCGACCAGTTTCTGGACAACGCCGTCGAGTGCGACGTGGACTGCCTGTGCGACGGCGACGACGCCGTGATCGCCGGCATCATGGAACACATCGAGTACGCGGGCGTGCACAGCGGCGACAGCATGTGCAGCATCCCGGCCCAGACCCTCAGCGAGCACGTGCTGCGCGACATCCGCGAAACGACGTCCAAGCTCGCCTTCGCGCTGAACGTGAAGGGCCTGATGAACGTGCAGTACGCGATCAAGGACGACCAGGTCTGGGTGATCGAAGTAAACCCGCGCGCCAGCCGGACCGTGCCGTTCGTGGCGAAGGCCATCGGCAAGCCGATTGCGAAGATCGCCACGCAACTGATGTGCGGCAAGAAGCTGAAGGAAATCGGCTTCACGGAAGAAATCATCCCGCGCCATTTCAGCATCAAGAAGCCGGTCTTCCCGTTCAACAAGTTCCCCGGCGCGGACGTGCTGCTCGGGCCGGAGATGCGCAGCACCGGCGAGGTGATGGGCATCGACGCGACGTTCGGGCGCGCGGTCGCCAAGGCGCAGGCCGGTGCTAGCCAGGCGCTGCCACGCGAAGGCAAGGTGTTCATCAGCGTGAAGCACACCGACAAGACGCGTATCCCGCCGATTGCCGCCAAGCTGCACGAACTCGGTTTCGAGCTGGTCGCCACGCGCGGCACAGCCGAGGCCATCAAGGCCGCGGGCACGCCTGTGACGATCGTGAACAAGATCCAGGAAGGGCGCCCCAACGTGCTCGACCTGGTGATCAACGACGAGGTCGTGCTGCTGATCAACACACCGAGCGGCAAAGACCCGCGCACCGACGAAGCGACCATGCGCAAAAAGTGTGTCATGAAGGGCGTGCCGGCATTGACCACGATCAGCGCCGCGGAGGCAGCCGTGCGCGCGATCGCCAATCTCAAGGGCCACGAAGAAGAAGTGAAGCCGCTGCAGGATTACTACAGTTAACGAATGGCCCACCCGCTGGACAAAAAGCCCGACAACAACATTGCCGATGCCGCGGCAAGTCAGGTGTTGAAGATGCTCTTCAAAGTCGCCCTGGTTGTCGGCTTCGGGCTTGCCGTCGTCGTCGGCCACTACCTGAGCAGGGCACTCGGCGTAAGCACCAAGAGCGACTGGGACCTTTGGATCAGCGCCGCGATTGGCATCGGACTGTTCGCGATTTTCGGGGTTGTCATCTACTTCGGGCTGGTTCGCCCGCGTAAGAAGACGCCTTCGAAGTAGCGGTCTAGCCCCGCGTGTGAACGCGGGGCATTTGCAATCTTGGCGTTCGGTAATCCAACGGCATACGCCCGAAGCGAACGACCTTCGCCTTGATGCTCTTCGCCGATTCCGGTTCGACAGCCGTTGCAATGCCCGGCGTGTACACACCGGGCCAGACGCAAACGAACTTTTCATCCGGTCCGGGCTACTAACGTTGGTTGCGCGCGACTAAAATCCGCGCCATGGAAGCGGAAGGCGTCAAGTGTCCCAACTGCGGCGGGTCGGATATCCGGTTCCTGCCCGGCGGCTCAGTGCGTTGCGAACACTGCGGCTCGTACTTCGCCGACCCGACACGCAAGGCTTCCGGCGACCAGCCCTCCATCCACGTCCACGTCCACAACACGCCGACCGAGCCGGCCTCGCCGCCACTGCCCAACGCGAACGACTACGCCCCGCCGCCTCAACCCGCGCCGCCGCAACCCATGCCTGTGCAGCAGCCCATGTACGCACCGGCGCCGTATCCCCCGCCGGCATCCGGTGGCAGCGGCTGCCTGAAGGCATTCGTGATCCTGCTGGTGCTCGGCGTGATCGGGTTCATTGGGCTTGCCGTGCTCGGCTACTTCATTGAGCAGGCCGAGATGTCCAACCCGCCCGGCAGCACTCCTTCGGCCACGCCGGGCTCCAGCGGCAGTTCAAGCTCAACGAGCAAGTACAAGTTTGCGGACGTCCAGTACGCCGTGGAAGCGTTCGACGACGGCATGCTGCAGCGCATTCTGGATGCGGACTCATCTCTCGCCAATCAGACCGGCGAAGTGAACCTGATCCTCCCCAACGGCCAGACACTCTCACTGACCGGCGCAACGCCACTGCACGTCGCGGCCTTCTACGGCAACGAACGGGCGGTCTACATGCTGCTGGAAAAAGGCGCCGATGCCGGCGCGTTCGCGTACCAGGTGAACACGATGGACGCCGCCTACAGCCCCGCGCAGCTCGCCAACCTGACAGGGCACTATCAGCTCGAAGAATACCTCTACAACGAGATGTACGGCGGGTAGCGAAGACTAGCCCTGTTGGGACAATGACCGGCGTTTACACACAGGGCTAGGCTGGCTGGGTATGCTTCTAGGCGCACACACATCCATTTCGGGCGGGCTTTACAAGGCGCTGGAACGCGGCAATGAGATCGGCTGCGAGTGCGTGCAGATATTCAGCAAGAACCAGCAGCAGTGGGCGTCGAAGCCGCTGACGCAGTCCGAGGTGGACGATTTCAAGGACGCTGAAAAACGCACCGGCATCAGCCGCTTCTTCATCCACGACAGCTACCTGATCAACCTGGGTTCACCGGACGACGCCAAGTGGCAGCGCAGCATCGACGCCTTCAAGGATGAACTGGAGCGCGCCGATCGCCTTGGCGCCGAGGTGCTGGTCTTTCACCCCGGCGCGCACTTGAAGCAAATGACCGACGAGGAATGCTGCGACCGCGTGGCCGACGCGCTGAATGAAATCCTGAGCGGCTACAAGGGCAATTGCAAGCCGGCCATCGAGAACACCGCCGGCCAGGGCAGCAACATCGGCTGGCGCTTCGAGCACATCGC
>JAGQRI010000402.1 GCA_020425515.1 Planctomycetota bacterium | reverse complement strand
CGCTCTACAACCAGTTCTGGGCAATCGGCTTCGTGATGGGCTTCGGCGAACACGCGGAGCTGCTCGAACCCAAGTGGTTGAAAGTCGAACTCGCGGAAACCATCCGCCGCTCATTGCAGGCGCATGGTTAACGACGGCGCTTGAGTTGGCGGAACGGCATGCCGACCAGGTAGACCAGCCCGCACAGCAGCAGGCTCAGCGCGCAGATCGCGAACGGGTAGTGCAGCTTGATGATCGCGCTGCCGATGAACTCGAAGATCGGGCCGTCGCCTTCCGCCTTCAGCAACCGGTCGACGATCAGGTGGAGTACCAGCACAAGCCCGCAGATCACCAGGATGCCCACGGACCCATTTTTCAGGTCCTGCCGGCTCGGCGCCATCCCCATCGTGAAGCACATTGCGAAATACAGGAACACCCAGGTGCGCCAGTCCAGCAGCGCCGAGGCCTTGAAGAACGAAACCAGGTCGTACCACACGAGCGTCGCGAGATCCGCCACGAACACCAACTGGTTCGGCTGCACGCCCTCGGCCTTCACGCTCCAGAAATTCACCGGCGCGCGCAGCACCACGCCCAGCAGCACCAGGCACAAAGTGCAACCAATCAGGGGCGCCAGACTGATCAGCACGTCGCCGAAATACTTGATCTTCGGCGGGCCGTGCTTCACCTCGCCGCTGCCGTCGCTGCGGAACAGCACCATGCTGTGGACCTTCGCGCCGGTCACCACGCAGGCGGCCGCGTGCGAAAGCTCGTGCACGGCGACTCCGGGCGCGATCATGTACGCCAGGATGCGCGGAGGAATCGCCCGCACCCAAAGCCAGCGCAACCCGTAAGTCGCCAGGATCAACAGGCAGACGCCAAGGGTGAGGTTGAGGAAAGAAGCCAGGGTGGGCATGGCTGGGAATGATCAATGTTCAATGGTCAATGTTCAATGCCGTCTACCGGTGATCGGCAACTCCATTGGTCATTGGCCATTGAACATTGCGATTAGCCGTCAGCAAGCTTGACCTGGTTCTTGCCGTTCTTCTTGACCCAGTAGAGCGCGCGGTCGGCCTCGCGCAGGAGTTGCTCCTCGCTGGTCGTGTTTTTGCTGAGGCATGCCACGCCGATGCTGACGGTAATCTTGATCTTCTTGTTCTCGTCCATCGTGGTCGGGATTTCGAGTTCGCTTACCTTGCGGCGGACGTGCTCGGCCTTGACCTTGGCCGCCTCCCCCACCGTTTCCGGCAGGATCGCGCAGATTTCCTCGCCGCCGTAGCGGCACACGGTGTCGAGGTCACGGAAGCTGCCGGCCAGCAATGTGCCGAGTTCTTCCAGCACCGCGTCGCCGGTCTGGTGCAGGTAGGTGTCGTTGACTTGCTTGAAGTCGTCGATGTCGAGGATCATCAGGCTCAGGTCGCGGTCGTAGCGCAGGGCGCGGCGGAACTCGGTGCTGAGCTGTTCCTCGAATACGCGGCGGTTGTACAGCCCGGTCAGCTTGTCCATGCGCGACTGCTGCTTGATGCGCTCGAGGTTCTCGTAGTTCGTGATCACCACGCCGAGGAAGTCGGCGATGGTGCTGACAAGGTCTCGGATCGACTGCTGGATCGGCTTGTGCCCGGCGTAAAAGCGCTGCAGGTTCTTCGGCAGCCCGACCTGCAACAGCCCGCGCATGACGCCCTCGCCGCGGATGGCCGCGTAGTGCACGCCATGGTCGTCCACCACCAGGTCCTCGTCGCCGCCGAGCACGCGCTTGATCTCGGGCGTTTCCTTCACGTGGACCGTCGTGGTGGTGCGGAAAGGGTTGGCGTACTTGACCTCGAGGCGCCCCTGGTCGTCCTTCAGCAGCACGGCGCAACTGCTGAACTGCGCGTCGTTGACCATGGTCAGCGCGGTTTCCTTGAACACTGCGTTCAGGTCTTCCAGCTCAAGCAGCTTCTTGGTCAGCACCGGGATGGCGCGCAGCACCTCGGAGAGCGCGCCGACGCGCGTGTTGGCTTCCAACACTTCGAGGCTCTTGCGCTGCGCCTCCTTGGCGCTCTGTTGCGCGGCGAGGGTCAGCTCGCGGTTGAATTCGGACTCGTTGCGCAGCTTGATCTCGAGCTTGACCTGCTCGCTGACGTCGCGCGCGCTGCCGACCTGTACGATGCGCCCCATGTAGCGGATCAGCGTGAAACGCACCTCCAGGTGCCTGACCTCGCCGTCCGGGCGCACGATACGGAAACGCGTGACGCCGCTGTCTCCGGGCATCTGCGCGGCCTCGCGGTGTTTGCGCACCAGCTCGCGGTCGTCCTCGTGGATGATCGACGAGGTCGCTACCGGGCGGCGGGCCTCAACCAGTTGCTCGCGCGTGTAGCCCAGCAGCTCGCACATGGACGGGTTGACCTTAACGAACACGTCGGCGTCCGGGTCCAGTACGTACTGGCCGTCCACCGACGTATCGAAGTGGAGCTGCAGAAGGCTCGGGTGAACCGTTGCTGTGGTGTCGCTTTCCATGCGCCTGCTTTGCGGCGCACTAGTCCTCAGTCAGGACCTTGCGCTCGCTGGGGGCCACGACGGCGTCGAACACTCGCACCGACGGGTCCCTCTTCACCAACATAACGTCGCCGGAGACAAGCGCTTCGTCTTCCGACTGGCCATCCGCCTCATCTGTCGCCAGGTCGGCGGGTTCCTCAGGTTCGAGCGCGGCCGCTTCTTCGGCTTCTTCCGCCTCTTCGGTCATCTCGACCGCCTGGGAAACCGGCAGCACCAGTTCCTCGGCGGGCTCGATCTCCGGTTGCGCGGGCGCCTCGACCCTCGGTTCTTCTGTCTCTGTTTCCCGGTCCCCTACGCTTGCCTGCCTGGCGGAACTCATCGGCTCCGCGGGGCCGACCAGTCCGCGCCCGGAATCAGCGGGTTCGGGCGCCGGTTTGCGCGGTTTGCGGCGCTTTGAAATCAGCATATCCGCGCCGACCCAGCCTACCAGCAACCCCGCACCGACAAACGCAATCCAGGAGACGTATTCTACAATCAGTAAAGTCATGTCTCGACACTCCGTTATGGGTCTTGCCCCCTGTGTCGCGGGGGCCTAGATTTCCGGCATGACCAACGTTCTGGCTGTCATACCGGCCCGTCTCGCCTCGACCCGGCTGCCCCGCAAGGTGCTGCTGGACAAAACCGGCAAGCCCCTCATCCAGCACGTCTGGGAGGGGGCCAAGGCCTGTGATGCTATCGACCGGATCGTGGTCGCAACTGATGCCGAAGAAGTGATGAATGCGGTAAAGGCGTTCGGCGGCGAGGCCGTGATGACCTCCGAGGCGTGCGCCAGCGGCACCGACCGCGTGGCCGAGGCCGCGAGCCATTACCCGGACGCCGAAGTCATCGTGAACGTGCAGGGGGACGAGCCGGAGATGTCGCCCGAGC
>JAGQRI010000401.1 GCA_020425515.1 Planctomycetota bacterium | reverse complement strand
ACAACTTGATCGCGGCGATGCGCTCTGCGGCCTGCTTGACCTCATCGAGGCTCGGAACCATGGCGAAGCGCACGTGGCCCGCGCCCGGGTTTTCGCCGCCGACTTCGTCGCTGAGCCATTCGCCAGGCGTGGTGACGCAATGGGCCTGCTCGATCAACAGCGTGGCGAAATCCTCACCGCTCATGCCCTCGGGTGCTTTCTGCCAGATGTACAGGCTGGCAGGCGGGCTGCAGTCGGGCAGCCCGAGGCTTTTCAGCGCGCCGCAGATCAGGTCGCGTTTCTGCTTCACGAGCACGCGCAGGTCCTCGACGTGTTTTTCGTCGGCCAGGGCGGCGATGGCGGCGTCTTGGATGAAGTTGGGCGTGCCGCTGTCGATGTTGGTCTTCACTTTCTTGAAGATGTCCACGATGCGCTTGTCGCCCGCGACCCAGCCGACGCGCCAGCCGGTCATGACGCTGCGCTTGGACAGCGACTGGAACTGGATGATGCCGTCGTAGTTGTTGTCCTTGCCGACTTCGAGCGCGCTGTGCGGCGGCTCCTCGAAGTACAGCTCAGAGTACGCCTCGTCACTGGCTAGGATGATGTCGTGTTCCTGGCAGAAATCGTAGGCGCGTTTCAACCAGTCCAGGCTCGCGACGTGGCCCGTGGGCGAGTTCGGGGTGGTGATCCACATGACGCGCGCGGTTTCGCGCACGAGTGGCGGGATCGAATCCAGATCATATTCGCATTTGTTGTCGTGGTTGACCGCGACGAAGTGCGACTCGCCCTCGGCGAACAGGGTCCCGCGCTTGTACGGCGGGTAGCCGGGGCTCGGCACGATGGCGTATTCACCCGGGTTGATCACGGCCTCGGCGAAGTTAAACACGCCTTCCTTGCTGCCGATCGTGCTGGCGATCTGGGTTTTCGGGTCGAGCGTCAGGTCGAAGCGGCGCTTGAGCCATTCGGAAACGGCCGTGCGGTATTCGAATGAGCCGATGTAGCTGGGGTAGCCGTCGGTCGCGTGGCGGTCGATGTTGTCCTTGCAGGCCTGGCGGATGAACTCGGGCGTCGGGTCGGCGTAGTCGCCCACACCGAAGTCGATCGGCGTGATGCCCTTTTCCTTGAGCTCGGCGACCTTCTCGTCAACGGCGGCGAATGCGTAAGCGCCGATGCTGGCGACGCGCTTGGACGGAACGATTTCCATGTTTCCCTCTTTGAGTGGTTTGCGCCTTCTCTACGGATCGCGCACGTGTTTGCAACCCCGGCAATAAACAGGAGCCGGGAGCGCAAGCGACCGGTAGATGTGCCGCGATTCTGCACGCTTACCCGTCGCTTGCGCTCCGGGCTCTTGTTCGCAGAGGCGCTAGCTCAGGCACATCGGGCAATACAACTGCGGGTTGGTGCTGGCGGTCTTTTCGTCGACTTTGCTTACCGGCGTGGTGTGGGGCGCGGTCTTGACCAGTTCGGGGTTGTCTTTGCACTCCTGGGCGATCTTCTTCATGCAACTGATGAAATAGTCGATGGCCTCTTTTGATTCCGTCTCGGTGGGTTCGACCATCATCGCGCCGTGCCCGCCGGTGTTCTGCGGCAGCGGGAAGTAGATCGTCATCGGGTGGATGCCGTAGTCGATCAGGCGCTTGGCGATGTCCAGCGTGTGCACGCCGTTTTCCTTGTCCTGTTTCAGGTCGGTGAACACGACCTCGTGCGCGTTGGTGCGGTCATGGTGCACGTGGAATTCGTCGCGCAGCATCACCCTGATGTAGTTCGCGGCCAACACGGCGTTCTGGCTCATGCGCCGCACGCCTTCACGCCCCAGTTGCGTCATGTAGATATACGCCATCACCAGCGCGCCGAAGTTGCCGAAGAAGCTGCGTACCTTGCCGACGGTCTTGGGGCGGTCGTAGTCGTACGCGAACGTGCCGTCGTCGTTCTTTTTGATGCGCGGCGTCGGCAGGAACGGGGCCAGGTGCTTGCGTACGGCAATCGGGCCGGCGCCCGGCCCGCCGCCGCCGTGGGGAACGCTGAACGTCTTGTGCAGGTTGAAGTGCATGACGTCGATGCCGTAGTCGCCGGGCTGGACGATGCCGCTGATGGCGTTCATGTTCGCGCCATCCATGT
>JAGQRI010000072.1 GCA_020425515.1 Planctomycetota bacterium | reverse complement strand
TCGGGCGTGAACTGGATGCGGCTGAAGTCCAGCGACATCGTTTCGCTGAGCGTGCGAATCAGCAGCGTCTTCGCCAGCCCGGGCACGCCGACCAACAGCGCATGGCCGCGCGCGAAAATCGCGATCAGCAGTTGCTCAATGACCTCGTTCTGGCCGACGACCACGTTGTGAAGCTGCTTGACGATCTGGTCGTGCGCCTGGCGCAGTTCTTCGACTGCCTTGAGGTCTTCACCCTCGAGTTTCTGTTGCTCTGCCATTCAGGCCCCTTGTGTCTCTATTTGTCGCTCGCCTTGAACACGTAGACCCACTGGGCCGACGCGACAATCACGAACGTTTCCTTCTTTACGGTTGCCTTCTCCCCGGAGGGGAAGGTGAAAGTGTCGCCATCGTGCAGATGCTCGACGTTGAAGACGTTGCCGGTCTTCGGGTCGGTCAGCGTGCACGGCTTGTAGCGCGTGATGCCGTCCTGGTCTTTGTACGACTCGCCGCGGCAATAGACGGTCAGCGTCGTCGGTACGGACTGGGACTTCACGTTGTCGAGCTTGATCTTGGTCTTGAGCTTGCCGGAATCAACGTCGTAGACCGAGATGTGCTGGTTGAACGGGATCAGCACGCTGTTGCCCGCGATCACGCCGCGCCCGCTCGGCTCTTCGCTGGTGTTGCCGTACTCGGCCTGGAAATTGATGGCGCCCCAGTCGGCTTCCTTGGTTCCGCCTTCGCGGAAGCTGGTCAGCCCGACCGAGTAGAGCCTCGAACGCCCCTGCACCAGCAGGCGATTGTCGACGACGCCCAGAATGTACTCGTACTCGCCGAGCGCACCCTTGCCCTGTTTCGGATATTCCATCCAGTGGGCGCCGGTAACGGCATCCAGCACCAGGCACAGCTTGTAGTCATAGGGCGCGGTCACCACGAAACCGCCGGCCGCGATCGGCGCGTTGGGGAACCAGCCGCGCGGGATGTAGTTGCGTTCACGGCTGTAGCGGGAGACCCAGCACAGCTCGCCGGTCTTGCGGTCGACGGCGGCGGTGCAGCCTGTGTGAGTGGAGCAGTACAGCATGCCGCCCTGCTCGGCGATGCTGCTGATTTCGGGCAACTCGACAGGCATGTTGCCCCAGCCGCCCCACTGGTTGCCGCCAATCTTCTTGGCGCAGAGCTGCGTACGCCAGAGCAGTTTGCCTTCGCCCTTGCTGGGGTCGCCCTTGGGGGTGACGTCGAAGCAGAACATCCAGACTTCGAAGGTGTCCTTGCCGGTATAGGCGCCGGCGATGTACAGCTTGTTGTCGCGAATCAGGGGCGCGCCGCTGAACACGACGTGCTGCAGGAAATCCCATTCTTCATTTGCTTCGACTTTCTTGTTCGGTAGCGTCACGCGCATCTTGGCGTCAGCGCCGAGGTCAAAGCTGGTGATCTGGTTGCCGGAAGGCTCGCCGCTCTTTTCGCGCGACGGGTTGCCGGTGCCGAGCACGGTGAACAACACGTCGGACTCGCGGTTGTCGAGTTCCCAGCGCAGGCGCCCGATGCTGCTGCTCAGCACGCGATAGCGGTCGCGCTCCGGCGTTGCGCGCCCCCACCAGCGGTTGCGGTTCTGCGGGCGCTGCGGGTAGCGCAGGCTTTTCGGGACGACAAGCGAAAGCGGGTTGGACTCACGCCCGTGGCGGAACCACTTCAGTTCCTCGTTGTCGTTGTCGTCCGCCGCGATGCGGTGCACGAAGAAGCCGGATTCGTGAACCGTCGGGAAGACCACCGGCAGCGGCGGGGTCTCCTCGCCGCTGTACTGGTCCGGGTTCTGCTCCAGCCCGGGGATCTTCTCGACCAGCTTGAAGCCCTGCACGCCGTCTTCGGCGCCCATGTCCAGCATCTCGCTCACGCCGGCGACGGGCGGCGCGATTGCGTTGCGGTCGTTGCCGCCCTGAAGCGTAGGCCAACCGGGACGCGTCAATTGCAGGTTGC
The DNA here is from genome assembly GCA_020425515.1 of Planctomycetota bacterium. Taxonomy (GTDB): domain Bacteria; phylum Planctomycetota; class UBA8742; order UBA2392; family UBA2392; genus JACKID01. The sequence goes on along the minus strand of JAGQRI010000072.1, from coordinate 12,352 downwards.
TGACCGGCGGCGCCTGCTCCGCCATCTCGTGTACATACTCGAGGCTTTTGACCTTCTTGCCGTTTACGTCGACCTCGGCGCTGATGCTGTTGCGGTCGAGCCAACGCAGCATGCGGTGCAGGCGATAGTTCATGCCCGCGTCGCGGCAGGCGCGAATGAACAGCAATTGCAGCGTCGGGTCCTGGGCGAAATCATCCGGCCAGGTCGCCCGGTAATCTTCAAGCCAGCGCACAGCCGAAACGGAATCCGCCGTTTCGAGCGATTGGGACGCCAGCATGCGCAAGGCGGTGCGCCCGGCGTCACTGAACTGGTAGAAGCGCGCGCAGCGGCGCAGCAATGCGGCATCGTCGTTTTCGAGGGCGCGGCGCAGCATCTCGGCGCCCTTGGCCGACTGCTGCATGGACAGGCGGCTCTTCAGCGCCTCAGGCCAATCCGGTAGGCGCAGGCGCTCGTTGATGTAGTCGGCCAGCGGGATCCAGGTTTCCGAGTACACGCCGCTGTCGGGCTTGACGCCCTCAAACCACTCGGCACGCACCAGCAACTCGGCGTTGCGGGGCATGTCGTCCTTGAGGTATTCCTCGCGCAGGTGGTGATAGCGTCCGAATGCATCGCGCCACTTTTCGAAGGCTTCCTTGGTCTTGCCTTCGCGGTCGAGGGCCTGGGCTTCCTTTTCGCGCTGGCGCGCCTCGCGCACCTTGTAAAGAACGTCCTCTTTGACGCGCCCACCCGGCATGTAGAGGTCCGGGTTATCGATGATGGCGCCCTCTTCCTGGGCGACCACAGTTGGTTCCGGCGACCACGCAAGGGCAAGAAGACCGAAGCCCGCGAGAAGCAGTAACACGGTTCGGGTTTTCAAGGCTTGCCTCCCTGGGTTACCGGGGCCGGAAAACGGGGCTTCCTGTTTTACGCACGGGACTGGTGCAAGCTCCCGAAATTCCGTGACTTACTTGTTGTTCAGCGTCTCGATGGCCGTCTCGATTTCCGGCGTCACGGCCGGCGCTGCCGAGTCCGTTTTGTCGCGCAATTCACGCAGAAACCCGACGTCCTTCTTGGTGCCGAATTCCTTGATGTACTGGATGCACGAGCGGCGCAGCGCCACGTCGGTCACGTTGGCCAGTTCCTTGATCTGCTTCATGTACGTGATGTCGTCGATCGCGACCAGCGTCTGTACCAGCGCGGGAACGCGCGTGTAGTTGGGGTTGTCGCCGCTTGTCGCCGCCTCGATCTTGCCGCGCACCTGGTCGCTGATGTAGGTGAACTGGAGACCCCCTTCCGCCTGCGCCAGCTTGCCCAGCAGCGATCGCGCGTCGTTTTCGCGCACGCGGTCTTCCATCACGCTGAGGGCCATATCCACCAGCGCCTTCTGTTTGTCGTTGTCGTCGCCGTAGCTCGACAGACGGTTGAGAGCCGCCACGGCATTGCCCTTCAGGTCGCGCGTTTCCTCAAGCAGCGCGGCGCGAACCACCTTGTTCACGTCGACGTCAGACGCCACCAGCGACATCTGCGTGTACGCCTGCAGGCGCACTTCCTTGCTGTTGTCCGCGAGGGCCTTCTCGATGATCTCAACGGTCTTGCTGCTGTTGCCCATCACCTGCGACATGGTCGAAGCCACGCGTACGGCCGAGGCGCGTACGTTTTCGTCCGGGTCGGTCAGGCGGCCTTCAATCACGGGGAAGATGTCCTCGTCGTCGATGCTGGCCGTGCGGCGGTAGACTTCCAGCGCGGTCAGCGCGGTCTTGCGGACGTCGGCGCTGGTTTCCTTTTCCGGGTCCAGCGAATCGGTGAACACCGACAGCAGTTCCTTGTCGTCGCTGCGTTGCAGCCCCTGCAGGGCGTTCTCGCGGGCCTTGGCGTAATCCTCGCCCTTGTCCTTCATCACTTCCGTCAGCAACGGCTTGGACTTCGCCAGCGGGATGTAACTGCGCCCCAGGTTCTGCGCGGCCTGCGCGCGTACCACGCCGTCGGCATCGGTCACCCACTTGGCCAGATCGTCGAACGACTCCTTGCCCTTGGCCTCAGCCCAGGCGTTGATCGCCTTGGCGCGCTTCGGGGCTTCGAGCTTGTCGTCGTTGGCCGCGTTGCGGAACACCTCGAGACTGTTGTCCTTGAGCGAGTTGCGGTTGGCGAGCAACTGGTCGATGATCTTGTCGCGCAGCGAGGCGCTTTCCGCCGGAAGGTCGCCATAAGCCTGAACAAAGGCCTCCAGCGCTTCCTGGCTGCGGAGCTGGCTGAGGTTGCTGTCCACCTGCTTGGCGTAGTAGTCGGCCGGGTACTTGTCTTCCTGCTCGCCTTCCTTCGGCTTGGGCGCTTCGTCGTCGGCGATGTCGAGGAACGCTGTCACGCCTGGGGCGCCGAATTCACCCAGCGTGGTGGCCGCCCGGGAGCGCTGGGTCGGCTTGTCGACGTCCTTGAAAGTATCGACCAGCGCCGTGATCGCTTCCGCCTTGAGCGGGCCGTCCTTCATCACGCGCACGGCCTCAGAACGAAGGCTGTCTAGCGACGCGAACTCATTCATGGACACAACGTCCACCAGCCCGGTGACGGCGCGCGCGTCGTCGAGTGAAGCCAGGCCGAACAGCGCCTGCACGCCGAGGGGCTTGGTGTAATCGGCCGCCTTGGCGCCGGTGCGGTTGCCGTCTTCGCCCTTGGGGCCGAGGCGCTGGGTTTCCCAGATGTCGAGCAGCAGGTCGGCGCTGGACTTGTCGCCGGAGGCTACAACCACTTCGATCGCAGCCGAGCGCAGCAGTTGCGGGGCCTTGTCGTCAGCCATGATCGGCCCGGCAACGTCAGCGCCGGTCTTGAGCGCGGCCAGCCCGTGCAGGCAACCCCAGCGAAGGCGGTTGTCGAGTTTGGCGTCGGCGGCGTGCAGCTTGAGGCTGGCGATAATCTGGTCGCGGTCGGCGCTAGAGTCCTTCTCGGCCCAGATGCGCCCGAGCGCGTTGGCACAGGCACCCCCGAACCACGGGTACTTGGGGCTTTCGACGGCCTGGTTTTCGAGCATCTGCGCAAGGTCCGCACTGGCGCGCGAATCACCCAGCGTGCCCAGCAGACGGGCGCAGGCGAGGCGGCGGGCGCTGATCTTGGCGGCTTCCTCGGCGTTTACGCCTTCGCCGTCCGGGTCCTGCTTCAACCCGTCCATCAGGTCCTCAAAGGCTTCGTCGCCCGCTTCCGCGAGCTTCTGCATGGCGCTCGACGCGCGGATGGTGTCGCCCAGGTCCTTCACCGATTCGGCAAAATCGCCGGCCTGCAGACTTACGGCGGAAACGGCCGCAATGGCCCAGATCAAAAGGCTACGCTTCATGTATCCACAACCTCAACGGCGCGAAACCCGCGCGTTCCTGTGTAAACGGCCCGGCAATGTCCCGGGCCCAAATCATAAGGAAGGTGAGGGTATCATTCCGGCCCGTCGCGACAATCCTCGGCTGTGTCAGGAATGCCGTGCCCTACCTTGTCTGTGTGCACGCCGACGCTAGTCTTTGCCCATGACCGATCGACCCCGCGGACGGGCGCGCCAGCCCGGCCCGAACCCCACGAAACGACCATTCCACAAGGCCCGCTCCGGAAAGCACCCCGGCGCCGATCAGTCGTCGCGTCGCAAGCCGCATCCGCGCACGGTGCACGACCTCGACCCGCGCCGCGCGGCCTTCGAGACGCTGCGCCGGCACAAACCGGGCGACCTGCTGGAACCCGCCGTGGTAGCCACCTTGCGCCACCTCGGCTGGGGGCCCGAGCACGCGCACCGGGTCCTGCCCATGCTCGAAGATGCCACACGCTTTGCCCTGTTGTTCGATCACCTGATCGCGCACCTGGCTTCACGCCCGCCCGCCGAGCTTGACCCGGACGTTCGCGCGGCGCTTCACCTGTTCCTGAACTGGTACCTGCTGGATGACCCGCGCGCGGCCTACGCCCACGGCAATGCCGCCGTGGAGATGCTGTCAGCCAAGCACAAGGGACGCGGTTTCGTGAATGCGCTGGTGCGGCGGCTTGGCGAATTCGTCAAAGTCGAGCAGGGCGAACCCGAAGACTACCGAGCGCTCGCCGAGGCCGGCACTCCCCCACCGCTATGGGCAAACAAGGCCCGCCTGGGTAACGGACGCTTCGTCGTGGCCGAGCGGACGATCTTCCCCGAGCCGGCGGCTGAACTCGCGGCGCATATTGGCATCGTGTGCTCACTGCCTCGGTACTTCGTGGACCAGTTGATCGAGCAACACGGACCCGACGCCGCGACGCGGATCGCCGTCGCGAGCATCGAGCGCCCGGCAACGTGGGTGCGCCCGGACCCGGGCGTGGCGGGCTCGAATGAGTTGGCCGAGTGGTGGACGCGCAACGGCACCAGCGTGGAACAGGTCACCCGCCCCGACGGCGGCACGGCGCTGGCGCTGCCCGCAAAGGTACGCAACCTGACGGACCATCCCTCGTGGGCGATGGGCGGGTTCTACGTACAGGACTACTCGGCCCAGCTCGTGGCGCCCGCCATGCAGCCTCAACCGGACGAGATGCTGCTCGACCTGTGCAGCGCTCCGGGCGGCAAGGCCGGTCACCTGGCTGAACTGACACGCGACCGCGCGAAGATTCTCGCCTGCGACCTGACCGAGCCGAAGATGGAACTGATCCAGCAGAACATCGCGCGCATGGGCTACCGCGGCATCGCGACCGTGCAAGCCGACGCGGCCGAAGTGCGCTTCCCGGAGAAGTTCGACGGCGTGCTGATCGACGCGCCGTGCAGCAACTCGGGTGTGCTGGCCCGCCGGATCGAAGCGCGTCACCGGCTGACCAAGGACTCGATCGAGGAACTGCAGGAACTGCAACTGAGGATCCTTGAAAACGCCGCCGCCAACCTGAAACCGGGCGGGCGCATCGTTTACAGCGTTTGCAGCATCCTGCTGGACGAAGGTCCGGACGTCGTCCACCGCTTCCTGCGCGGCAAGGTTGGTGAAGAGCGACGCGAAGACGTCTGGGAAGTCGAGTTCGAGAACTACCTGCTGCCCGTGCCGGCCTGGCACGACGGCGGCTACGTCGCCCGCCTGCGCGCCCCGGATTAGGCCTCGGCAGGCATCGGGCGGGGATCGAAGCCGGCCCAGCACTGGGCGGGGCCGATGTCCTTGCGCCCGGCCGCCTTCACGTACAGGAACAATTGCATCCGGTACGCGACGAGCGTCTTCAAGCACATGTCCATCAACCCCTGGCCGAGCTTGCACGGCGTGCCCCACGGCATCGCGGCGTCCTTGTGGGCGAAGTCGTGGCTGTTGACGCCGTTGATCAGCGCCTTGAGTTGTCTGCCCTGCTCGTCCATCGCCTTATCGAAGGTCTGCTGAGTAACCTTCTCCGACGCCTTCTCCACTTCTTCGGCGTGGTCCCAGTTGCCGTTCACGGCCGCAAGTCCGGGCACGATCGCGCAGGTCGTCAGGTACTGCATCAGGTCCAACATGCTGCGCTGGTGATCGCTGGGGCGATAGCGCATGCCGCCCGGTGGAATCTTGCCGGCGAGGTGCTTGATGATGCGGATTTCCCACAGGCAGGAATCAATCAGGTGCTGTTTGGTGATCACGGCGCTCTCCGTCGGTTTATCTGGTGTGTTACGCACGGGCGTGTTCAGGCCTGCAACTCTTCCATGAAGACCTTGCGGCTTTGTTCATCGGCGATGGCCTGGCCGGCTTCTTCGGCCCGTTGCCGAAAGGCAGCCGCCTCATCCGCAAGACCGGCAACGTCATTGGCGCGCGCGACGGCTTCGAGTGCGAAAGCGCGGTCGTAGTCGGCGAGATCGTCGCCGTACTGCTCGGTCAACTCCATGCAGCGGTTCGCGTGGCGCAGTGCTTCGGCGCCGTTGCCAAGCACACTGTAGACGCGGCTGATCAGCCACTCGGCACGCTGCTGTTCAACCGACGTGCCGGTTTCGAGATAGTGGTAGGCCGACGCAAACGCGGCGTACAGCATCTTTTCGTTTTCCGCGGGCGTGCGGTCCGGCTTGCGCAGCAGCGCCCAGGTAACGGCATTGAGCGCGGAAGCGAACGTCTCCTGCATTTGCTCGGCGGCCTGGCGGCGGATGGCGCTTTCGGTTTCGCTCATGTTCGCTCACGAATGACGGGTTGGCCGTGGGTCACGCATCCACTTTTTTGCGCAGCGGGTCCTGGGCTTCGCTTTCGGCGACCTTCTTCTCGACGAACTCGATGATCTTTTCGGCAACGTCCACCTTGGTTGCGTTTTCGATGCCTTCCAGACCCGGCGACGAGTTCACCTCAAGCACCAGCGGGCCGCGCTTGGCGCGAATCAGGTCAACGCCGGCGATGTTCAGGTTCATGGCCTTGGCGGCGGCCTTGGCTACCTCGCGCTCGTGCTTCGACAGTTTGATCTTCTTGGCTGAGCCGCCACGGTGAAGGTTGCTGCGGAAATCGCCCGGCGGGGCGCTGCGCTCCATCGCGGCGACGACCTTGCCCCCCACCACGAAGGCGCGGATGTCGTGACCCTCGGCCTCGGCCACAAACTCCTGCACCAGGAAGTTCGCGTGCAGTTGCTGGAAGGCGCTGATCACGGCCTCGGCGGCCTTCTGCGTCGGCGCAAGCACGACGCCCGCGCCCTGGCTGCCCTGCAGCAGTTTGATCACCAGCGGCGGCCCGCCGACGAGCTTGATCACGTCGTCCTTGCCGAGCAGGTTGTGGGCGAAGCCGGTCTTGGGCAGGTCCACGTTCTTGCGCGAGAGCAACTGCAGGCTGCGCAGCTTGTCGCCGCTGCGCACGATGGCCTGGCTGGCGTTCATGCTGTAGCTGCCCATCATTTCGAACTGGCGCACGATGGCGGCGCCGTAGGCGGCCTCGCCGCTGCTGGCCACACGCGGGATGATCGCGTCGAACTTCTGCAGCGCCTTGCCGGCGTACATGACCTTGGGGCTGCGCGCCGTGATGTCCACGTAGCAGCGCAGGTAGTCGACGATGTTGACGGTGTGGCCGCGATCTTCGGCGGCCTGCTTCAGGCGTTGCGTTGAATACAGCGCCGCGTTGCGTGACAGGATGCAGATGCGCATGCGGTTCCCAGACAAGAAAAATACCCTGCGTACGCGCGGCGGTGTAAAGCAGTATAGCAGCTTTGTCCAGTGCCCTCAGGCCCCCGGTGACTCAACGGCCGGTTGCACTTCCGGTTCCTTGGGGCGCGCTTTGGGTACGAGCATCAGCAGGTCGGTGACGCCGTCGAAGCTGTCGCTCGCGGGCTCGACGCCTTTCGCCCTCTTCACTAGCAGCGGGACCTCGCCGGCACGGCGGATCACCGTCACGCCGTCTTTCTTGCCCGCGTCGCCCCGGGCGCGCTCCTGCACCTCGAGCCGCCCCTCCTCGATCATTGCCGTCAACAGCCCGATGTCGATTTTGCGCCCGGCCAGCACGTGGGCGTGCGCATCCTCAATCATCTTGTCGGTCACGCCGCCCTTGGGGCCGCCCAGAACCAGCCACGCCTGCATGTGCGGGTTCATGCGCTTGGCGTGCTGGACGAAAAGCAGGTTGACCTCGTCGTTGCCGGTCATGGCGATCACGCCCTTGCGCGTCTCGACCCCGGCGCGCAGCAGCGTGTTTACCTCGAGCCCGTTGCCGTTGATTACCTGCAACCCGGCCGCTTCGGCTTCCGCGACGATCTCGCGGTTGCGGTCGATCAGCACTACCTCTTCGCCCGATTGTACCAGCGCGTTTGCCATCGCCACGGCAACGCGGTTGGCGCCGAAGATCAGCCAGCCCTGGTTGGTCTTGGCCAGCACACCGAGCAGCTTGCCCACGGGTTTGCCGGTCAGGCCGGACAGCGTCACCGTCAGCACGATGCAGGCGAATACCACTGCACGGAACTCGGTGCCTTCGTGCGCGCCGGTCGCTGCAAGCTCAGTCGCGAACAGCGAGGCGACCGCGGCGGCAACAATCCCGCGCGGGCCGATCCAGGCCACGAACAATCGCTGTTTGAAGTTCAGACCCGCGCCGATAGTGGAAAGCAGCACCGCCGCCGGACGCACCACCAGCATCAGGCAGGCCGCCACCAGCAGCGCTTTTCCGGCCAGCCCGCTGAGTTCGCTCAACCGCACGTTGGCGGCGAGGATTACGAACAGCAGCCCGATGAACAAGATGCTGAGTTCCTCTTTGAACTCGAGCAGTTCCTCCTGTTTCTCGCCGCTGCGGAAGCCGACCACCAGCCCGGCCACCACGGCCGCGAGCACGCCCGATTCCTCGGCGATTGCGTTCGACAACTGGTAGGCGAGTATCACCAGCGCGAGGGTGGCGATGCGGTCCATGCCCTGCTGCGCGAGCCCCTTCCAGCGGTTGATGCCGACGATGACCAGCCCGATCGATCCCCCCACCAGCCCGCCGACGAGAGCGATCAGGCCAAGCTCCAGCGCCGCGTGGCCGAACGACGACGCGACGGGGTGCAGGGCGATGCCGAACACAACGGTGGCCAGAATCGCACCGACCGCGTCGCCCATCACGCCTTCGGCCGCGAGTACCGTTGCGACGGTCTTTTCCGCCTTGATGCGGCGCAGCAGCGGGGAGATCACGGTCGGGCCGGTGACGATCAGCAGCGCGCCGAACAGGGCGGCAATCTCGATGCGCCAACCCATCACCAGCTTCGCGACCAGCGCCGCGCCGCCGGCGGCAATCAACGCGCCGATACTGATTAAGCGCCGCACCGGTTTACCGGTACGTTTCAAGCGGCGCGGGTTCAGCGACAGCGCACCCTCGAACAGGATCACGGACACGCAGAAACCGACCACGACCTGCAGCCAACTGCCCAGCGTTTCAGGGCGGACCGCGTTGAGCACGTCCGGCCCCAGCACCACGCCGGCCGCCAACGCCAGCAGAATGCCCGGCACACGCAACGCCGCCCCCAGCGACAGCGCCGCCATCCCGGCCGCCATCGCCAGCGCCAGGGTCAACGCCGGTGAGTTGAAGATGTCGTGCATTGCGCCGGTGTTTTAGCGGATGGCGAAGTTCGGATACAGGGTCACGCGGAAACAACCAACCGCTTCGCCGTCGGGGATTGGCGCAGGCCGACTCGAAAAGGAACAATACGCCTATCCAGCCCGAAGGGCATCATGGCAGGCGTCCGCAAAATCCTCTACGTACTTGAGAAGTCCTATCCCGAAGTCGTGGCAAGGGACCGTGAAACCTGGGAGGCGTGTGGCGTCGCGGAGAAAACTGTTCCCGCACAGAAGCTGCCGCGGCGGGTTCCGTTCTCGGCCCAACTTGTTGCGTGCTTTGGTATGAAGCTCGGTTGGGCCGCCGTCGGTCTGCTCGCGGTTCTCGTACCGTTCAACGCAGTGGTCTCTTTCACGTTGCGAAGCGAAAGCCGTGCCGCACTGGCCGTACTTGGAGTGTTGTCGTTCTTTCTGCTAGCTGCTGTGGCGACGACGGCTTTCGATATCCGCGCGGGCTTCAAGTCGCTTCGGCTACTTCGCAACGGATTTCTCGCCTGGGCCTACATTACAGATGCAGAAGCTCGCGAGACTGATGACCTGACCGGCCCGCGAGGCTCCAAAATGAAGCGCTGGTACGTCCACTGCGTCTTTCGAACAGATGCGGACGAGGTGCTTGGCAAGCTTATGCGATTCGACGATAGATCGCCGGTGGACGCCGAATCCATGCATCTGCTGTTGTACGATGGCGACTACCCGCTCGACTGCATGCTCGTGCCTTCGCTCAGATACGGGCTCGACGTCGAGCCTGACGGCAAGGTCGCCGCCCAAGCGAATTGCGTGCGCGGGGCCGTGCTGCAGTTGACACTGCTGGCGGTACTGTTCGGCGCAAATATCGCTTTCGGCATGGCACTGGTCGCCCACCTGCACTAGCCCGCGCAGCGCCCTGCCAGTCCTGGTCGTGGAGTAAATTGCACGAGACCGATCCGCTCTTCCTGTACGCGTCGCTGTCGGCGCGCTCGCATGCACCGCGGCTCACGCCCGGGTATTTTGCGACCCTTGCTTGTACGGATGACGGCCGACAATGATCTAGTCGTAGACCCGTCGCGACTGCGCAAGCCTTGCGGCGTCCCTAACCCACACGTTGTCCGACTCGGCAAGTGCGGCAACACGGTCGCGTACGGCAGAGTCAGCGAAGAGTTCATCGACGCAAGCAATCAGATCTTTCGTCTCTGACAAGACGTCCCGGCCTGCAAGGCCGTCGAGGGTTAGATGCTGTCCACCCATGAATACAAGCGCTTCCAGCAGGAGGCCGACGTCGACGTCCTTCGTAATCGCGTCTGCAAGCTCGTCGAGTTCCACAGGCACGGGACCAATCGTGTGGTTGGGTGCCCCGTACACGTTCTCGATCGCAACACCTTTCGCGTCCTCCAGGCGCACCAGCACCAAACGCCCAGAGCAGAGTGCGTAGTACTCGCGACCCACACCGCGCCCGTTGATGAACGGTGCAGTTTTGAAGCACATGACACTTCTGCCCAACGGCGATTCATCGAGCACCTCTACATCGGAGATGTCCATCCGCCAGCCAGCAGAGAAGCCAACTTGCGAGAGTAGTTCCCAGTTGGTCCCAAACACGTGCGCATCCACGTTGTATGAACCTGGAATAACGACGTACCGTGGCTCTTCCAGAAGCACAAAGAAAGTCCCGCCGAAGCTGTCGGCAACGCGGCAGATACGCATCTTAGGTAGAAAGAGCGTCTCCTCGCCGTTGAGTCGCCCCAAGAGAAGGCGAAGAGTGGCTTCGTGCTCTTCGGACAGGTCACTCATTCCGGTTTCCACGAATTGAGCGAGTTCTGGAAAGGCTGTCCCCAATGGGGCAGGGCCTGTCGGTTCGGGCTGCGCCGCATCTTCCTCAGCGACCACGGCTTCTTCACGCTGTGTCGAGGCGACCACGTCATTCACGCGCGCCTTTGGCGCAGGCGCGCACGCAGCGACAATAGAGGTGAAGCCTAGTAGCAGAACCAAACGCATTATTCAGTAATACGCTCGTTGGAACCGCGCGGTTCAGTACAATTGGGAAACGCGGCAATAAATGCTGCTCTACTCGCCCGCACTGGCGAGCGCCTAGTAGTCTCGAGGCAACGCTGGCGGCTGTGTGACCGGTGGGCAAGTCCCCCTCAGGATCAAGCACCGAGTCGACAAACGCACGACCACTCGCAAAGTCTCGCGGCACAAACCACCGGAGCAGCGCAGCTACAGTCACTCCCGGTCGTGCAGGACTTTGTCGGGGGCAGGCGCGTTCTTCTTGTACGCACCGCTGTCTTCGCGCTCGTACGGAACCTTGGCCTCGTACTTGGCTTTCTGGCCGCGCGCTTTCATCTGGTCCTGCACGTGCTGGGGCGGGATCCAGTTGCCCATCCCGTCGAAGCTGCCCTCGGCCTGCGCTTTCTCGGCCATGGTGACCTTGCGCTTGCGGCGCTGCTCGGCCATGGGCATCTCTTTCAGATCCGCGGGCGCGCGTTCGCCGAGGTCGGTGAAGTTGTCCATGCGGACCGCGCACAGGTCGCCGCACATGGTGCAGACGTCGCTGTCGTAGTCCTCACTGGTCTGGCGGAACTTGCGGGCCTCAACCGGATCGATGGCGCAAGCGTACATGGTTTCCCAGTCGAGCTTCTTGCGCGCCTCGGACATACGGTCGTTGATGCGCTTGGCATACGGCACACCCTTGGCGAGGTCGCCTGACTGCGCGGCGATACGCGTGGCGATCACACCCTGGCGCACGTCGTCGGCGTTGGGCAAACGCAGGTGCTCGGCCGGCGTGACGTAGCAAAGCATGTCGGCGCCTGCTGCGCTGCACACCGCGCCGCCGATGGCGCCGGTGATGTGGTCGTAGCCTGCGCCGGTGTCGATGGTCAGCGGGCCGAGCACGTAGAACGGCGCGCCGTGGCAGATCTGCTTCTGCAACTTCACGTTCGCGGCGATCTGGTCGAGCGGAACGTGGCCCGGCCCCTCGACCATCACCTGCACACCCTTGTCCCACGCCCGTTTAACAAGCTCGCCCAGAATCAGGAGTTCTTGAACCTGGGCGGCATCCGTTGCATCGCCCGTGCCGCCCGGGCGCAGCGAGTCACCGAGGCTGAAGGTCATGTCGTACTTCGCCGCGATCTCACACAGCTCGTCGAAGTATTCGTACAGCGGGTTCTCGTTGCCCGTGGCGCGCATCCAGGCCGCGTGCACGCTGCCGCCCTTGCTGACGATGCCGACGATGCGCTGGCGCCCGTCGACGTATTTGAGGGTCTGGCGCGTGATGCCGCAGTGGACGGTAATGTAGTCAACGCCCTGCTGGCCCTGCTTTTCGATTTCGTCGAGCAGGCGGCGTGCAGTAAAGTCGCGAAAGCCCTTGCCCTGCATGATGTTGTCGGACATCGCACCGTAAATCGGCACAGTCCCCACCATGATGCTGCTGTTGTCGAT
>JAGQRI010000400.1 GCA_020425515.1 Planctomycetota bacterium | reverse complement strand
GCTGCTCCGTTTCCGGCCTGACCAGATTCACGGCGTCACGCCGCACCCACCGCAATCAACTGTATCCGGCACCTGAAGCCCGTCAAGGGACGTTCCGTGCCAACGAAGGCGTTATGACTTCGTTGAAAGGGTACACGACGGGAGGGGCCATGGGCCGACTGATCCTGACATTGCTGCTGGCCGCTTTCGCCGGGGGGCTGGCGGCGCAGAACTCGGACAACCTCAGTGGGTCCGTGCCGCCAGATCGGCGGATCACCTACCTGTACCAGGTAGACTTCGGCGGCAGCTCGCAGTCCTGGACCCTGAACGTCAGCCTGAACACCAACGCCGCCAGCGGGCTGGTCGTGCGGCTGATTGACATCGACGCCTTCGCGTCCAGCGCATTGGTCAACCCGACCTCGATCAATGAAGGCAGCGTGCTCGGAAACGGCACGGCCTCGGCGACGCTTAACGGCACCTACGCCGACGTGCACTACTTCGCCGTAGAGATCGAAACCGCGCAGGGCAGCACGTCTTCGGATTACTCCGGCTCGATCACCACCAGCGTGGGCGCCGTTGGATTTCTCAAACAGGACCAGCTGATTCTTTCCGTCAACGGCATCAAGCTGGAAGTGGACCACTTCGCATTCTGGAACAACTCTGTCCCGCAGAACTCGACCGTGGCCAGCAGCCTCGAGCTGGACTTCGGCGCGATTTCGCACACCGAGTTCATCCGGCTGGAAGGCATCGGCACCAGCATCCAGAAAATCGAGTTCATCGACACGACCGGCGGCACCGGCACGGTGCTGGCCACCTTCAGCAACCCGACTTCGGGTCAGGTGACGGCGGTGCCGTTGACCCACAGCGGCAAGGCAACATTACGCATCAACGTGCAGTCGAGCACGACCAGCGCCGGTTCGGCCACATGGGCGATCACCACGCCGTCCGACGTAAGCATGAGTCTGGTCGGCGTTCCCGACGGCGGCGGCAGCGACAACAACTGCAGCACCCAGGAAGGTACCGGCTGGCTGATCCTGCTGGGCCTCGGCGCCGCACTGCTCGCAACCCTGCGCCTGCGCCGCGAGACCTGACACTCATGCGAAAACGCCCGGAGCATTCGCCCCGGGCGTTTCGCATGTTTTACCGGCTTAGTACTTGGCGGAGGTCGGGTCGACCTCGTCGCTCCAGCGCAGCATGCCGCCGATCATGTTTCTGGCCTTGCTGAAGCCCTGCTCCTGCAGGAATCTGACGACCTGACCAGATCGTCCGCCGGAGCGACAATACACCACCACTTCGGTGTCTTTCTTGTCCTTGAGTTCCTCCCAGCGACTGCCGAACTCGGGCAGCGGGATCCAGGCGTCGTAGTCGAGCTTGCAGATATCCAGCTCGTTGGCGTTGCGGACGTCCACCAGGAACGGTTTGTCGCCCTTGTCCATGCGCTCTTTCAGCTGCGCCGGCGTGATTTCGTCGTCGTTCACTTCGCTTGCTTTCTGCGCTTCGAGCGCCTTCTGGGCTTCCTCATTGGGGATGCCGCAGAACTGGTGGTAATCGATCAGTTCATGAATCGTGCGGTTCTCGCCACAGATCGGGCACTTCGGGTCCTTGCGGATTTTCAACTCGCGGAACTTGAACGTCAGCGCGTCGAAAACCTGAAGGCGCCCCTTCAAAGGCTCGCCGATCCCTGTCAGCACCT
>JAGQRI010000071.1:22777-30640 GCA_020425515.1 Planctomycetota bacterium | reverse complement strand
GGCCAAGGAAGCCAAGCAGGACGTCTCGCAGGTCACCAAAACGATCGAGGAAAAGCTTGGCAAGGTCAACGTCGGCATCGACATGACCGGCAAGGGCAAGAAAGCCGCGCCCGACAACCTGGCGGACGTCGTGAAGGCCGACAGCGCGGTCTCGACCGCTCGCTTTGAGTACGGCAAGACATTCGGCTCGCGCAGCACGGAGCAGCGCGTGGATGCCGCCGTCGGCGTGCTGAAGGCGCTGGACGTGCTCGGCGACAAAGTCAGCGCGGCACGCAAGAAGAACCTGACCAGCGACGAGAAGTCGCGCCTGAGTGGAATCGTGCAGGGCGCCAAGGCTACGTTGTACGACGTCAAGCAGACGCCCGGGCTGCTGGAAAACAAGACGGCGCTGACGCTGACCAAACGCATCCCGGACAAGCTGAACGACTAGCAAGTGGATACACCGACGAGGACGCCTGCGGCGTCCTCGTTTCACTTAACCGCGTAACGCGGTCTCGATGAATTCGCGGGGAATACCGATTTCGGCGACTGCCACCTGTCCGCAAAACATCGGGCCGGCCGCCTGGTGGAAGCCCGGCTTTTCGGCCACGAACGTCACCGTGCTCTCGGCGCGGAAGCAGACGCCCAGCACGTCGCCCGTATCGGCGTCCAGCCCGCTGGGAATGTCCACCGCGAGCTTCGAGCATTCGACGTCGTTGGCGGCCTCGATCACGGCGCGCCAGGGGTCTTCGATGGTTCGCGTAAGCCCCGTGCCGAACAGTGCATCGATGATCAGCGGCGCCTCGGCGAAACTCATTCGCGCTTGCTTGATCTGCTCCGACGACTGCAGCTCGTGAATCTCCAGCCCGAGAGCGCGCGCCAGCCTGGCGTTGGTCTGGACATCGTCGCCGGCCGCTTCCAGCTGGGGCAGTTTCCCGCAGTAGTAGACCAGCACCTCGTGCCCGCGGTTGTGCAACGTGCGTGCGATGGCAAGTCCGTCGCCGCCGTTGTTGCCGGGGCCGCACAGGATGACTACCGGCGCCTCGGCCTTGTGCAGCTTCTCTTTCCAGCGCTCGAGTTCACTCACGTTGCGCGGGATGTCGTCCTTGCTGCCGGGCTGGCGCAGCTTCGCCATCGCGCGCGAGACGCCGTCGATACGGAGAATGCGCTCGGCCTCGTCGGCGCAGGCCCTGGCGGCGTTTTCCATCAGCAGGATCGAGGGGATGCCGTACTCCTCAATGGCCCGGCGGTCGAGTTCGCGTACCTGCTCGCGTGTCAGTGTCTTTGAAGCGTTCATAAAGGTACGCTAATAAGCCCCGGCGCAGGCGACAAGCGCCGCGAAAGGCATGAGGAAGCGATGACACAGGACCCGTTCGAGAAGCTGCACGCGGCCGTTAACGGCGTGAAGCTCGAGGTCTATGTTTCGACCTTCTGCTTCGATTGCACGCGCCTCAAGCGCCTGCTGGATTCGCAAGGGATCGGCTACGAAACCGTCAACATCAGCAAGGTGGAGGGCGCCGCCGAGCGCCTCGAGCGCGAGACCGGCAAGCGCGGCGTGCCTTACGTGCTGGTCAACGACACGCACTGGGTGCGCGGCTACCACCGCGAACTGCCGGGCCGGCTCAACGCGGAGTTGTTCGCCAAGGAACTGGCCGACGCGCTGAAGTGAAGTAAAACCGGCCCATGCCTTACGACATCAATGTCCGCGTGCGCTACGCCGAAACCGACCAGATGGGCGTGGTGTACCACAGCAATTACCTCGTTTACTTCGAGATCGGGCGCACCGAGATGATGCGCGCTAGCGGCATCAGCTACGCCGAGCTGGAAGAACGCGGCTACGTGCTGGCCGTCGTCGAAAGCAGCATGAAGCACACGGGCAGCGCGAAGTACGACGACCTGCTGACCGTGCGCACGTGGCTGCGGCAGGTGACGAAGACCCGCCTGCGCTTTGAGTACGCGGTCATGCGCGGTGGCGACGTCCTGACCAGCGGCCAGACCGCGCTCGCGTTCCTCAGCCGCGCCGACAACATGCGCCCCGTGCGCGCACCCGAAGACGTCCACGTAAACGCAAGCAAGGCCTGCGAGCCGGAGTAGGGGCAGCCCTATTTCCCGATGCAGAAGCGGCTGAAGATAAGATCCAGCACCTCACCGGGCGCGTCGGACAGCAGTGCTTCGTCAATCAGTTTCAGCGCGCGCCGCACGTCGGATGCAATCACTTCGGGTGGCGCGTCTTCCTTCGTTGCCTGTTGAAGCAGTTTCAGCGCCTCACCCGATCGCACGCGCAGCAGGCTCGTGGCGCCGCCGGACGCCAGTTGGTCGAGTCGCGCCGTCAGCCTTTTGCGTAGTTCATCCAAACCACCACCGCTCATCGCGGATACGCTGACGCTTTCCAGCCCCGGCAGGTTCGCGGTTATCCCGTGCGCCAGGTCGGTCTTGGTGTGCACCCAAAGCGCGCGGGAACGTACGGCGCCGTCACGCCGCTGCAGCGCATCGAACTCACTTGTGGCTTCGATGTCGCCGGGGGCCTCCAGCACCAGCATGACGTCCGCCTGCAGTGCGCGTTCGCATGCGGTTTCGGCGAAGCGTCCCCGGTCTGCATCCAGCTTCCCGACGCCGCTGAGGTCGGCCAGGATTACCGTGTGATCGCCTAGCACCAACTCGGACTCAACCGGGTCGCGTGTTGTTCCCGGCTGTTCGCTCACCAGCGCGCGCGGCCTGCCCAGCAGCGCGTTGAACAGCGTGCTCTTGCCGGCGTTCGGCGGGCCGAACAGGGCGATGACGGGGCGGTCGCGGTGGGGGGCGGGTTCGGCATCGCCGAGCAGGTGTGCCAGATCGGCAACGAACGTCCGCAGGTCGGTCAGCAACTGGTCTTCAGCGGCGTCGGCGTGTTCCTCTTCGCTGAAGTCGAACGACATCTCGAAGCGTGCGCTCAGGCTGCGCAACCGCTCGGCCATCGCCGTCAGGGCCGTGGCTGTCTCGCCGGCGAGGTCGGCCAGGGCCTGCCGCCGTGCCGTCTCGTCCGTCGCATTGATCAGTTGCAGCACAGCCTCCGCGCGATTGAGGTCGAGCTTGCCGGCCTCGAACGCGCGGCGAGTGAACTCACCGGGCTCCGCGTCGCGCGCCCCGAGTTCACGCAGGCGGTCTTCCAGTTGCCGTACGATTGCCGGATTGCCCGGCACGCGGATTTCGAGCGTATCTTCGCCCGTCAGTGTGTGCGGCGCGGGCAGCACCCATGCGGAAGCCGGGATCTTGCCCACCGGCAGCGAAACCGTGCAATCGATCGCCGACCGCTCCATTGTGTTGTTGCACAGCGTCCGCGTGATCTCGGGGACCATCGGCCCGCTAATCCGCACCAGAGCCTGCGGTGATCGCGCGGCCGGCGTGGCGAGTGCGAAGATAGTTGCAGGTCGGGTCATGGTTGCGGCCACCCAAAGCCATGTTGACCGCGAGCCGAAGCCTTACGATGCGCCGTGATAGTCCGGCTTGTCGTCTTCCTCGACCTTGGGCTTTTTCTTCGGGTCCGGCATGACGCCCTGCTTGATCAGCGCGCGTTTGACCAGCCGCGATTCGGTAATCGAGTAAAGGCTCGAAATGATGAAGTAGAAGGCGAAGCCCGATGCGTAGCCGTAGAACATAAGCCCCATCAACGGGAACAGGAAACCCATCTGCTTCTGCATCGAGGCCTGCTGCGGGTCGTCCGGCTTGGGCTGCAGCTTGAACTGCACCAGCGAAAGCGTGATCCAGAGCATCGGCAGGATGTTGAAGGTCAGCCAGCCGTTGTGCGCGAGAAAGCCCAGCCACGAGTCGCCCAGGTAGGTCGAAACCGGCAGGGTTGCGTCCGGCATGCTGAGGTCGTGGATCCACAGGAAGTGCGCCTGGCGCAGGAAGAACGCGTTGCCGAACGCGCGGTACAGCCCGATAAAGATAGGCAACTGGATCAGCATCGGCAGGCAGCCGCCGAGCGGCAGCATCCCGACATTGTTCTCTTTCATGACCTCGCGCGTCTCGGTAAGCATCTTGAGCTGCGCGTCCTGGCCCTTCTTGCCCTCGTACTTTTCCTTGATCGCGTCCAGCTTGGGCTTCACGACCTTCATCTTCTGCGTGTAGGTCGCCATCGACTTCTGGCCGCGGTACGACAGCGGGCTCAGGCTGAAGCGCACGATCAGCGTCAGCAGGATGATTGCCAGTCCCGGGCCTATCAGGCTCGTCAGCGTACGCAGGATCCAGATCATCGGCGTCGCGATCACGTCCCAGAAACCGGAAGTCGCGAGCTCGGCCCATTGCAGCTTGATTTCTTCATCCGCGGGCGGGTTGGCCAGCCAGGCGTCGCGCAGCCGGTCCTTGTCGCGGGGGCCGGCGTAGAAGCGCATTTTCACTTCCGCCTTGCCCTCGGCCGGTACGGTCATCTTCGGTGCGATCAACGACATGGCGGCGTTCTGGTCGTTGTCCTTGATCGGCAGTACCTGGCCTGACCAGCGCTGGTCGCGGTTGTCGGGGTCGGCCGCGAGGAACGCCAGGAACCACTGCGTGCGCACGCCGTGCACGACCAGGAAGCGGTCGTCGGCCGTGACGTCGTCGAGTTTGCGCGCCGAGACCCAGTCGTGGACTTCTTCGCCCGCCTCTTTCAACTCGGCGTTCAGGTCGTCCACGTCGCCGTGGATCGCGTGCATGCGCGGTGAGTCTTCAAGCTGGATGAACCGCTTGCTGTCCGTGCTGCCGTACAGGGCGATGCGTGAATGCTCGCCGGAGTTGCGGGCCGCGTCCTCAGTTACGCCGACCGGGCCCCACAGCCCGACAACTTTCTCTGCCGGCTGGCCGCTCTCGTTTTCGATGCGGACGGTGATGTCGAAGCGGTAGGTTTCCGGCAGCAGGGTGAACGTTTTGTAAATCACCGTGCCGTCGGATTCGTGGTGGTTCTTGAAGCCCGAGCTGGGCGGGAAGCGGAACGTCAGCGACTTGCCCTTTTCCGGCTGCGGGGCGTCCTTGACGAGTTCCCAGCGTGAGGTGTTGCGCCAGTCGTCGTTCTTGTCGAGCACCATGGCGAACGGCAGCAGGTCCGGCATTTCTTCGACCGGGTGCAGCAGTTCGAGCGCCTTCTTCGGCTCGTCCACCGGGTTGTCCGGGGTGTGCTGGTAAACGACGTTGCCGTCGGCATCGATGTAGGTCAGGTGCGTCAGCACGGCGCCGCGTGTGCTGAACTCGGCCGTCAGGCGCTCGTTGGCGAGTTTGAACGTCTCGGCCTGGTCGGGCGAGATCACCTTGAAGCCGTAGGCCTCGTCTTTGGCTGTGGGCTTCGCCTGGACTTCGGTCGAGGGCGTGGTGTCCTCGATCTTCGGCGGTTCCGGCTTGTTCGCCGGTGCTTCATTGGCGGCCGGCGCGTTGTTGCCTGCGGTGTTCGGTGCGGGGGGTGGGGACTTGTCCGGGAACAGGTACTTCTGGCCCAGGAAGAACGCCAACACGAGCACGGCGATGACGACGATCATCTGGATCATGTCTTTGCGGTGCATCGCCTCTCCAACCCCTGAAAATCAAGCCCCGAAGGGCAACCCGTATAGACCGGCAATTCGCCCCCGTCAATGCGGGGAGCAGCCAATTACCAACGACCAATAATCAGCCGGCAATACGATTCACGGGCGGCCGGATCATTGGTAATTGGTTATTGGTCATTTGCGCATCCAGCATTTCCGGACAAGCATGGAATTCATCGATCTAGAGCTACCCACCACGCCGTCACTCGGCGCGACGTTGACCCTGCCGGATGACCCGCGCATCGCCGTGCTGATGGTGCAGGGCAGCGGCGTCCACGACCGCGACGGCAACATGCCGGCAGTCGGCTTCCGCAGCACGCTCTACCGCCGTGTTGCGCGCGAACTGTCCCGCCGCGGCGAGATCGCCAGCCTGCGCTTCGACAAGCGGGGCAGTGAAAAACCGGCCAACTCGAACTACGACTACACCATCCCGCAGCGCCTCGACGACATGCGCGCGGCAATGCGTGTCTTGCGCGAGCATGAACGCACCGCGGGCTTGCCGTTGTTCCTGGTGGGGCACAGCGAAGGCGCGATGATGGTCGCCAAGCTGGCCGAGACCGAACCGGTGCGTGGTGTCGTCAGTCTGGCAGCGCCGTTCGGCAACGTGTTTGAGTTGCAGCGGGCTCGCGCGCAGCGCCTGATTGACAAGGGCAACGAGACGCAGATCAAGCGCGGCGAACGCGCGCTGGAGTACTACGCCCGCCTGGAGCAGTACTTCAAGGAAGGCACCAAGCTGCTGCCCGAGCAGTTCCGCGAGTTCGCCGAGCCGTACAAAGACGCCGGCTTTCAGGGCTGGGAAAGCTACGACTGGCTGGCCGGGCACTGGGCCGACGCGCTGAAGGCCGACCCGACACGGCAGGGCATTCCCATGCTGGTCGTCCAGGGCGGGCGCGACGCGCGTCTGTGGCCTGACAATGACGAGCGTTGGGAACGCTGGTGCGCCGAGCGCGAGCTGGCTGACTACGTCCTCATCGACCAGATGGGCCACGACCTGAACGACGCCCGCGAGAAACACTTCCGTGTGGACAACGAAGTGCTGGATACGGTTACGAGCTGGCTGCAGCGTCACGCTTGAGCCGCGCCGCCAGTTTCTGCGGCCACTGCGGGTCCATGCACGGTTGCTCGACCAGCGCGAAGAACACGGCGCACACCATCAGCATCGGTACGATCACCAGCGCTGCCTGCAGCAGCAGGTAGGCCGGGTATGTGCCAGGGCTGCCGACGCCCAGCGTGCGGTGCCCGATGAACGAAATCAGTGGGAAGTGCAGCAGGTAGATCGTGTAGCACATCATGCCGATGGTGCGCACGGGGCGCCGCGCCAGCAGCCAGCGGAACCCGACCGAGCGAAACCCCGCGAGGTACAACAGGAAGACCCATCCCGCGAACAACAGGTCACCGTGGTCGGTGTGCACGAACCACCACCAGCCGGCGGCGCAGGTAACAAGCGCCGCGGCATCCCATCCCGGGTGGCCTTTTGCTTCACCCACGCGCGGGTTGAGGTCCGCCAGCAGCATCCCCGCGAAGAAGTAGTGCAGGAAACCGAGCAGGTTGGCGAACGGCCAGGCGTTTACCTGGTTGATCCAGGCAAACAGCAGTGTCAAAGCCACCATCGCTGCTCGTCGCGAGACCGGTTTCAGCCGGAACAGCAACGCCAGCGCCGGGAACGCCAGGTAGAACTGCACCTCGACCTCAAGGCTCCAGATGACCGGGTTGGGCTCGTACAGGTGCTGGAACACGGGGCCGTGCAGATAGACCAGCCCGGCCAGCAGGTGCGGCGCCTGATCGGGCATGGCAGCCCAGCCGTGGACGAATGCGAAGGCGACAAACAGCCCCAGCATTGCGACGAGATAGGGCGGCTCGAGGCGCGTAAGGCGGCGCCCGTAGTACTTCTTGAGGTTCACAGGTTTGTCCGCGCCGACGCGGGGCAACGAGAGGATGAATCCGCTGAGGACAAAGAACATCTGCACGCCCAGCCCGCCGTGGCGCAGGGTGGAGGCGATAGCGTTGCCAAAGGCACCGCTCGGTGCGGCGCCCGCGAATTCGGAGAGGAAGCCATGCAAGTGAAACAGCACGACGGCACTGATCGCGAGAAAGCGCAGCCCGTCAACCTCCGGGACGTAGCGGCCCCCTGAGGTGATGCGCTGGAACCGTTGTGTCAGCCAGCTCGGAAGCAGACTGCGCAATGGCTTCAGCTCGCCACGTGCTGCTTGAACTCAGGGAACAGATGCAGCAGGTATTCGCTCAGCGTGCTGAAGGTCGGGCCGTAACCGCCCTTGTAGATGTAGAACTCGAGGTCCGTGGCCGCCTCACCGCCGTCCTGGTAGCGCTTGTTCTTGTCGCGTTCCAGCATGCGGTC
>JAGQRI010000071.1:0-22625 GCA_020425515.1 Planctomycetota bacterium | reverse complement strand
TCGGTCTGCTCGAAGGCGGCTTGCTCGGGGCTCATGTACTGCACCTTGCCCATCAGCACGTCGCCCTCTTTGTCCTTCATCAGGTTGCGGGCCTTGGCGATGCCGAAGTCGGTGAGTTTGCACACGCCCTCGGTGTCGATCATGATGTTCTTGGGGCTGACGTCGCGGTGCACGACGCCGAGCAATTCGCCCTGCGCGTTACGCTTCTTGTGCGCGTATTCGAGCGCGCGGGCGACGCGGCTGCAGATGTAGACGCACAGCTCGGTCGGGATGCGCTTCTTGTACTGGTGGTGGCGGTCGATGAACTGCTCGAGGTTCACGCCGGCGATGTATTCCATCGCCATGTAGTACTGGCGCCCGGATTTGCCGAGCTGGTAGATCTGCACGATGTGCTGGTGGATCAAGTCGGCCACCAGCTTGGCCTCGCCGATGAACATCTCGACGAATTCATCGTTCGTAGAGAAGTCTTCGAGGATGGTCTTGATGGCCATGCGTTTTTCGAAGCCGTCACTGCCGAGCTGGATGGCTTCATAAACCGCACCCATGCCGCCCTCGGCAAGCTTGCGTACAAGCTTGAAAGTGTTTGTATCCTGAATCGTCTGCAGCGCTTCGATCTGGCGCTCGGATTTCTTGAAGAGGCTCAACGCCCGCTCCTTTTTGTCCTGCCGCTGGGCAGGCCAGCCTAAGAGGTCAACTAGAACTGGGTGCAGCAGCGCAATATTGCAGACCGGACAGCCGACTGCAAGCCCCGCTTGGACGATGGAAACCGAACCCGATACCCCCGAGAAGCAGTCACTGGACAGCAAGCGCGCCAAAGTTCGAGGCGTGCGGCGCTGGATGCGACGTCTGCGTGTGCTGTTCGCCCTCGTGACGGTCGCCCTGGCCGTCTATATTTTCCTGAGTTACACGATCTATACCGTCCCCGGCGAGTACCACGCGACCTCCAACAAGATCCAGTCGCCCATCGCCGACGTGCAGCCTGGCGACACGCTGATCCTGCTCAACATGAACCTTTGGCGGGAACCCAAGCTCGGCGACATTGTCATTTACGACCATCCCAACCCGCGCGACGGCGTGCCAAGCCAGTTGATCGGGCGCATTGCGGGCATGCCCGGCGAAACGGTCAAGCGCAACGGCCCGACTATGCAGGTGGAGGATCGGCTGCCCCTGCCGGTGGGATTCCCGTACGGCAAGGGCGTAGCGATCCAGGGCGGCGCCGTGATCCCCGAAGGCGAGTACCTGATCGTCACCGATACGGACGCCGTGGCCTATGCCGACAGCCGCGACTTCGGCTTCATCCAGCGCGACGCGATCCAGAAGAAGGTGATCTTTGACCTCGCCTTTATCCTCGGCCAGCGCACGGCGCAGCCGGCCGGCAACAATGCCGCGTCGGCCCATTGATCATTGACCGTTCATCATTGATCATTCGCCCCATGCCATTCACCAAATACGGTTTACGAGAACTGTTCCTTTTCGGCTTCGTCATCCCGGGCGTGATCTGGGTCGGCGTCTGGGCGCTTGCGTGGTTCGTGCACCCGGCATTGTGGGCGGTGGGGGTGGTGCCGCTGTTCCTGACCGGCTTCAACCTGAACTTCTTCCGCGACCCGGACCGTCCCCTGCCCGGCGACGAGTTCACCGTGGTCAGCCCGGCCGACGGCACCGTGACCGACGTCGGCGAAAAGGAACTCGACGAATACCTGAAAGGCAAGCACCAGGGGATAGGCATCTTCCTGAGCGTCTTCGACGTGCATGTGAACCGTGCGCCCCTCGATGGCGAACTTGAATACTCGCGGCATCAGGACGGCGACTATCTCGATGCCCGCGACCCTGAGTGCAGCATCCTGAACGAGGCGCAGAACCTCGGCTTCAAAAGCAAGTGGGGCCCGAAGTTTTACATTCGCCAGATCACCGGGCTGATCGCCCGCCGCATCGTCTGCCCGATCAAGGAAGGCGACCCCGTCAAGCGCGGCGAGCGTTTCGGCATGCTCAAGTTCGGCAGCCGGACCGAGCTGTATTTCGACAATGAATTCGAAGTCGAGTGGAAAGTGAAAGTCGGCGACAAGGTCAAGGGCGGCGGCACCGTCGTTGCCGTCGTGAAGGTCGCCGGCCCCGATCCCCGATCCCCGGAAAACGAAGAGGCCGTCACGGCCTGAGGAGGCACGGTGAATCGCTGTGTCATGTCCGGTTTGCTGGCCTTGTTGCTGGTTGTATTTGCACACGCGCCGGCCGGGGCGGAGGCTTCGAAGAAGGTCAATTGCGTCTATCCGGGCGAGGCGCTGTCGAGCGCCCTGACCGACCTGGCAACGCAGCTCGGCTACGAGTTCAACCCGGCCGACTACGAGGATTCACTCGACCTCGACGAGTCGATCTGGGTGCTGGCGAAGGACGTTGAGCCCGAGATGGCGGCACGGATGATCGGCGCATCGGGGGGCATACGCGTCAACCTGGACGCGCACAACCGTCGTATCACGCTCGCCGATCCCGAGGATGAAGTGATCGCGGCCCCGCGCGTGCGCGGCTTCGACGCCGCGCCGCACTGCAAGCAGTACCTCGAGTACCAGAACAAGTACGGGCGCAAGGGCGCCGCCGAGCCGAACCAGTTGTATCAGCCGACAGCGACTGAAGAGCTGCGCGATGCCGTCGGCGAAATCCTGCGGCTCGAGGAAACCGAGGGCGGAGCCGGCAGCGCGATCGGGAAACGGCTTGTGTACACGCGCAGCAGCATTGAGCTGGACCAGATTGCCGAGCTGCTGCGCCTGCTCGATGCCGTAGGGGGCGGAGAAAGCAACGCGCTCAGTGTGGACCGCAAGAACCGCGAAACCCTGCGCAAGCTGCACTCGACTTTCCAGCCCGCCGACGGGCTTCTCAGTGCGTTGCTGTACCAGTTGTTCAAGGACTGCACGGCGCCGGTCTACGTCGACTCAAGCATCATGAGCGGGCTGGACCTGCAGTACGATTCCACCGAAATCACCCTCCACGAAGACGAAAGCCACTATGACGCCTTGCAGGCGCTGGCCCGCGAGCAGTACTGGACCGTGGACAGTGTCGGCGGCGCGTTGCGTCTGAATCAACAGGACTACGAAGGTGGCGCCAGCTACCGAGTGTTCGACGCCGGTCAACTGCTGGCGGACCTCGATAAACAGTACGCCGAATTGAAGACCGAAGACGACGTGCAGGACGGTTTCCACGGCGACCTGCGCAGCCAGGGCGGTATCGAGGTCATATCCGATGCTCTGGAACTGCAACTGGAGGCGGCCGGGCACTCGCCGCTGATTCGCACGTTCGGTTCGCGCCTGGTGGTGGTGGGGGGCGTGGACGTGATGGACTCGGCCGTCGAGGTGCTGCTGGCGATGGGCTGGAAAGAGTCCGAAGGGGAACAGAAATGAAGAAGCTCGCAGCGATCTGCGCCGTGCTGGCCCTGGTTGCGGTTATGGCGCAAGCCCAGGACGAGCCCAAAACGGTCTCGCTGGCGGTGTACGGGCAGAACGGCTCCACGGCCGTGAGCGAGATCGAGAAATCGCTGGGCGTGCATGCGAAGTATGTCGACGTCGACTCCGGTGATCTGGACATGCCTTGTGTCGTCGCCGCCAAGGACCTCCCTGGCGAAGACGCGGCCTCTCTGGCGTCGTTCGCGACGGGTTTCAACCTGCAACTTGAGGGTGACCGCGGCGTGCTGCGTGTCGGCCTGCCTGGCGAATCAGTGGGTGGCGGCAGCGTGAAAGGTTACGACGTCAGCGTGCTGGCGGGCATGTACGTCGAGTACGTGAACAACTGGGGTGCGCCAAAACGAGCGCCCGCAAAAGGCGAAGAACCCGAGCCTGAACTGACGGCCGCCGAGCACCTGGCGAATCTCATCGAAGACGCCCTGTACGACCTGTGGGACGAAGAGTACGCCGCCAGCGTGGTAGGGGACCGGGTGCTGTTCACACTGCATGCGGCCGGCCACAGGCGCGTGCGCGAACTGCTGGACATCCTGTTGAAGGAAAAAGGCGGCGAATCCACGGCGCTGCAGCGCGAGCGCAGCATGATGGAGAAGCTGAAATCTACGAAGCTGACCACCGAGTACGAAGCCACGCCGATATCCAGTGTGCTCGCGGGAATCTGTATGCAGGCGGGCGTGGGGCTGGTGCTCGGGCCGAACGCCGCCGCTGAGTGCGTAGACTACCACGTGAAACTGAGCTTTGAGGACACAACCTGCTGGGACGCGCTGCAGAAGACGCTGGATGTGCTGCGCGAGGAAGACATGGAGATCCAAACCGGTGCGCGTGCCGGGGCGTTCGCGCTCGGGCTTGATGGCGAACTTTCCGGCAACGGCTATCGCGTGTTCCCGATTGCCGATTTGCTGAAAAAACTGAACGCGTCCTACGAGCGCCAGCGCACCAAGGGCGACAAAGAGGACGGCTACAGCGGCGGGCTGCGTGAAGAAGGCGGAAACCGTGTTGTAGTCGATGCGTTGTATGATCTGCTGGAGGCGACGGGACGCAGCGCGGATTGTTTCGTTTACGGCGACCGGCTGCTGGTCCGCGGCA
The DNA here is from genome assembly GCA_020425515.1 of Planctomycetota bacterium. Lineage (GTDB taxonomy): Bacteria > Planctomycetota > UBA8742 > UBA2392 > UBA2392 > JACKID01. The sequence goes on along the minus strand of JAGQRI010000071.1, from coordinate 18,096 downwards.
GCGCCGACACGATCGATGCAGCCATGGAGATTCTCGAGCAGATGGGGTGGGAGAAACCCAAAGACTGATGGCTGACCAGACAGCGCCAGATGAGCCGCAGGACAGGGTCGAGACCACGGCCAGCGGGCGCGTGATCCAGCTTGAGCCGGCGGACAGCGGCGCCTACGCGGGCGTAAACACGTCGCGCCGACTGCGCCGCCGCAAACGCATGCCAGGCCTGGCGATGCTTCCCACGGCGCTGACCCTGGGCAATGCGATTTCCGGCATCGCCGCGTTGATCGAGCTGGCGAAGGCCTACGCCGCGATGACAGGCGGCAATAACGCCGAGGTGTACCTGCGGATCGAATACGCGGCGCTGCTGATCGGCGCGGGCATGCTGTGCGATGCACTGGACGGCAAGGTCGCCCGCATGACCGCTACCACCGGGCGCTTTGGGGCCGAGCTTGACAGCCTGTGCGACGCCGTCACGTTCGGCGTCGTTCCCGCGTTGATGATCCGCGTGGCCGGTGATTTCTTTTTCGCCCACAACAGCGGATTCAACTTCGACACCAAGTTGCTCTGGGCCGTCAGCGGTTTGTACGCCTGCTGCGCCATCCTTCGGCTCGCGCGCTTCAACGTCGAGACGGAAGAAGACGACGATCACTCCAGCTTTCGCGGGCTGCCTTCGCCGGCCGCGGCTGCCAGCATTGCCGGCTTCGTGCTGGGGCTGACCTGGATGCACGAGACGTTCTCGAGTTTCGCCGGGGGCGCCTGGCCCTGGGTCCTGCGAATCGTCTTCCCGGCAGTATGCGCGTTGATCGGCGTGATGATGGTGACCCGGATTCGCTACGCGCACGTCTTCAACCGGCTGGTCACGCGCAAGCAGAGCCTGCGCACGATGGTGATCTTCCTTTTAATCATCACGCTGGTGGTGGTGTTCGGCGACTACTGGAAGCTGACCGTCCCTGCGTTGATGCTGGCCTACGTGCTGTCGGGCCCGAGCTACTTCATCTACCGGGTGATTCGCGGGCGCGGATTGCTGGGGCGGCGGCTCGCCGTGGCGGAGCGAAAACGGCGCCGCAATGAGCGAACCCCGAGCAAGGCCTGACCCGCAACAGAACCGGACATATGCCCGCAGATATTCTCGGTCCCGACAGGGTTGAAGACGCCGCCCGCATCCTGCGCGAGGGCGGGCTGGTCGCGTTTCCCACCGACACCGTTTACGGCGTGGCTGCGCTGGCCGATTCCGAGTTGCACAGTGCGAAGTTGCAGGCGTTCAAGGGCGGGCGGCGCGAGCCGTTTTCGCTGCACCTGCCTGACGTTGACAGTGCGCTGCGCTTCGGCGGGCCGATGCGCGAACTGGAACGTCATGCCGTAACCCAACTGGGACCGCGCGGAGTTACCGTAATCGTGGCGCACGGCAGCTCCCATGCGGGGTTGGGGTTGCGGATCGTACAACACGAAACCGGCTCCGTGTTCCTGAAGCTGGCCAACGCGGCCGTCGTTGCCACCAGCGCCAACCTGCACGGGCAACCCCCGCTGTGCGATCCGGACGCGATCGCCGGGCTGCCCGGCGTGGCCGCCGTGCTCAGCACAGGTGAGTTGCCGGAACGCCCGGCCAGCAGCGTCGTCCGGATGCTGCGCTGCGGGCTGGAAATCCTGCGCGAAAGCGCCGTCAGCAAATCGGAACTGGGCGGCACGTTCACCCGTAACGTCGAATTCGTCTGCCTGGGGAACCTGAACCGCAGCGCCTTCGCCGAGCACCTGCTGCGCGCCATGCAGCAGTACTACGTCAGCCAGCTGCGGAACTTCGTGCCGGCATTCCACCTGGATTCTTCCGGACTGATCGGCAGCCCCTCGGCGCGCGTACCCGCGGGCATGCACGAAGCGGCAGCGGCCTACCACGTCGAAATGAAGGCGCACGTACCGTCGCGGTTCGAAGCGGCAGCCGAAACGCCGCGCGAGTTGATTGCCATGGGTGAAGACGTCTGGGGTGAAGTGATCGCCGCCGACAAGACCGCGCGGCGCTGGACCGTCTACGACCCCATGGGCGGCTCGCCGATGGCATACCGGGCGACGGCGGACCAGGTGCGCGCGCACATGGAAGCGCTGCTTGCCAGAACTGCGGTCGTGCGCGAAGGCGATGCGTCTATGGAAAGCGGCTTCGATAATCTATTCTCACCGGTGTCAGGAGACGACACATGAAGATCGCCATCGCTTCCGACCACGCCGGTTTCGACCTGAAGCATGAACTCGCCGCCTACCTCAAAGAATCCGGGCACCAGGTCGACGACCAGGGGCCGTTCAGCGCCGACCGCGTGGACTACCCCGATTTCGCCGAGCGCGCGTGCTCGAGGCTGGTCGACAAGTCGGTGCACCGGGTGGTGCTGGTTTGCGGCTCCGGCATCGGCATGGCCATGAGCGCGAACAAGATTCCAGGCTGCCGCGCCGTGGTGGCGCACAATTCGTGGGAAGCCGAGATGTCGCGGCGGCACAACAACGCGAACGTCATCTGCTTCGGCAGCCGCTCGATGGGCGTCGACGTGGTCAAGCAGAGCCTCGACGTTTTCCTGGCGACCGAGTTCGACGGCGGGCGCCATACCGGGCGCGTTGCCAAGATATCGCGGCTCGACGGCAGCGCCGTAAACGATCTTCCCGGCGAGTAACCGAATGGGCGAAAGACCATGCCCGACCTTGTTTACCGGCACTGGAACGAAGCCCTCGATCCCGAGGTCTGCGTCAGCGTTGACGGCAACGCGCCCGGGCGGCTGAACCTCTCGCACTGGCCGGGCAACCGCACGCCGGAGCGTTTCCGTCACGACCTCTCGACCGGCATGTGCATCAAGGTGGCCGAGGCCGAGGACCGGCTGGAAGTCCTTGAAGGTTTCACGACCGTAACCAACAACCACTGGGATACAGACGGCGCCTGCAGCGTCTTCGCCATGGTTGAACCGGCCCAGGCGCTGCTGCATGGGCAGACGCTGTTGGCAGCCGCCATCGCGGGCGACTTCGGCCAGTTCACAACGCCGGAGGGAGTGAAGCTCGACCTGACACTCACCGCGCTGAGCAAGCATCGAGACAGCCCGGTCGCCAGCGGGAAATTCGCCCACGAGCAGGAACGCAGGCAGGCCCAGTACGAGTTTGCCATCGAGCTGTTGCCGCGCCTGCTGGCCAACCCGGACCTGCATGCCGACTGGTTCGCCCGCGAGTTCTGGACGATCCAGCAGGACTTGCGCGCCCTGCGGGAAGCCGACGTCGAGCTTGAACGCTTTGACGCCCTGGATTTCGCGGTCGTGACGACTGACCGCAAGTTGCATGAATACGCGGTCAATACGGCGGCGGGCTGTGACCGGATACTCACCATCGAAGTGGACGAGCAAGGCGGATATCGCTACGAGTTGCGCCTCACCACGCTGTCCTGGTTCGACCTGGAGTCTGCCCCGCCGCGCACGCGCCTGCCCTGGCAGGATCTCGCCGACGAGCTGAACGCCGAGGGAGGCGGCGTCCCAGGCGGCTGGCAGGCCGGCGACCTCCAGGACCCGACGCCCGTGTTGGCGTTTACTGAAGAATCCGGGCGGCTTGCGCCCTGCACCACTCGCCCCGATGTGGTCAAGCGCACAATGGCCCGATTTTTCAGCGCCGGGCCGTACCTGCCGGCCGGGATTTGACCCTGCGGTTGGCCGGGATGTCGGTTACTGTGCCGTCTGCGTCACCAATCTGTCTGAAATGCAATCGTCGCTTGACCTTGAGACTGATTCGGGCCATGCTGTCAGTACCCCCCATAGGCGGAAATGATTACAGCAATTAGCTCGGCATGATTGGCTCGTCCAATCAGCCATCGCCATTGTTTCGAGGACCTTATGGCAAAGACCGCATGGGGCATTGAGCTCGGTACTTCAAGCGTCAAGGCCGTGAAATTGAGCGGTGATCGTGGCGGCGTCGGACTGGAAGACGTGGCGATCATCTCGCTGCACGACTTCGGCGTTGACGCGGGTACCAGCGTGCAGGACGCCACCGCCGGTGCGCTCAACGAGTTGCGCTCGAGCAAGGGCATCAAGAAGGGTGACGAAGTTTTCGTCTCGATCTCGGGCCAGAATACCCTGGGCCGAATCATCAGCCTGCCCCCGGTCCCGCCGGAGCGCGTGCGCGAGACGATCGAGAACGAAGCCCGCTCGCAGATTCCTATCAAGCTCGAAGAAGCCGTCTGGGACTTCCAGATCATCGAAGACGGCGATCCCGATGAGTTGCGCGTGAACCTGTACGCGGCCAAGAAGGACGTCGTCGAGGAAATCGTCGACATCTGCGACATGGCCGGGCTGCAGATCACCGGCGTGCAGGTGGCGCCGCTGGGTATCTACAACTACATCAAGTACGAGATGGACGACGCCGTCAGCGACGCCTGCGTCGCCATCGACATCGGCGCCGAGAACACCGACGTTATCATCATCGACGGGCAGAAGACCTACGTGCGCGTCGTTCCGGTCGCCGGCAACGACATCACCAAGGCCCTGCGCGCGCGCTTCAAGCTTGCGCCGGACGACGCCGAGAAACTCAAGCGCCGTGCCCACAAGTCGAAAGATGCCGCCGCGGTTTTCGAGGCCATGAAGCCGCCGCTCAAGGACATGGTCGGCGAAATCTACCGCGCCGTCGGCTTCTACAAGAGCCAGCACGACGAGGCGAACATCAACCAGCTCGTGATGATGGGCAACGGCAGCAAGCTGTTGAACATCAAGAAGTTCTTCGAGCAGCAGTTGCAGTACCAGGTGCACAAGGTCGACACGCCGGTGCGTATCGCGCTGGCGCGCAGCGTCGACCCGACCGAAGTCCAGAACAACATCCAGAGCCTGACCGTGGCCATCGGCCTCGCGCTGCAGGGGCTGGGGCTGGATGAAGTCAACACCATCAACCTGATCCCGCCCGAGTACATCGAGCGCCAGGGCCTGGCCAAGATCCAGGTGCCGTTCTACGCCGCGGGCGCCATTGCCGCGCTGGGCGGCGTGATCGCGCTGCTGATGGCGATCTTCTCGACGGCCGGCGTGGATACCGTGATCAGCGACGCGACCAGCGTTGCGACGACGGCCAAGCAGCGAAACGACGAAGTGGCCAAGCAGAAGCCCCAGGAAGACGACCTGAACAAGTCCTACTCGCTCGACAACCTGATGGCCGGCATCGTGGCGACCCTGCCTGTCCCCAAGGACAAGGACGCCGACAAGGATGATCCCGCGCCGCCGCCGATCTCGTTCAAGATGCGCGCCGACGAAGCGGGACCGATGATCACCAAGTCGACCATCGCCGCTCTCGCCGAGTACGCCGCCGGCCCGGACGCCGAACACACCCGGGACATCTACTACGCCAACTTCACGGTGCAGGGGCTCAGCGGGTCCATGACGCAGCGAAGCTGCATGCTGCTCGAAGAGAAGGACCAGCCCGAATGGATCGGCGCGACTGACGGCCAGGGTGGGCACTACATCAATACGCGCACCATTACCTTCCGCGTCTGGGTTGCTTCGCAGCTCAGCAGCTCGGTTGACGATAACTCGGCCCAAACGGCGCTTCGCAACGCGATTGCCACGGACAAGGGCAAGGGGCTGCTCTGGGACAAGCTGCGCAAGGCCGTCATTGCTGAGTTGAAGGCCACGGGCCAGCTTGAAGGAATCACCGAAAAGCAGCTCGAGAAGCTGGATTTCACGGATCACCTCACGGTCAACGTCACGCAGATATCCTCGACGCTGTACCCCAGCGCCAAGGGGCACATCAAATTCAGTGACATCGTCAGCACCAGCGGCATTGGCATGCTGGTGAACGGGCGTCCTCCCCGGGCGGTCAAGAACATCCGGAACGACGCCGAGTTCGCGGTATCCGAGATCGGGGTCACCCTCATACTTTCACCGATCAAGGCGCCGGGCGCCGACGCCCAAGAGGAGCCCGCTGAGTAACGTCGCCCCGGAAACGGGAACGTCCAGGCAGGAACGACTATGGATAACCTCAAGAAGAACCTTCACTTCGTGGTATTCGGCGCGGGAGCCCTGATCGGCATCATCCTGCTGGTCGCGGGCATTGTGGTCCGCGGCGGTAAGGAAGACTCGCTCGCCGCCGCCCAGACGGGTCTCGCGAAGTACGAAAAGCCCGGCGGCGTCAAGTCCAGCGGCACGCTCGAGCGCGACACCAAGCTTGCCAAGCAGTTCGGCGGCACCCTGGAAGCGGCGGAAAGCGCCCTGCTTAGTGGGCGCGGCGTCAATTTCGTCAGTGACTTTACCTCGCACAACAGCGGTGGTGAGTTCTGGACCAACGAGGCCGGCGCCAAGTTGAGTGAGCTGCGGGCCCGTTTCGCGAACCTCGAGAAGCCGCTCAAGATGCCCGAGCTGTTGTCGGAATACTCGTTCACGAAGTCCGGCGGGTCGGGCGCCACGTTCTGGGACCAGCTTGAAAAGGAAATGGCGTCTCCCTCAAAGGAAAAGATTCGCGACTACCAGATGCGCCTGCGCGTCCTGGATGAACTCGCCACCACCTGCGAACGCCTGATGGAAAGCGGCGCGGACGGGCGCTTCGGCGTCACGCTGCTGAACGTCAAGTTCGAGGATTTTGCCCCGCCCGAGAACACGCTGGCCGAGGCGCCCTGGATCGTGATGCCGGTCGGCATCCTGATGGAATGCGCGCCCGATTTCGCGGTGCTGCTCGCCAGTGAACTTGCCAACCCGACCGAACGCAGCCTGGGCCCGACGAAGAAAAAGGAGGAGACGGACAAGCCGCATCAGCGCCGCGCCTTCCCGATCTTCGTCGACATGATGCAGGCCGAAATGAAAGAGCGCCTGCCCGAGGTTCGCTACGACGTCAGCAACGAAGAAAAGGCTGACCTGGCCAAGAAGGTCAACGAAATGGTCAAGCCGGAAGACAGGATCAACGTCCCGGACGACCCGAAGAAACTCGACCCGGAAAACGGCGAGGGCAAGAAGCTCGTCGAGAAAGCTGGGGAAATCCTGAATGAGAAGGACGTGATCGCCTTGCCGGCGCGGGTCGGCATACAGTTCAAGGCGGCCGCGTTCAACAAGGACTGGAAAGTTGTAGCGGTACCAGCAGACGGACAATAGGCACCGGAGGAGAGCGCCCCCTGGCGTAGAAAACCCCGGTCTCCCCTTCCCCAAGGAAGGCAAAGGTTATGGCAAACGAAAAGAAACCGAATGCGTTGGCCCAGTACGGCCCGATCGTCGCGCCAGTGGTGGGCGTTTTGCTGGCGGTGATATTCATTGCCGGTGCGATGATGACCAACAAGCTGGGCGAGGGTCAGATCCAGTTGCAGGGATCGATCACGAAGGTCCGGAACCAGCTGGAAAGCTCAACTCCTGACCCGGGTGAAGGCAACATCCACCTGCCGGACTCGGTGGCCAGGTCACTCGACCCCGGCAAGAAGGATGACTGGAAGGCCGAGGACCGCGGCGCCGAAGGCCTGCTCCAGTTGCCGATCGCTTGGGATATCATCATGGACGCGGCCGACGTAGGTGAGTTCGACAGGTACGACGAATCGCCGAAGGACGGGTTCTGGACAGAGAATGAGTTCCAGCGATCGCCGCATTTCGGCCAGCCCGACCCCGAAGGCGACTTCACAAAGTGGGATCGCAACGGTGACGGTCAGATCAGTCGTGAAGAACATGCTGATCCGCCGATCGGCGTCGACGCAGCGTTCGCCAAAAAAGATACGAATGGCGACAAAGTCCTTACCGCCAAGGATGGCGAGATTACACAGCAGGAAGAAGACAGCTGGGATCGTTATCCGTACGACGGGAAGATCGACTTCCAGGAATTCGTTGACCGCTACAAGCCGCACGACGAGCGCGACTTGGGCCCGGTCCAGAACGTCGAGGCAAAAGCTGACTTGGCGAACATGGTGATTGTCGTTACGTGGGACAACCCGGACGTTGCTGATTTGCCTGAAGACATCTGCTTCTACATCAAGCGCCGCGCACCGGAGACGGTTGAAAGGCGCCGCACCGAGTACGGCAAGAAGGTTCTCGAATACAACAAGCAACACCGTGAGTGGGAAACTCGCTTCAAGAGTTGGTGGAGTAGCTCTTCGGATGCCGACTCGCAGAAGACCAACAAACAGGTTGAGCCGGACGAGGACAAGGCAAAGCAGAAATACGCCAGTGCGAAGAGCGATCCGGAGCCGCAGCCGCCGGAAGAAGTCACTGAATGGGAAACCGTCACACCGAATCCAGTCGGTGGAAACAGCTACAACGACACGACGTTCGATACGGACGTGACCTACACCTACGCTGTGTTCATGGCGACGATGAAGAATCCCAAGCGTGGGATCAACGTCGGCGACAAGAATCCCGCCGGCTACTACACTTGGCCGAAAGCAACACAGGCCAACGGCCACCCGGTAATCGTTCGCAACCGAATTGAGTTGGGGTATCTTTCTTTCGCGGATCCCCAAGCCACGATCACGCTCACGAAGTGGCACGCAATTCCGAACGGCGATGGTAGTCCTGTCTGGTATCGAGTGCGCGTTACCGAGAAGGTGGACCCGGGCGACACGCTGGGGGGTAACTACCGGCTCAGTGACCTGAATTCGCGGAGCGTCCAGGTGACTGACGTTAGCGGTACCGTAGTGAACCCCGGCGAACTACTGCCGTCCGACATCAGCATCGACTTCACGACAGGCTTTGCCTTCGTCACGAAGACGCCCAAGGGCTTCCTGCTGAATTCGCGCGAGCTTGGTGATTTCGAATTGCCGCCCGCAACCAAGGGCCCCATCGCGGACCCGACCATGCCATCCAGCACGGAGAACGCGCTGGAGATTCGTTGCCTGGCCATGAAATCCGGCGACAAGAATGCCACTTTCGAGTTGACCCGCTGGCACCAAGTGGGGGATGACTGGGTGCGTGTCGTGATGACGGTCGCCACGACGAAAGGCAAGGATTTCGGTAGTGAGGTCAAACTCAGCAGCCCGGGCAGCGACGTAAAGGTCTACGACGCGGCCGGCAACATGTTGGGCAGCGGCGACCTCAAGAAGTACGCCGACGAAACCGTGGACCTGACGGCCGGCACCTATGAAGGTCTGGAAGGCCGGAGTTTCTCGGTTGGCGGTGACAAGGTTGACCTGTTCGGCACGCTCTACAAGTAGCTGCCGTTTGGCCAGTGATCGGGAAAGGGACGGGCGAAAGCCCGTCCCTTCTGGCTTTCGGGCAGCCACAATCAGCCGCACGCCGGCCCGCGCCCCCGGGACTTACTGACACACCAAAATCCGCCCTGCCAACATGACGCAAGCGTGACAGCCCAAACCCGCAAGAGCGTTGACACTACATGCACGAAGGCTACATTGAAGGCCCCCTCCGATAGTTCGTGTGGACCCCTACGCATCGTCCCCCGGGTTTTCCCCGACGGATGAGGAGCGAGCAAGCATGAAGTTTTGGATCACGAAGCGGCTCGGATTGGCCGCTGTGGCCGGTATTACGGGGTTACTTACTGCATGCGCATCCAACGGAGTGACCGTGGAAGATACCCCGGTCAATCCCACCACGGATGACTACGTTTCACACCTCGGCAAGGAAGGCGACACGCCCACCCGCGCCGAACTGCGTGAAACGGCCGCAAGCGATGAGTCCAGCTCCGATTCCGGCAAGCCCAGGGAAGTGGCCAGCCGCGGTGAAAACGCCGCGCGCAACGCCACCGAGGGCGTCAACGACAAAGACCTGAAGGCGTTGTCCGACTACTACGCCAATGAGGCCGCTCGCCTCTACCAGGACAAGCGCTATGACGACGCGCTTGACTACGCCCGCGACGCGCTGCTGATGGACCCGTCCAACGCCGTCGCTTCGGAAGTCAAGGCGAACGTCGAGCAGGCGCTCGGCGTAGGACGCAGCCCCAGCGAAAACATGGCCCGCAAGCGCAGCGAGGAAGAATCCGCCCAGCGCGCCGAGGCCGTGTACGAAATCAGCCACGGGCTCGACGTGGCCGACAAGCTGATGCGCGAAGGCAAGTACGGCGAGGCGATCGCCGAGTGCCAGAAGGTACTCGATATCATTCGCTGGACCGACTACATGATCGAGACCGAAGGCTTCGAGCGCGAAGCCCGGTTGATGATCCAGGATGCCCAGTCCAAGCGCGAGAAGGCCCGCCTCGAGGATTTCGTCAAAATCCGCGAACAGGAACGCCGTCTCCGTGAAATGGAAATCCAGCAGGAACTGAACCGCTATCGCGAAGAAGTCCGCAACCTGTACGAAACGGCCAAGGAATACTTCGACCGCCGCGAGTACAAGGACGCGGTCGTGGTGCTGAACAAGATCCTGCGCGAAGACCCGTACAACGAGCAGGTGGCGCGCCTCAAGCAGATCGCGACCAACCTCGACCAGGGCAAGCGCGATCGCAACGCCTGGGAAGAGTTCAACCGCAACTGGCGCGAAACGATGGAGTTGATCAAGGGCGCCACGCCCATGCCGACCGAGGACATCACGCTCGCGCCCTACGAGGAATGGATCGAGACCAACCGCCGCGCCGAGGAGCTTGAGGCTTCCCGTCGCACGCCGCTGTCGAAGGAAGACATCGCGGTGCGCAGCGCGCTTGAGTCGGTCAATCTTCCGCTGTACTTCGAAGATACGCCGCTTGACGACGTGATTGCCAAGTTCCGCACAGAGGGGCGCATCAACATCCTGCGTGCCCGTGGCGTGGACGGCAGCACCGAGGTCAACCTCGACATCGGGCGCGTCAAGCTGCGCCAGGCTCTCGACCTGGTCTGCGACCAGACCGACCTGTCGTGGCGCGTCGAAAACGGCGCCGTCATCATCGACGAAGCCGATGCCGGCGAAGGGCGCAACGTCGTCCGCCGTGTCTTCAACGTGGCGGACCTTCTGATCAACCTGCGCACCTTCAAGGGTGACGAGCCGCGCCTTGCCGGTGACACCGAAAACGCCGGGCGCATCCCGCAGGAAGAAGAAGAGGCCGAGGCCGACCCGCTCGAAATCGAAGACCTTGTGGACGTGATTCTCGAAGCCATCGACCCGGATAGCTGGGACCTCGACGGCCACGGCATCACCTACCGCCAGCAGGACCTGATCGTCCTGAACAACCCGGATAACATCGACCGCGTGAACAACCTGCTGCAGGACCTGCGCCGCAGCCAGGGGCTCACGGTCAGTGTGGAAGCGCGCTTCATCACCATCCGCGACGACTTCCTTGAGGATATCGGGCTCGACTTCCGCGGCATCGGCGGCAGCCCCCAGATCCCGGCACCGGGCATCCCGCCCGTGCCGGCGGCCCTGGACGACATCCAGTTCGGCAACAACAGCAACCCGGCCGGCGCCGGCGGTACCGGTAATGACGCGGGCTTCTTCTTCCAGGACATGCCGCCTTCGGGCAACGTGCGCATCGACCAGCGCGCCCGTATTGAAAACCTGTTCGACCAGTCACTGGGCGGGCAGCGCGGCGGCGTCGGTCTGACCGACATGGGGGGCATGACCTTCCAGATGGCCTTCGTTGACAACCCGGAAGTGAACGCGATCCTTCGCGCCGTACGCAAGCGTGAGCGCGCTACGCTGCTGACCGCCCCGCGCATCACGGTCCATAACACCCAGCGCGGCCACGTCAGCATCCTGAACGAAGTCGCCTACATCCGCGACTTTGACACCAACACCGCGACCGGTGTGGCCGTGGCCGACCCGATTGTTGACGTCATCCGCGACGGTATCGTGCTGGACGTGCGCCCGACCATCAGTTCGGACCGCCGCTACATCACGCTGGAGCTTCGCCCGACACTGGCGACGCTGCTGCGCCCGATCCCGACGTTCACCACGAGCCTCGGCGTCGGTACCCCGGTGGCGATCCAGACCCCGCAGTTGACCCTGCAGCGCATCCGCACCACGGTGACCGTGCCGGACGGCGGCAGTTTTGTGATCGGCGGGCTGCGCCAGATGAGCGAGACCCAGGTTGAATCGGGCATCCCGTTCATCAGCGACCTGCCCCTGATCGGCAGCCTGTTCACCCGCCGCGGCAAGAACGTCGTGCGCCAGGACATCATCATTGTCGTCAGCGCGCGCATCATCGACCTCGAAGAGGAAGAGGATTACCGCTACGGTGCCGGGCCCACCAGCCCCCGCTAGAGCGGCATGAAACACGTCACAGGGCGGCCTTCACGGGCCGCCCTGTTTCATTCTGCGGATCGACCCTGAGCCCTTGATTTTCAGCCTGTTTCAGGGCAGAAAAGAAATGAACCCCCGCCTTAACTCAGACGTTTGCAGTTGGTATAGAAGTGCGTCTTCCACACGCACGCACAAACTATTTCCGTCTCCGGGGTCCAACGGAGCAAGGTGGATATGCCTAACTCAAAACGATTTATGACGATGCCCACACTGGTTGCCGGGCTGCTGATTGCATTTGTGATGACGCTCGCGCCGAGCAGCCTGCATGCACGCGACGACGTCGAGTTCGGGCGCTATCTCGGCGTGCGGCTACAGATGTGGGAGGAATCCTACGCCGTCCTCGACAAGATCATCAAAAGCGGGTCGGTCGAGGAAGCCGCACGGGCCAAGTCCAGCAAGGCCGAAGTCATGAAGGCCGAGGCGGACTTCATCTACGCCAAGGACCAGGACGAATCCGCCCGCAACGATCGCTACGGCGAAGCCGTGAAGATTTTCGGTGACCCGGATACGCCGGCTGGGATCGTCAGCAAGGGCGTGATGATGCTCGATCTTGCCATGGCTCTGCGCCGCAGTGCGCCGGATGACGCGCGCAAGTACTGCGACGACGCCATCGCCATGTTCGACAAGAAACGCAAGGAACTGGACGACAAGCGCTTCGACGGCGGCGCGGGCGAGGCGCTGTTCAAGAAGGAATACCTGAACTACAGCAAGATCTTCTACCACTACTGCCGCGCCTTCTACGTGAAGGGCATGACCTACGAACTCGGCTCGCCGGACCGCGAGTCGAAGCTCAGGGAATGCGAGAAGTGGATCGGCGAGTTCCTGTTCAGCCTCGATTACCCGACCGAAGAGCAGGTGCTGACCTACCCGTTGCAGGGCGACATCGAGCTCGCCCGCGGTCGCCCGGACGCCGCCGCCGCCAAGTTCATCGATTGCGTGAACTTCCTGTCAGGCGAGTCGGCCACGGCCTACATCGGGCGTCTTGCCATGGAGCACGGCTACCTGCGTGCCGTTGAGCTGCTGACCACCGAGCTCGACTTCGACCCCAAGAACCTGCAGAAGTGCGTTGAGCTGTACGCCGAGGCCTACGCCAAGTACGGCGGCATTCCCGAGCTCGATTTCTACTTCAAGCGCTTCCAGCTTTACCGCATCAGCGCGCTGATCAAGCTCGGCGACGAAAGCCAGATCAAGGGCGCCATCGACCTGCTGTTCAAGCTTGCCGGCGACAAGGACATCAACTTCCGCCGCCAGGCGCTGGTGGTGCTGGCCGACATCGCGACCCGCGACAACCTCGACAACGAGCTGCGCTTCAAGTGCGCAGGCACGGTGTACGCCGAGCTCGATACCAACCCGGTGTCGGTGATTCTCAAGAACATCCAGGCCTACCAGTCGCTGATCGTGGCCTGCAGCGACGTCGAGAAATTCGAGACCTATGCGCCGGCGTGCTTCGTGCGCATCGGCGAGATGTACTCGCGCATGTGGCGCTTCCTGGATGCCGCGCTGATCTACCGTGAAGCCTGTTACCGCACGATTTACTTCCAGGAGAAGTTCTCCGCGGGGAGTTCCGTGCCATCGCACATGAAGGGGCGCTGCGCGCTGATCACCGACGGCAAGTCGCTGAACGGCTTCCCCGGCGAAATGGCGAACCAGTACGCGCGCCACGCCAGCTTCCTCACCGACAAGAACTACGGTGAACCGGACAACCGCTATTTCCAGAAGCTCAGTGACGACGCCAACGAGTTGAAGGCGAAGCTCTCGGGCGAGGCCGCCCGCATGGAGCTGGCGTTCGATTCGGCGAAGGACCTGTATGACCAGAAGAAGTACCACCAGGCCGCCGTGCGCATGGTGAACCTGCCGGCTTCGTTCCGCAGCTACCAGCTTGCGCTGTACATCGGCGCGAAGGCGTACTTCAACGTCTCCGAGGATTCCGGCGCGCGGCGCAACAACCGCAGCGGCGAAAAGGACAAAGAGAACTTCAAGTGGGACGTGGAAGACCCGGAGTGGTACCAGGAACAGATCGCCCGCCACAAGACCGACTTCCACAACCTGCCCGCCAAGCTGCTCGACGGAGTCGCCAAGCCGCACTGGGATGCGATCCTTGACCCTGACACGCCGGACCAGCTCGCCAACTGGCACAAGGCCGTCTACTACTACAAGAAGTACTTCCTGTACGAGGCGGACAAGGCCTGGGACAAGGTCGGCCCGCTGCTGGAAGGCAACGAACACCCGACCATCGCCGACGCCATCGGCGCGGTGGCACAGGCCCGCAACGCGGCCTGGCTGCGCGACAACCCGGGTGGCGAAGGCGAGCCGGACCCGGATATGAAGCGCATGGGATACGCGGCCTATGACCTCGCGTACCTGCTGCGCAACCCGCCCAAGAATCTCGCGAAGGAAAAGATCGCCGAGCTGCAGGAACAGGAGCGCAGCCTCGCGCTCGGCATTCTGGGCCCGTACTGGAAGTGGTTCGGGACCCACCTGGCCGGCAGCAAAGCCTACCAGAAGGGCGCGCTGACCCTGTCGTTCTACGCCCTGGCCGACGCCAAGGACGAAGACGCCTGCGAGGAAGTGTACCGCGCGTACGTGCAGGCCTTCCCGGACGACGACAAGGAAATCCGCCGCATGGTCAGCAACGTCTACGCGATCCTGCGTGAAAAGCTGACCCCCAAGACCAACGCCATGGCGAAAGCCGCCTCCGTGCTGATCTCGCGCTCGAACCAGCTCAAGAAGAACGCGTTCGAGCGTATCAACGCCAAGTACAGCGATGAGTGGGCCAAGGATGCCGAACGCCTCGAGAAGGCCAAGACCGGCCACGAGCACCGCATGATCCTCGCCGAGCACTTCTGGCAGCGCTGGATCGTCGAGTTGCTGTTCGAAGGCGACAAGAACGCCGACGTGCGCGAAAACCTGCCCGACCTCAAGGCGACCATCCAGGCCAAGTGGGACAAGATGGCCGAGGAGTACCCGACGCGCTGGGCCAAGGCCGTCCGCGCCGAGTACGACACGCAGATGAAGAAGAAGAACTTCGCCCCGCTGAAGGCCGAGCTGGACAAGGCGATTTCAAACGTCGACCAGTTTGAGGTTGCTGACAAGCTGCAGTCGTTGCTCGACGCCGAGACCAACAAGAAGGATGCCGACAACACCAAGCTGCAGCTGCTGTCGGACCTGATGAACTACATCCACATCGCGACGGACGAGCTGGCGTACTTCACGGGCACGATCTTCATCTACGAGCTTGGCGATTTCCTCGACAAGCTTGCCTCCGACGTTCTTGAGCGCGCCCGTCCGTTCACGACCCGCCTGCTGAAGTACTACGAGGAATACCGCGTGCGTCGCGGTGAAGGCGGCCCCGAGGGGCTGAAGGAAGAGGCTGTGCTGATGCTCGGCCACCAGTACTTCCAGATCGGTGACTGGAACAACACCATCAAGTACCTCAGCAACTACGTCGAGCGCTTTGGCGGCGAAAAAACCTGGGGGAAGGAAGAGTCCATTCCCGTGGACGAGCGCAACAACCGCGTCGGCAAAACCGGCAGCGCCAATGAGCTTGAGGTGAAGTACCAGCTCGGGAAGGCGTACCTTGAGCTGTACAAGGAAGACAAGGATATCGAGAAGCTGAAGAAGGCAGCGCTGCTGATGCGCCGCTGCTGGTCGTTCAACCTGCTGCGTGACGCCAACAAGAAGATGAACGACAAGTACACGCTGCTCTTCCAGAACGAACTGGAAGACAACTACCTGTACATCAGCAACGCGATGGCCGAGATCTTCCTGCGGCTGCACGAAGCCGGCGACATCAAGATCGACTGGCCGAAATACGTCGACCAGAGCACCCGGACGCTGGCCAAGAACCCCGACCACCCGCTGCAGGACGTGCCGACCGACAAGGCCTCGTACCTGTGGGAGGCCTCACAGATCCGCCTGAAGGTGTGGGTGCAGTTCACCCTGCTTGGCCGCTATCAGTTCCGCGGCGACTTCCGCCAGAACCTGGAAGAGTGGCTGAAACTGATCATCCAGTGGCTGGACACCTACGGCGCTGAGTCAAAGGGCATCGAAGCGCTGAAGGGTGACGGGCTCAAGAAAGTCGTTATTGACGCCTACAACACGGCCGACCGTGAAGGGGCGCTGGACCAGACGTACCTGCCGGACAGCGTCAAGCAGTACCTCGACCGCATCAAGCAGTACGGCAAGCGGATTGATGAACTGGCCAAGAAGAACAAGCTCAAGTAGCGAACCCCGGCAAGGAGAAACACATGCATAAACTGATCGTGGCATCCACAATCGCCCTGCTGCTCGCCGGTTCGCTCAATGCTGCCGCAGGCGGCGTGATCCAGACCAAGGACGGCCAGTCGCAGAAGGCGTCCGATATCCAGGCCGAGACCATCTCCGGTATCATCTGGGAGAAGGCGAAAAACCAGCCGGGCACCCGCGTGCGCCTCTGGGACCTGGACGACGTTCGCTACTCCGGCCAGGCGATGGACGAATTCAACGGGCTGTCGCGCAAGCTCGCGGGTGGGCGCGCCGACCGCCTGATCGCCGACGCGCAGCAGATGCTGAACGCGGAAAAACCCTCAGGCTGGAGCGACGAGCAATGGGAGGGCGTGCAGCTTTCCTGCAAGTTCTACGTAGCCATGGGACGCTACCTGGAAGCGAACTACGGCGCGGCCGTTGATGGGCTGCAGGACTACATCAAGGAGGCCGAAGGCAAGCTGTCCGGCGTCGGCGGGCTCGTGCCGCGCGTTTCGTTCCAGTCGGCCGTGACCGGCAAGCAGGTGACCAACGGCGGCGCGCTGAACCGCTTCTATCTCGACGCCCTGGAAGCGCTGGGACTTTCCTACCTGAAGCAGGGTGATGCAGCCAAGGCCACCAAGTTCGCGTTCAAGCCGCTGCAGGACCTGACCGAGGAAATGTCGTCGAACTCCGGCGACAAGGAGTACTTCGACTGGTCGCTGCGCGCCCTGCGCGCTTCGGCCCGCTACGCCGAAGCCCAGAAGGACTACGCCGGCGCCCGCAAATCCTACGAAGACCTCGCCCGCGTCGCGCTTACCAAGAACGCCGGCCGGCCCTCCCGCGCAGCCTATGAGGCGCAGTTGAAGGTCGGTTTCATGCAGATCCTTGAAGGCGACGGCAGCGGCGCCCAGTCCCGCTTCTATGATGCCAAGCGCAAGTGGGAGGCTGACCACACAGACGGCATCAAGACCCGCGCCTGGCAGCCCCGCGCAAACTGGATCGACCCGGACGTTGCGTACCTGACGGCCGGCTCGTACGTGGGCATGGGCCTGGTTGAGGCACTGAAGGCCAAGCGCACCGACGACTGGGCCGAGGCGCTGGAATACTTCAGCACCTCGCTCTCGATCTTCAACGCCGACGACGAGATCCGCAGCATGGCCCTGCTGGGCGCTGCCAACGCCGCGGCGCAACTGGCCGAGCTGAACAAGGACAACAAGATCGACGTCAAGGTGGGGGACAAGACGGTCAAGAAGGCCGTGACCGCCGAGACGTACGCCAAGCTGTCGGAAAAGTACCTGTCCGAGCTGACCACCCTGCTGCCGAAATCCAAGGCTGCTGAGGATGAGAGCATCCCGGACATCCAGAAGATCATCAACGAATACAAAGGTGACTGATTTGTGGCCCAAACGGGATCGCCATTTTCAGCATTTTCTTGAACCATTTGGTCCAACCCCCGTTTGAGCACGTTGTCCAGCAAACTTATTTGTCGGCAGGCCCCGAGCGGCGGGGTTTGCCGGATCCGTAAAGGGCAGGAGACAAACCAGATGAACTTGCAGATTTCCAAGAAGGCCGTGGCTGCTGTGATGATGTTCGCAGTCGGCGCGGTAATGGCCCCGGCGATGTTCGCCCAGGAAGAGGCCACCTACTCACTCGGCGAGAAGATTCTCGGCATCCCGGGTGGTCCGTTCGGCATCATTACGCAGCTCGCGATTATCCTCGTGTCGGTCTTCATGTTCGGCTGGATCATCGAGTGCTTCGT
>JAGQRI010000070.1:4503-7009 GCA_020425515.1 Planctomycetota bacterium | reverse complement strand
GTCAGGTTGTAGAGCGCGAGGTGCGAACGGTTCAGCTCATCGCGGTCGGCCTTCTTGGGGATCGCGAAGAAGGCCATCATCTCGAGTTTGCTGCGGTCCGGGTCCTCGGCGAGGATCAGTTCGCGCTTGGCGTCGAGGAACGCCTGGCCGAGCGTGGCGGCGCGAATGTCGGTCATCTCGTGGACCATCGCCTTCTGCAGCAGTGTGTTGCTGTAGGGGTGGCTGTCGCGGCTGCTGGCGACGACCGCGATCGGGGCCTTTTCCGTGAAGCAGATCTTCTCGGCCAGGCAGCCCTGCGGGTGGTCGAGGTGCCCGGTTTCGCAGGCGATGATCATCATGACCGGCAGTTTGCCGTCCGGGATGTCGAACTTGCTGACGTCGTCGGCGGTCAGGATCGGGTAGCGGATGCGCTTGCCGCCCGCTTCGACGTACATGTTGTCGAGGCGGTCGTGCGCGCCGTGCCCGAGATAGCACAGCAGCAGCGCGCCGGCGTTGGCCTCGTCGATCACCTTGTCGCTGAAGCGCGAGGGCACGTAGGCGTAGGGGCTGTTGATGTTGGCGTAACTCATGCGTACGGCGTAGGCCTGGTCGATCGTCTCCTCGGCAAAGCGGATGAAGAGCCCTTCGAGCATCTTGTCGATCTGCTCGCCGAAGTGGCCCTCGCCGGCGAAGAAGGTCAGCCTGCGCAGCCATTCGCCCTGGGCCGCGTTTTCGTACGACTTCATCTTGTTGAAGGCGAGCGTGGCCTGCTCGACGGTGCGGGCCGGGATGCGCCCGACGGCGATGTCCGGCAGGGTGTCGTCGTCCTTGACGATGTCGGCGTAGAAGTTGTCCGTCGGTACGCGCACGCGGCGCGAAGGCGTCGGGTTGCTGTCCATGTGGTGGGTGAGCTGCCAGGGGATTTCCGTCTTCGGGTCGTATTCGCTGCTGCTGTCGTTCGGGCAATCGCCGAGCAGCAACACCTGGAAGCCTTCACGCGGCTCGTCTTCCTCGCCCTGGGCCTGCTCGACGATGAAGCTCTTGATCGCGTTGATGTCCGGCGCTTCGGTATCGCTGAGCTTGCCGATCGCGCTGACGGTGACCACCTTGACCTTTCGCCCATGCGCCTCGCGGTAGTCGCCCCATTGTTTTGCAACCTCGGCCAGCCCATTGGCGGAAATCACCAGATAGTCGATGGCCGGCGTTTCTTCAGCGGCGGTGTCTTTGGCGGGTTTTTCGTCCTGCGCTGACGGGCGCGGCGCGGATACGAACATGCACACCACGGCCAGCGCCGCGGCGATCAACGAAAACTTTCTCATCATCAAACTCCAGGACCCCGGGTTTCGTATGCCCGTAGTGTAACTGTGACGGAATTCCTCACGCGCCTGCTAACCCTTGAACAGCAGGCTTACGGATTCGCTGAAGTGGATGCGGCGGACGGCCTCGGCCAGCAGGTCGGCCACGCTGAGCACCTTGAGCTGCGGGAATTCCTTGCCCTCGACCGGCACCGTGTCGGTGACGATGCATTCCTTGATCGGCGCGTTCTTGAGGCGCTCGATGGCCGGGCCGCAGAACAGGGCGTGGGTGCAGGCGACGTAGACGTCCTTGGCGCCGAACTGCATGCAGGCCTTGGCGGCGTCCACGATGCTGCCGCCGGTGGCGATCATGTCGTCGATCAGCACGCAGACCTGGCCGTCGACCTTGCCGATCATGTCCAGCACTTCGGTTTTCTCGCCGCTGACGCGCCGCTTGTCGACGATCGCGAGCCCGGCGCTGAGGCGCTTGGCATAACCGCGGGCGACTTTGCTTCGTCCGACGTCCGGCGCCACGATGGTCATGTTCTGGATGTCGGCCTTCTGCTTCAGGTCGCGGAAGTAGTCGTTGATGACCGGCGCGGCGTACAGGTGGTCCACGGGGATGTCGAAGAAGCCCTGGATCTGTGCCGCGTGCAGGTCCATGGTCAGCACGCGGTCGTAGCCGGCGCTCACCATGCAGTTGGCGACCATCTTCGCGCTGATCGGAACGCGCCCTTCATCCTTGCGGTCCTTGCGCGCGTAGCCGTAGTAGGGGATTACGGCCGTGATGCGCTCGGCGCTGGCGCGGCGGGCGGCGTCGGCGAACAGCAGGGTTTCCATCAGGTTGTCGTTGACCGGCGGGCTGGTGGACTGGATGAAGAAGGTATCCACGCCGCGGATGTCTTCTTCGATCTTCACGTCGATTTCGCCGTCGGGGAACTTCTCGATGCGCCCGCGCCCGAGCGGCACTTCCAGGATGTTGCAGATGGCCTCGGCCAGCTTGCGGTTGCTGTTGCCGGCAAAAATCTTGAGTCCCTTGCTGCGTATCATCCTTCACCCTTTGTTTTCAGAACCCGCGCCGGCGCGCCGACGACGATTGTGTTCTCGGGCACGTCCTTGTTGTGGGGGACCACGGTGTTCGCGCCCGTCTGCGCATTCTTGCCGACTTTCACCGGCGCGACCAGTACCGTGCCGCAGCCGATGAAGGCGTTGTCGCCGACTTCCGTCTGGTG
>JAGQRI010000070.1:0-4351 GCA_020425515.1 Planctomycetota bacterium | reverse complement strand
GGGCGCAGGTGGGCGAACGGGCCGATCTCGCAGTGCTCGCCGATTTCGACGCCCGCGCGGATCACGCTGTTCGGGTAGATCACCGTGTCGCGCCCGATTTTGCAGCCGGCCTCGATATACGTGGTGGCGGGCTCGTACACTGTCACGCCCTGCTCGATCATCAGCTCATCGAGAATGCGGTCGCGCGCGATGCGGTCGGCCGTCGCGAGCTGTTTGCGGTTGTTGATGCCCATGACTTCCTGCGGGTCGTCGCAGGCACAGGCGGCGACCTTTTCCTGGTCGTCGGCCAGGTGCTGCACGGCGTCGGTCAGGTAGTACTCGCCCTGGGCGTTGTCGGTGCTGAGCTTGTCGAGCACGCCGAGCAGCTTCCTGCAGTCATACAGGTACGTGCCGGTGTTGACCTCGGGGATGTCTTCCTGCTTCGGCTCGAGGTCTTTCTGTTCGACGATGCGGCGCACGCGGTTCAGCCCGTCGCGCACGATACGCCCGTAGCCGCGCGGGTTTTCCGGCAGGCAGGTCAGGATCGTGCAGGCCGCTTCCTCGCTGCTGTGCATGTGGCGCAGCAGCTCGAGCGTGCGCGGGCGGATCAGCGGCACGTCGCCGCACAGGATCGCCACGTCGCCGTTAAAGCCTTCGAGCGCGTCCCTGGCCTGCATGACCGCGTGGCCGGTGCCGAGTTGCGGTTCCTGGGTGACGAAGCGGATGCCCGCGCGGCCCTTGAACTTGTCGCGCACGCGGTCGCCTTCGTGGCCGACGATCACGATCGACTCCTCGGCGCCCATCGCGTCGGCCTGATCGAGCACCCATTGCAGCACCGGCAAGCCCGCGAGCTTGTGCAGCACTTTGGGCGTGTCGGACTTCATCCGCGTGCTCTTGCCCGCGGCGAGAATCACGACTTTTAGCGGGCGGTCAGGCATGCGGCATCCGTGTCAGGTAAGGCCCGAAGTCTAGCCGCAGCGGCGTGATGGACAACCCTTGAGCACAACAACAGCCCCGGCCGAAAGGCCGGGGTGACGCGGGCTGTGCTCGCGTCAAAACGGGTCTGGTTAATAGCGCAGGGACCGGAGTCTGTCCCGGTCCCTGCTTGGGTGTCTCGTTCACACGGCCGTGGCCGTGTGACCCCGGCCTGTCGGCCGGGGTTCCTGTTCAGCTCATCGCCGGGGCCTTGCCGCCGAAGCGTTCGCGCAGGAACGCCTTGGCGCGGTGCAGGCGCGACATGACGGTGCCGATCGGCAGCTTCAGCTTGCTGGCGATGTCCTTGTAGCTGAGCTCGCCGACGGTGTTCAGCAGCAGCACGTCGCGGTAGCGGTCGTCGAGGTCGAGCAGCCCTTCCTTCAGGTCCTGGTCGAGCGACTGCATGAACGAATCGTCGTGCGCCAGGTCGTCGGGATTCATGAAGGCGAAGCGTTCGTCGTTTTCCGGCTGGTCTTCCACGCCGGCCATGTTCTCGACGCCCTCCACGTATACCGACTTGATGCGGCGCTTCTTGCGGCGGTACTCGTTGATGAACTGGTTGAAAAGGATGCGCCCGAGCCAGGCCTTCAGGTTGGTGCCCGGCTGGAACTGGGCGAACTTCCGCATCCCGCGGATATACGCTTCCTGCACCAGGTCCTCCGCGTCGGCGCGGTTGCGCGTCAGGTGGTAGGCCTGGGCGAACATGTCCTGCATCAGCGGGAGAGCTTCCTCTTCGAATCGCTGTCGGAGATCATTCTTGGTGGCTTTCATCTTCCCCTCCCATGGGGCGCCGCGGGAAATGCCGCGACGTCTTCCTTATTAGTGCCCGGTTTGCTCTGCTTTCACATTCACTATACGAAAACCAATTATCCTGCCAAGCAAAATTTTTCACTTCCCTCTTGTCGTATATAGACAGACCAGTCTGTTATAGCATTCCCAAAAAATTTACTCTTCCAGTCCAAGGCGGGAGGACACGATCCGCCACGCCGTCTCCGCCGGCCAGGTGCACTGGTGCACGGGGGAGGCGGCGAACACCGCCTCGGCCAGCAGGTAGATTTCGTCGCCGACGTCCTTCAATTCATCCTCGGACTTTCCCTGGCCGCGGAAGTGCGCCTCGACCAGCTCGAACAAGAAGCGGCGGAACACATCCTTGTGCCAGCGGACCAGTTCGCGCACGCGGCTGCTGGCGTCGCGGAACTCGGACACCATGTTTAAGTACGCGCAACCGTTCGATGACACCCCACATTTGCAGGCATTTCCGAGCCATTCGAAGACGCGCCCGATTTTCTCCGCGGGGGTTGATCCTTTGCTCACAACTTCGCGCAATTCGCCCATCATTTTGTCGTGGCGTTGCTCGAGCGTCGTGACCAGCAGGTCTTCCTTGGATTTGAAATGGTGGTAGAAACTGGCCTTGCAGATCCCGGCCTGCTTGATGACCTCGTTCACGCCGGTCGAGACGTAACCCTTCTCGTAAAACAGGCGGGCTGCGGTCTCCAGCAGGCGGTCGCGAACGGCAAGCTTTTCGGCTGTCGGGCTCATGGGGGAAGTGTATAACAGACCGGTCGGTCTGGTAAAGGGTTATTTTGGATTTCTTTGGTCTGTTTTTAGACTGATCGGTATGGCGGTAACTGAGCGCGTAATCGTGGGGGTGACGGGCGCCTCGGGCATCCAGTATGCCCAGCGCTTGCTGCAAGTTCTTGCACAGCAGGGGCTTGAGACGCATGTCGTGTTCAGCGATGCCGCCTTTGATGTCTGGCGGGCCGAGCTGGATGTGCCTTGCGACCCGAAGAAGCCCGATCTGAAAGCCTTCGCGGGCGCGGACGGAAAGTTCCTTCTATATAAGAACAGCCAGGTCGGCGCCCCGCCCGCCAGCGGCAGCTTTCGCCACCGGGGCATGGTGATCTGCCCCTGCACGATGGCGACGCTGGGGCGCGTGGCGAACGGAACCGGCGACGGGCTGATCGGGCGTGCCGCCGAGGTCACGCTGAAAGAGCGCCGCAAGCTGCTGCTGGTCACGCGCGAAACGCCGCTGTCGCTGATCGCGTTACGGAATATGGTCCACGTAACCGAGGCCGGCGGCACGATCGTCGACGCCAACCCCGGCTTCTACACGCGACCCCAGACGGTGCAGGACATGATCGATTTCGTGGTAGCGCGCGTGCTGGATCATCTTGAGGTGGAACACGAACTCGGGCGACGCTGGGGCGAAAGGCAGGAGTAGCAGATGGCCGTTACCGGGATGTTCTACAGCTTCCTGTATGTGTCGGACTTCGAGCGTTCGAAAGAGTTCTACGGCGAGACGCTGGGCTGGAAGCTGGGGACCGATGAGGCCGACGTGGCCGGGTTCCACTTCGGTGATGCGTACCTGATCATCCATCGCGACAACCGTCCGGATAACGAGCGCGCGTACGGCGGCGGCGTCTACCTCGCGGCGAAATCGGACGACGTGCAGGCCGACCACGCCGCGCTGAAGGAAAAGGGCGTGAAGGTCGGCGAGATCCTCAAACAGCACTGGGGCGAGCACCAGTTCTACTTCGACGACCCGGACGGCTACCACTGGTCCGTGGGCCAGTACGTGGGGTAACAAGAGCCCCGGGCGAAAGCCCGGGGTCCGGCGCAAACGCGCCGGAAATCGTAGTCGGGAGTCCATGCCAGTTGACACTCCACACGGCATACGCCGCGTGACCCCGGCCTGTCGGCCGGGGCTTTTGCTTGTCCGCAACCCGCACCCGTTAGAGATTGGCGCCCCATTGCCCGGGGTGTCGCGGGTAGTACACTTTCGCCCACACCGAACGAGACAGTCGGGGCGTAGCTCAGCCTGGTAGAGCGCTTCGTTCGGGACGAAGAGGCCGGAGGTTCGAATCCTCTCGCCCCGACCAGAAAACGAGGCTTCCAAACGGAAGCCTCGTTTTCTTTTTGTTCGGCGGGTGCGAAAGTCTCCGCATGGAAGCGAAGCGGGTCATCATTGTTGGCGCGAGCGGCATGATTGGCGGGCTGGCGTTGCGGGGTTGCCTGGACGACGACGCGGTTGGTGCAGTGACGGTTCTGGTGCGGCGGCCGATTGGGATTGACCATCCCAAACTTTCTGAGGTGATTCACTCCGACTACGCCGACTATTCGGGTGTTGCAGACGCGCTGGTGGGGCAGGACGCTGCGCTGTTCTGCCTGGGGGCTTACACGGGCTCTGTGCCTGATGACGAGTTCCGTAAGATCACCGTTGACTACGCCGTGAACTTTGCCCGCGCGCTGCACCCCGCCAGCCCCGACGCCGCGTTCTGTTTCCTCAGTGGTGCCGGGGCCGACCAGACCGGGCGCAGCCGCATGGCGTTTGCGCGCTACAAGGGCGAGGCCGAGAAGACGTTGCTCGGGGTAGGCTTCCCGCGCGTGCACATCTTCC
>JAGQRI010000069.1 GCA_020425515.1 Planctomycetota bacterium | reverse complement strand
ATGACGCCCGGCAGGTCGTACTCGACCGGGTCCTCGGGGGTGATGATCTTGATGTTCGGGCTGTTCATGAAGTTGAGGCACGAGTACAGCGTCGGGGTCTTGCCCGAGCCGGTGGGGCCGGTGACCAGCACGATGCCGTTGGGCTTCGCGATCATGGCCTTCATCATCTCGTTGTCCTCGGGGCGCATGCCGAGGTTGTCGAGGTCGAGGCTCACGTTGCTGCGGTCAAGAATACGCATCACGCAGCTTTCGCCGAACATGGTCGGCAGTGTCGAAACACGCAGGTCGACGCTGCGCCCTTCAATCACAAGCTCGATGCGCCCGTCCTGCGGCATGCGCGTCTCGGCGATGTCGAGCTTGGAAAGCACCTTGATGCGGCTGATCAGCGCCGCGGCCAGCTCCTTCGGCGGGTTTTCCATCGCCAGCAGGGCGCCGTCCACGCGGTAGCGGACCTGGAAGCGGTCCTCGAACGGCTCGAGGTGAATGTCGCTGCTGCGGTCGCGGATCGCCGTCGACAATAGAAAGTTCAGCAGCTTGACCACGGCCGGCGCATCGACGTCGTCGCCGTCGAGCTGGACGGCGTCCTTCTTGTACTGGCCTTCTTCGACGAACTCGGCCAGGTCGTCATCGCCGAGCCCGGCCTTCATGGTCCCGTCGCCGTAGAACTTGTCGAGCGCAACGTCGATGTCTTCGGCGCTGGCGAGCGCGCCCTGGATGCGGATGCCCGGGATCTTGCTTTGCAGCGCGAACTGCAGCTCGTCGAAGACGACGATCTTGGTCGGGTCGTCCATCGCGATGATGAGCGTCTTGGTGTCCGAGTCGTACTCAAGCGGCACGATGCGGTAGGTGTGCGCCTGGGCCTCGGTGATCATGTCCAGCAGCTCGATGGGAATTTCGAGGTCCCCCAGGTCCACGAAATTCATGTCGTTCTGCGCGGCGAGCGCCATCGTGATGTCGCCCTCCGAACAGCAGCCCATCGTCACCAGGATTTTGCCCAGCAACCCGCCTTCCTTCTTCTGGCGGGCGAGCGCTTCCTGGATGTCACCTTCCGTGACGAGCTCGATCTCTTTGAGGATCTGGCCCAGCAACTTGCGGCGTCTGGCCATGGTACTTCTCCCGGTGTGTCCCCACGATTATAGCTATCCACCGCGCTTTGCGGCAGCGGCGGCCGCTGCGGCAGCGGCGGGCGGCGCGCCGCTGAGTTTCGCCTCTTCCTCGGCGACCAGCGCGTCGTCCCACAGCTTGCCCTTGCCCTTTCGGAACGCGTCGAACTTCTCGCGCATTTCCTTGATGTTGCTCGACTTGCGGAACATGTCGAGGCGCGTGATCTTCTGCGCGCTCCACAGGTCCCACAGGTAGTCGTCCAGCAGCACCATGCCTTCCTTCTTGCCGGTCTGGATGACCGAGTTCAACTGGTAGGTCTTGGCCTCGCGGATCAGGTTCTCTACGGCGCTGGTGCTGACCATGATCTCGAAGGCCGCAATCAGCCCGCCGCCGACCTTCGGCATGATCGCCTGGCTGATGCACGCGATCATCGAAACGGCAAGCTGGGCGCGGATCTGTTCCTGCTGGTTGGTCGGGAACGCGTCGATAATGCGGTCCACCGTGCGGGTCGCGCCGGTGGTGTGCAGCGTGCCGAACACCAGGTGGCCCGTTTCCGCGGCGGTGATGGCCGCGCCGATGGTTTCCAGGTCGCGCATTTCGCCGACGAGGATCACGTCCGGGTCCTGGCGCAGTGCGCGGCGCAGGCCCTCGGCGAAGCTGGGCACGTCGTTGCCGAGTTCGCGCTGGGTGACGATCGACTTCTTGTGGACGTGGTAGTACTCAATCGGGTCTTCGACCGTGATGATGTGGTGGTCGATGTTCGTGTTGATCCAGTCGATCATCGTCGCCAGCGTGGTGGTTTTGCCCGAGCCGGTGGGCCCGGTCACCAGGATCAGCCCTCGCGGGCGGTCCAGCAGGCGCTTGGTGTTTTCCGGCAACCCGATCTGCTCGAAAGTAAGCAGGCGGTTCGGGATCTGGCGCATGACCATGCCGACGTTGTTCTTCTGCTTGAAGGCGGCGCAACGGAAGCGGGCCTTGTCGCCGAAGGCGTGGCCCCAGTCCGTGCTGCCCATCTCCTGCAGTTCCTTGATGTTCTTTTCCGGCGCGATTTCCTTCATCAGGCGGATCGTGTCGGCGGCGGTCAGCTCGGGGGCGTTGACGTCCTTGAGGTGCCCCGACTTGCGGATCACGGGCTTGCGCCCCACGGCCAGGTGAAGGTCGCTCGCACCCTGCGCGACCATGAAGTCCATCAGCTGATTGAGCGTGATAGCCATCAAGGCTCTCCGGTTAGATGGTTTGTGCGTCGGCGATCGGCCCGCCGGGCGGGTCGAAAGCGGACAGGCGCCTCGGGGGAACAAACAAGATAGAAACCCCGTACTTTCCCACAAGTCGCTAGCAGGGCCAAACACAAGGCAGAACGTCGGTTACGTCACTATCCGAGAGACAGCTTGAGCAGCCGGGCCAGCGTCCGGTTCAGTTCGTCGTAACTGAGCGGGCGGTTCACGAACGCGTCCACACCCACCCGGCGCACGCGGCGGACCAGGTCGGAATCCGCGTCCTCGCCGCCGATCGCCACCACGAACATGTTGCGCGTGTCCTGGTTCGCGCGCAGGCGGCGGCAGATCTCGGCCACGTCGATGTTCGGCAGGCTCAGGTCCAGCACGGTCGCGTGCGGCTTGAAGGCGCCCATCTTGATCAGCCCGTCGAAGCCGTTGTCGCTTTCCTCAAGGATCACGCTGGGCAGCACCTGGGCGATCGACTGTGTCGCGCGCTCCAGTACTTCCGGGTCGTTGTCGATCAGCAGCACCCGGCGCTCGTTGCTGGGTTGCAGCTCTTCGGGGATCGGCAGGCGGTTCTCTTCGAGGAACTTGACAAACTCGCCGACGTCCATGCGGTATTGCCCGCCGGGCGTCGTGTAGACGTCGAGCTTGCCGGCCTTGATCCAGTTCACCACCGTCGCCGGCGTGACCTGGCAGTAGCGGGCGATGTCGCCTGTCGATAGGGATTTGCGTCGAACGGCCATGGTTGTGCGCTTATACGGTATCTGCACTGAATCCGTAAAACATGAAACCTGTCGCGCCACTCAATTTCATCAAATGTACCCAACAGGGACAGGACCCCCGCTTTTCCACAAACTGCGAAATATGAATCACCTGCCCCGCTGTTTGCCCTGCATGGTCCAGAATCCGCCATGCTCTAACCCGTCCATCGTCTTCCAAACCACGCGCCCTGCGGTACCTTGGGGGCGAGTACAGACCCGCGGTAGCCATGGATGACAACCTGATCACGCCCTCGGATTTCTTCCATCGCGGCATGGAATCCCTTGAGAGCGGCAAATTCTCCGAGGCCCTCGAGTACTTCGAAGGCGCCATCCAGCGCGATTACTTCGACCCCGACATCCACCTGCCCATGGCGGAAGCGTTGTTCGAGGTCGGGCGCTTCCAGGATGCTCTCGACCACTTCAACCAGGCCGGGCAGGCCGGCGTTGACGCGAACGACATCCTGCTCTGGAAGGGCTGGTGCTACCTTGAGCTCGGCAAGACGCGCCGCGCCATCAGCGCCTTCAACCGCGTGCTGGAAGCCAACCCCAACCACGCCGAGGCCCATTTCAAGCGCGGGCTGGCACTGTCTGAGATCGGCAGCCCTGATCGCGCCCTCGAAGCCTTCGAGGATTCCGAGCGCCTGCTTCGCGCCAACATCGCAAGCAGCGGCGCCGATGACGGCCCCGATATCGAAGCCCTGGCCGAGGTCCTGATGTGGAAGGGGCGTACGCTGACCCGCCTGGGGCGCCGCGACGAAGGGTTGCAACTGATGTTCGAGGCGCAGGACCTCGCGCCCGAGCACCCCGGCCCCTACAACGAGATCGCCGACTCGTACCGCTTCAGCGGCGACCTCGGCGGCGCCGAGGAGTGGTACAAGAAGGGGCTCGAGCGCCTGCCCGAAGACCCCAGCCTGCACAACGACTACGGCAACCTGCTGCGCGAACTCGGGCGCTACCGCGACAGCCTCGACCACCTGACCACGGCCATCGAGCGCGACGCCAACCGCAGCGTCGCCTACTACAACCGCGCGCTGACGCTGGAGCGCCTGGAACTGTTCGACGAAGCGCTGAAGGACTACGACGCGGTCATCGATTCCAACCCGATCGACCTCGACGCCAAGTTGCGCAAGCTGGATTTGCTGACCCAGATGGGGTTGTTCGGCGACGCGACCGAGCTGCTTGCCGAACTCGAAGAAGGCGAGCGCCAGACCAACGAAGCCCGCGAGGCCCAGGCCCGCATGCGCAACCGGCAGGCTATCCGCGCCGAGGCCGCGGGTGACTGGCAGGGCGCCCTGAAAGCCCACAAGGAAGCGCTGGCCCTGCACCCGGATTTCCTCGACGTCGAATCTCCCGGCCCCGAAGACGATGGCGCCGAGGCCCGCCTGCAGCGCCTGATCGAGCTCATGGCGCAGGTACCCGCCGACCACGAGGACGCCGGGCTGGCGGCGCTGCTTGCGGCGGCGGCCGGGTTTACGCTGCTGCGTATCCAGCGCTCGCGCCGCGGTGAAGCCGAGGAGGCCGGGCAGAAAGAAATCCATGCGGCGCTGAAACAGGCCGCGACCGGCCCTTTCCCCGCGCCGGCGCACAAGCTGCTGGCCGAGTTCTCGTTCTATGAATTGAAAGACGACGAACTCGCGCTGACCCACGCCGACGAAGCGCTGAACACCACGCCGGATTACGTCGGCGCACTCTGGATCAAGGCCGTGACGCTCAGCGAGGGCAAGCTGCGCCCGGACCTCGCCGTCGAGTGCTACCGCCGCATGCTGGAGATCACGCCGAACAATTCCAGCGTGTTGCTGAACCTCGGCGACCTGTACTTCGACCACGGGCAGCCGCACCGCGCGCTCAGCTACTACCGCCAGGTGCTCGAAGACCGCCCGGGCGATGTCTCGATCAACCGCGACATCGGCCACTGCTACCTCGCGCTGCGCCGCTACGGCGAGGCCATTGCCTGTTTCAGCCGGCTGGAAAGCCAGGGCGTGATGCAGCTCGACGTGCGGCTTGATTTGGCCGAGGCGCACCTGGCCGTCGGCGAACGCACCGAGGCCGGCAAGCTGATCGAGGAAGTGATCGAGGACAACGCCGGGCTGGACCCGAACGTCGATTCCCGCGCTTCTGAACTGAACGCGGCGCTGATGCTCGCGCGCCGCAACCCCAAGGGCGCGCGCAAAGCGATCAAGGAGCTGGAGGACAGCACGGTCACCACTTTCGGCATGCTGCAACTCGCGCGGGCGGAGATCCAGCTCGACAACCTGGTGAAAGCCTGGGAGTGCCTGCAGGAGATTACCGAGACGCTAGACCCGCACGCGGCCGACGCCGTCGAGGCGCGCTACCACATGGCGCGCATCGAGTTCGCCCGCGAGAACCGCGCCGAAGCCCAGAAGGTGCTGGACGCGATGCTCGCCGCTGCGCCCTTGGACGAGCGCGCCTACCGCATGAAGGGCTGGATCCACATGCTGGAGGGCGAGCTGGACCAGAGTGATGAAGTGAACGAAGCGCGCAAGTTCGCGCTGGAGATCGCCAAGGTCCACCGCCTCTTGCAGTACGAGGATTTCGCCGAGGCGCAGAACAATTCGGAAAGATTGGCAGAGGATTATCCGACCCGGATCGAGCCCCGCTACTACAAGGCCTGCGCACTGGCCCAACTGGGCGAAGACGACGCAGCGCTGGAAGAAATCCGCGGGCTTCTAAAGCAGGCCCCGGACCTCAGAGCCAGGATCCTCGAAGAGTTCTATCTGGAGCCGCTCAGACTGAACGACCGCTTCGAGTTCCGAGAACACCCCACCGACGAGTAGGCAATCCTGCGCAGCCCCTGAAAATAGGGCACCAATAAGTAGCCTGACCCCTTTTTAGTTCCTACAGCGCTCTGTTCGTCGACACCAGCCTGTTCGTCGACACCAGCCTGTTCGTTGACGACTACGCCTTCGACCTGCCGACCATCACGATCAACCACTTCGGATTCCAGGTCGGGCTGCGGGTGTATCTCGGGTAGGCCCGGCAAAGGGGTCTGGCTACAGGCAGCGAGAAATAGGGCAGCAAAAAGTAGCCTGACGCCTGTTTAGTTCCCCGTATAGGCCAGGCTTGAAACTCTCTGCAGCGACTCTTCATTCGAGGCGCTGCCGACCCACACAGAGACCCATTGGTCATTCAGCACCATCCGTTACGCTCCCGACGTAGGCCGGCAGGCGAGCCATCTGCATCGTTCTGGAGACGGGACCAGATACTCTTTGTCTGCTGTCGAGAGGCAGGCAGTCGCTTAGCTAATACTGTGCTGCTTCTTGACGACATTGAGTAGAGCTTCGCTGACTTCTCCCAAGTCCCACGGAAGGGGCTTCGCTTCTGAGGTATTCAGTTTTCTGAGGTTTTCGAATATCTCCTTGGATCGTGGCACGACGGAGACCAACGACCGAAGCAAAGGACTGCTGTACTCAAAGAAGTAGGCGTCAATCCACACATCACCGTCCGCATGAGCATCGCCAACTGTAAGTGCAAGGTGGTACCTCGCGTCGGAGCCCTCCCCGGCAACGAGGCTAGCCTCAGTGACCACCGCCTGGACGCAACTCTCGTCTATCGCATCCATATGCCTCCTCCCGTCCCAAATTCGGCCGACACCTTGCGACGCATGACGTACTCCATGCCGGGGATTCGCGAGGTGAACTGTATCAGGTTCGGACAGGTTGGCGCTAACGCATCAATGCTGTCGGGGCGGATGCTAGCTCCGCGCCTGGAGGTAGCCGTAGAGACGAGCGGTGTTCTTGATCACCTTCGTCGTGAACTTGCTTGGGTTTCCCTCGTGGAGTTGGCGTGCGACGTTTCTGACGACTCCTTCTCCGGCTACAGCTAGTTGCGGGAACGGCAATGACTCAGGAGCCCCCGTGTGCTCAAGACGCTCATCGCCCCTCCACGCACCTGTCACATCCTGCCGATGACTGAGTTCAATCAGGCTATCGTCAACATCCAGGACTCGGAGGACAGGCCAAACACCCTTATCGATCGGCTCGCGCGTCGTGTACACCAGCGCCTGTACGTGCTCGAAAACTGAATTGAGGCCAACAACGGACGCTAGTTTTTCAGACGGCAACCCGAGCAGTATCACGTCGCGCTCGCGCTTCGACAAGAACAGTACAACAGCCTCGCGATGGCCCGCCTCGTCAGTGGGGACTCCAATTGTCACGCCGGGTTTCAGCAGGACTACTTCCTTTCTGTTTCGCTCCGGTCAGTCAGCCTGTTCAAGGTACTGCCCTAATGTGTCCAGAAGTTCGTCGCCCCTGGCGACCAAACCGGGATAGGCCTCCGGTGTGGACAGGGAGTGTACGCACAATCCTCCTATTTCCTTGAATCCTGTACTTCCGCCCAGTGCTCGAGAAACTCGTGCAAGTCTTCGGTTTCGAGCGGGAGGTACAGCTTCGGTAGATCAAGAGGCTCCCCGCTTCGAACAGCCCTAATGTCGGCGAACAAACGCTTTGCAAGAGAGAAGTGGGCGACTACCGACCACAACAATACGTTGTTGATCTGCAACGAGGTCGCACCGCCTTCCGCCGCAACATCCACTGCTCCCCGCACACACAGTGACTGCCCCAGGCGGACGATCGCGACGAGTCCATCATCCTTGACGAACAATGACTCAAGCACGATTGAACTGGACTCCATCGCTACCTCCTGAAGATCGCCAGCTCACTCTCTTCCTGTTGCGCGACAGCTTGTCACGTCCCTCGCGGGGGAGAAGCTTGTCCTTGGAATCCAATCACCCGGAGTCCACCCTACCTCGCAGATCAGCTTCCCTCATTGAACATCGCGCAAAACAGCTACATCTGCTTCCTGTCGACAACTTCAAAGTCCGGCAAGAGTACTCGCAGAAAGAATGAGGACGGATCGAAATGCGCAGGCCACGAGGCGGGTTTGAACGAAACTACCCACCCATTAAATGCCGCACCTTCGCTGGGGTCAGCCCTGGTAATACTCAGGATCTCCATGTCACTCTTTGGGTAGTGCCGTGCAAAATGATCTCGCACAACACTCGCAACTTTCTTCAATTCAGATTCTGGCAACTGGCCTTCCGAAGGACTCATGGGCCCCTCCATCTTCGCATCACACCTGCATCTACTCGCAGGTCACTAATATACTCTGCGGCGTGGGTCAGTTCAGACCAGTTAAACTTGTTTGAGTTCGCCATGATCTCCATGAAGACAAATGTTTCTTTCTCTAGGACCGACTGGTTGTTGGAACTAAAAAGGGGTCAGGCTACTTTTTGTTGCCCTATTTCTACGGGTTTGTAGCCTGCTTTCATGCCTCGGCCTGCTCGTTACTCTCCTGCTGATCTTTGCTGCCATGTTATCAATCGCGGCAACGGCCGGGCGACTGTCTTCCACAAAGCCAGTAAAAGGGGGTCAGGCTACTTTTTGTTGCCCTGTTTCTGGCGGTTTGTAGCCTGCTTTTATGCCTCGGCCTGCCCGGTACTCTCCTGCTGATCTTTGCTGCCATGTTATCAATCGTGGCAACGGCCGGGCGACTGTCTTCCACAAAGATGCCGACTACGAGGCCTTCCTGCGTATCCTCTCACTCGGCTGCGAGCGCCACGACATGCGCCTGCTGGCATGGTGCCTGATGCCGAACCACTTCCACTTCGTGGCCTGGCCGCGCGGCGACGGCGACCTCCCGCGCATGATGCAATGGGCCACCACCTGCCACGTGCGGCGCTATCACCGGCACTACAAGACCACAGGCCACGTGTGGCAGGGGCGCTATAAATCGTTCCCGATCCAAGGCGACGGCTCGCTGCTGGCCGTGCTGAGGTACGTCGAGCGCAACCCGGTGCGCGCCGGGCTGGTGAAGTGCGCGCAGGATTGGCCGTGGTCGAGTGCGGCGGCGTGGCTGGAAAAGGGGTCTGGCTCCCGCAGGGTGCCTGACCCCTTTTCCAGCAGTGGGCAGGGTGCGACGGGGTCCGACCCCCTTGGGGCTGACTCGCCCAATCGCGCACGCTTAAAGGGATCAGGCACCAATTCGGCACGCCAACTGCAGCGCACCGAAATGGAGCCAGACCCCATGGAGCCGGACGACTTCACCCGCACCGCCCGTCCCATCGAAAGCTGGCTGCGGCGGGGGCCGGTAACGCGGCCGGAGCCGTGGTTGAAGTTCGTGAATCACAAGGAAGAGGCCGCCGAGTTGGAAGCGATCCGCGAAAGCGTGAACCGCGGCGCGCCCTTCGGCAACCCAAGGTGGCGCGAAACCACGGCGGGCCGGCTGGGCCTGGAATCAACCCTGCGCCCCCGCGGCCGGCCACCCAAGCGGGCCAAAAAGTAGCCTGACCCCTTTAATGCCCTACAATTCGTGGCGGTGAAGTTTCAGGTAGTTGTTGGTGCGTTCGTACCACGCTTCATCGGCTGTTCCGAGTAGCCGTTTTGGTTGGTCGTACGAAAAATCGAAACTGTACTTCCCGGTGTTCTCGACAGTCAGGATGCAGATGGACCAGCAATCGCCGGTTAGCTTGCTGTAGGCCTCTCTCAATGCGGAGGTGGTTTCGATGACGTCGTCCGGTGGAATCTGATCTTCGCAGAGCCAGTCGCCATCGTCAGTCTGCAGAATCACCAGATGCACGATGTTCTCCACGTCATACCCGTCGACCTTTCCGGCCTCGACATCAAGGATGATCCGGCGCCAATCGTCAGTAGCGTCGGCGATCAATGCCCGTGCGAGCGTCTCCTGGAACTCAGCGATCTCTTTGTTCATGCATGCTCTCAGAGGTGAGGCTCGCAAGGCGGGAAAGCATGCGTGTGTCTCGCAGTTTCGTACAGTCCAAAGCGACGAATCCTTTGTAACGGCCCGGGCTTTCCCCGTGTGGTCCACTTCAGTTGTAGCGAATCCGTGCGGCGCTTTGTTCCGTGCGGGCTCTGACAGGGAGTTGGCCATGAAGACCACCAAGATACTGGCGTTGATGTTGATACCGGCAATGCTTCTCGCGGGCTGCGGGCCCGCCAGGCTGGAGCAGTCCGTCGAGGTCCAGCCGGACGAAACCGCGTTCCTGATCAACATCGAAGACACCGACCAGCAGGGCAAGTTCAAGAGCATCGAGTTCCTTGAAGACAACAAGGTCTCGGCCGCGCGCGTGATTCTGCCCCTGCGCGAGCGCGACACCGGCCGCATGTGGTGGAGCTACGAGTACATCCCGACGGCACGCGTGATTACCGTGAAGCGCACGCCCGTGACGCGCGAATGGACCGACGACCCCAGCACCGGCACCAGCAACCTCTCGCAGAAGCTAGCGGTGGAATCGCTGGACAGCATAGGCTTCAGCGCCGGCGCGACCATCATGGCGCACATCACGGAGCAGGACGCCGCGCGCTTCCTGTATCACTTCAACGGCGAGCAACTCGAGCAGATCATCGACAGCAATATCCGCGGCTACTGCCAGAAGGAACTCGCCAGCCGCTTCGGGCAACTGAAGCTCGAGGATTGCAAACTGCAGAAGGCGCGCGTGTTCGATGAGGTCGAAAAGGCCACCGTCGAGAAGTTTGAGCCGATGGGCATCACGATCGACTACTTCGGCGCCAGCGAAGGTCTGAGCTTCGACGACCCGAAAATCCAGGAGGCGATCAACAAGCAGGTCCAGGCCGAGGCGGACATCGAAACCGCCAAGCAGGAAAAGCTGGCCCAGGACGAGCGCAACAAGACCCTGCTGGCGAAGAAGCTGGCCGAGTCGGAGGCGCTGACCGTCGCCGCGCAGGAGCAGGCCAAGGCCGATCAGATCCACAACCAGATGCTGATCGACGCCGCCCGCGCGGAAGCCGAAGCGGCCAAGCTGAAGCTGGAGCAGAAGGAAGCGCTGACCCTCGAGGCCGAGCTGTACGCCAAAAAGGCGGAAGCAGACGCCAAGGTAGAAGCCGCCAAGAATCTGAAGGAGCTGCGAATCCTGCCGGCAGGTTCAGGCCTGCTCCACGACCTGGACAAGTAACCAACAAGTGATGCGGGCGCCCCGCCCGCACCAGCAAAGGCCCGGCGCACCCCACGGCGCCGGGCCCGCTGTTTTCGTCGGGGCGAGTTACGCCGCACAAGAGGTGTCAACGGGGTCAGGCAAGCGGTTGCGGTAAACAGAAAGCCGCCGGCGCCCTCAACCTTACAGTGGCGAAATCGGCCAGCCTCTACCCCGCTCGAAATGTATGCTTTCAATAGAGCAAGCCCGAGGCTGTTTTGACGCTGACTTGATGGGTTTACCTCAATCGAGAGGGTGACAAGTATGTTCGGAAAAACGCAATCCCTCGTTCTTACTATCGTAGCCCTGGCCTGCTGCGGCGCCTTGCACGCCCAGTATGAAAAGCGCTGGGAAAGCATTGCGTGTCACTCTTGGAGGGTCTCGTCAGCGGACGACTTCTCGGCCGTACCGGATGATGCTGACAGCCTCGTCATTGAGGGCCGCGACGACGCAGTCTACGACCTTTCGCGATTCAAGAACCTTCAGCAATTGATCGTTCAATCGCACCTGATCAACCCTAACGGCGACTCAAGACTGCGGAATTTGCCGTCGACATTGGTTGGCTTCCGCATCGCCTGTGGAGACATCAAGTTTGCGGCGCTGATGACTCTCCTGAAGAACTCGCCACACCTGAATGTTTTAGAAATCTCCTGTTGGGGAGCGTTTGACGTCAAGTCTAAATTGCGTCTTGACTACTTTGGGGATCTGACCACCTTCACGTTCATCACTTTCGGGAGAGCCGACTCCGAGATACGCCACTCCCCGTGGGACTCGCTGATCGACCTGCCTGCCGTGGATGACTGGCTGCGCCCCCTCGCCAATCTTTCGAAGCTTACGAAGGTCGTGTTGGACATGCCGCGGTTGCCACTTCCTGCGACGCTAAGGATTGCCACATTGCCGACGTTAAAAAGCTTTGCTAGCACTCAGGTGACGGATGATGCGTTGGCCGGCTTCGTCGAGATGGAAAGCCCGATTGAGGAGTTGAATCTTGCGGGCAACAAACTGGTGACCGACTATGGGATGGAATTCCTTCCCAGGCTGAAAAATCTTCGAAGATTATGTGTTGCCGGCTGTATCAATGTTGGTGACTTCGGCATACCACATATTGCGGCAATACCGCATCTGGAGGAACTGGACATAAGTGCACAGGTGTGGGAATATGAGTACCCACCAACACCAACCTACCCGCTGAACCATCTCAGCACGAGGGGAGATGATCGCAACTTTCGGCTTCAGTTTCCCGAGTATCTCAGCCAACTTGGAGACATCAAGACGCTGAAGGTCTTGACGGCGCACAATGTTTCTACTTTCACCAGCAAGATACTGTCCGACGTCGTGATGGCGCTTCCCAGTCTCGAAACACTGGACATAAGCGGGTGTGTCGGCCAGATCGGTAAAAAGATCGGCAATGCTTCGAATAACGGAGCCTTGTCAGATGCTTCCCATTTGGAGTTTTTACACACTCATAAAAGCTTGAAGAAAATTGTGCTTGCAGCCACGCTTGGTGACATACCCCGTCCTTCACCCCTGACCAGTGCAGCACTAGCCTCCCTGGCCGAGTCTCAAACCGTTGAGGCGATCGACATCAGCGGCGCGGAAGGAATTGCAGCCGATTCCATAGCCGCTTTGTCGAAGGCCAAACAGCTACGAACGCTCAATATGGGCCGCGTTGTTGTAAAGGGAGACCTTGGAGCGGCTCTTCTCTCTCTGACGCAGCTAGAGAGCGTTTCTGTTAGTGAGTACAAAAACAATTTGGACATTCCGGAGTTACTGGCCGCGAGGAACTACGTATCACTTGAACTGCGAGTGCTAACTCTTCGGGATGATGTGTTGCGCGCACTCGCCAACTCGACGATACAACACCTGTCAATTGTTTCGTACAAACCGGCAGAAGAAGCGAAGTTCGTAGAATTGGCAGAGTCCTTGAAAAGCCTCAAGGTGTTCCAAATCCGGAATGGCGACAGCACTGAGAGGGTAAGTCTGCGAAACAAAATCACGGCAGTAAGGAAAGAGCTTGACCTGGCCATTGAATAGCCAGCCCTTATGCCCGCCTTCCAACCCCCCGTTTGCACCGGGAGTGACGCTGCTAGGCCGTGCGCATTGCTACTCGGGCGGCCATTACGATTCTGGCGCAGGCTTCGGCGTCGCTTAGCGCTTCGTGGTGGTTGAGCTTTAAACCCATCACGCGGCAGACGTTGGCGAGGTTGGCCGGGTAGATCCCGAGCGCGTTGCGGGCCTGCCTTACTGTGCAGACCCAGGGCAGCTCCGGCCTGTCCAATCCTGCGGCGTCGCAGCAGGCGTGGAGCACGCTGCGGTCGAAGCCGGCGTTGTGGGCGGCGATGAACGCGGCGCCTTCGAGGATCGGTTCCAGCACCGGCCAGGCCTGCTCGAAGTCGGGCTTGTCCTCAAGGTAGTCCAGTGTGATGCCGTGGATGTGGGTGAAGATCATGACGTCGCGCGGCGGGCGGATGAACTGGCGCACGCGCCGCACCACGCGCCCGCCCTCGACGCGGATCAGCCCGACGGCGCAGGCGGAATCGGGGTAGTGGTCGGCGGTCTCGAAATCGATCGCGACGAAAGGGCCCGGCACCGGGTCAATGAAACTGGAGGCGCTCCTCGCCATACCCTCAGTATAGCCGATTGCGCGACAGTTGGGCCTAGTCGTACTTGACGCCATGCATGTCGAGCAAGGCATTGATGTACTTCGCGGCCTTCTCGGTGAGCAGTGCGTCGCCGGGCCAGTCGCCGTTCAACCAGCGCATGCTGCGCCCGTGGTGGTAGCCGAGCATCAGCACCAGTTCGTCGCCGCGGTAGAATTCAAACGTCGGGTTGCCGCAGCACATGCAATGGAAGACGGAGTTGTCTTCGACGACGTCGATGGTTTCGATGAACGTCTTGATCTCGTCGGCGTCCTTGATTTCGAATTTGTCCTTTTCTTGTTTAGTCCGTCGATGGCAGGTACCGCCGGTGCGGCAGAGGATGCGGTCGATGCCGCTCAGTGCCGCGCGAACGGCCTCGCGCCACGAGGTGACCACCCGGGCCTTGGGGCAGCTCTTCACGAACGCGGCGCGGTCGGCTTCGGTTGCTGCGTTTCCGAGCAACAGGCACTCGGCCAGGTGGGGCGGCGGCGTTTTCGGCAGCTTGGTGACGCCGCACGAGTTTGCATTGACGCGGCGCAGTGCGGGGTGTGCCTCAAGCGGCGCCAGGTCGGGTACCAACACGGTTTCGCAGGACAGCTCTTCAAGTTTCGTGAGCCTGGCGACGAAACCGATGTCGGACTCAGCGCGCTCGAAGTGCCGCTCGTCGTCTTCGCCGACGATCTCACCCTCGGCGGCCCAGTCCATGCGAAGCAGGCGCAGCGCCGTCAGCTCGCCCAGCACGGGCAGGTTCTTGATCCATTCGCCGCGGATGTCCAGTACCTTGAGTTCGGACAGCCCGCGCAGCACGGCAAGGTCGAGAGGTTGTTTCGCGACTCGGTTCAGCCGCAGCCAGGCCAGGGCCTTCAACTTCGACAGCTTGTCCAGCTTGCGTTCGTGGAAGTTGTCGTTCACCTCGATGCACAGGCAGCGGGTTGTCGCCGACAACTCGGGCAGCGCGTCGCCATTCTGGTCCATGGCCTTCGCGCCGACTGTCAGTGCGGTGGTCCCCGTCAGCCCGGCCACCTGCCTGGCAATCTCGGCGTCCCACCAGTCCACGTCCAGCCCCCACAAGCCCTGCAACTCTTTGGGCTTCATACCCTGCAATGGGTTGAGGCCGACAGCTTTGTCTTCGTAGGTCCAGGTGATCTCGGCGGCGACCAGGCGGCGTTCGTCGCCATCCTTGCAGTACACGACCTCCGCACGGTCTCTGACTTCTTCCGTTTCGAGTTCGTACCTGCCGGGTTCGGGTAAGGCGCAGAGAACCGACTCCAAGTAGAACAGGTCGCCCTGTGCAGCCGGCCCCGACGGACCCCTCGACGAAACGATGTGAGGCTCGAAGGATTCGCCGTTGAGGGTGAACTCCCACGTCGGCTGTTCGGTTTCCGGTTCGTCGTCCGCGCGCACGTGCGTATTGAAACACACGGCAAAGACGAGGGTCAGAAGCACTAGCCCGGTTCGCATATCACTTCCTCCGGAGTTGGTTGATCAACCGGAAGTCTCGATGCGCTGCATCAGCGGGTCGAGCAGTTCGTGGATCCATTGGGGGTCGTCGAAGTAGACGCCGCTGAAGATGATGTACACCACCTTGCCACCCTTTCGTGCGACCAGGCGGTTGCCGAGGTTCTGGCCATTCTTCTGGATCAGAAAGAACTTCGACTGGTCGCCCCATTTGAACAGGTCGTTGCGCTCGATTTCCTTGATGCCGCCGCCCCCCTGCGCGTAGCCGACGCTGGTGCCGATCTCCTGCCCCGAGTACGTGTACTTCGCGTCCTCGGCGCTGTTTTCATGCACGTAGATCGACATCAGGTAGACCGTGTCGTCCTCGTACTCGTAATCGATTTCCCAACTGTCGTCGATCTGCTCGATACGCGTGGCTTTTTCCTTGCCCGGCGTGGCGTGGAAGCCGTCAAGGTAGGGCTCGATGTCTTCCGCCTTCAGCACCAGTTGCTTGTCGGCGGCGCTGGCGGGCTTTTCCTCGGCCATGGCGTTCATGCCCACGGCCAGTCCGACGACGCCCAGGACCAACACGATCGGGATGCCGATCACCAGCAGCACGATCAGCCAGACTTTGCGTTTGCGCGGCGGCGGGTAGTACTGCTGCATGCCGTAGCCCGGCGCGCCGTACTGCGGGGGTGCGCCGTATTGCGGCGGGGGCGCGCCGTACTGCGGCCCCTGCTGCCATGGCGCGGGCTGTCTTCCGGGTGGCGGTTGCATGGCGGAAGCATACCACATGAACCAAATCAAACGCGACTGTGATTGGACACACGGGATCGAAAGCGCGATACTCCGCACAACCCCGGTTGAGGACAATCATGGAACGCAAATCCGCATTGCTTGCGCTGGCCGTGTTGTGCGTGCTGGCCGCGGGCGGGGTGTCGGCCGCAAGCTTCACCGCCAACAACGTATCCGAGTTGCGCGCGCACATCACGACCAGCAACGGGAATACGGGCAGCGATACGATCACTGTCGTTGCCGGTACCTTCACGCTGTCGGGTGCGGCGGGCGAGAACTCCAACGGCAGCGGCGACCTCGACATTATCCGTACGGGCGGAAGCCTGGTCATCGAGGGCGCGGGCGTCGGCCAGACGATCATCGACGGCGGCAACGTCGATCGCGTCTTTCACGTCAACATGAGCGGCGGGGCAACCGTCACGTTCCGCGACTTGACCATCCAGGGCGGCTCGGCCGTCGACAATGGCACCAACGGCAGCGAGGCCCGGGGCGCCGCGATCCTGAACGAGAGCGGCAGCGACATGACGCTGGAAAGCGTCGAGATCCTTACCTGCTCAACCAGCGGCGCGGCCGGCGCCGTGGGCACGCTCGGTACACCCGGCAGCCCGCCCGCCGACGGCGGCCCGGGCGGGACGGGCGCACCGGCGCGCGGCGGCGCGATCTATCATGCGGGCGGCACGCTGACGCTGGACGGCTGCGTGATCAGCACCATCAACGCGAGCGGCGGCTTGGGCGGTTTGGGCGGTTCGGGCGGCATCAATACAGGCGCGGGAGCTGGTGGCGACGGCGGCACTGGGGGCGACGGCGGTGCGGCGCAGGGCGGCGCGATCTACATCAGCGGCGGCACGGCGGTTATCAGTGACACGACAATCGACAACATCGTGGCGCATGCCGGAAGAGGTGGTCCCGGCGGCAACCCTGGGCCGGGCAGTCCCGTGGGACAGGTCGGCGACGGCGGCTCAGGCGGTGCGGCGAGGGGCGGGGCGATCTACCTGTCCAACGGCAGCCTGACGCTCCAGCGCGTGACACTTTACAACAACCAGGCTATAG
This sequence comes from Planctomycetota bacterium, assembly GCA_020425515.1. Taxonomy (GTDB): domain Bacteria; phylum Planctomycetota; class UBA8742; order UBA2392; family UBA2392; genus JACKID01. Next base: position 23,002 of record JAGQRI010000069.1, on the reverse strand, counting down.
GCGGCGACGGCAACAACGGATTCAATGGCGGCGCAGGCGGGTCCGCATCCGGCGGCGACGTGTACGCCAACACCGGCATGGCCGATTTCATCAACGGCACCTTCAGCGGCGGCACGGCCCTTGGCAGGACCGGCGGCGACTCGTCGGGAGGCGGCGCGGGCGCGCCGGGCGGTGACGCCACGGGCGGCGCGTTCGCGTTCACGGGCGGCACGCCGACCTTCTACAACTGCACCGTCGCGGAGGGCACGGCCACGGGCGGTACGGGCGGCGCGGGTTCGAGCCAGGGCAGCACCGGCAGCACACAGGGCGGCAACGTCTACCGCGGCGGCGGCACGGTCACGGCGCACAGCACGATCTTCTGGGGCGGCACAGCGGCGCAGGGGCCTGACTTCTTCGGCGCGCTGACCGCGAGCGGCTGCCTGTTCGGCAACACCACGGACACGTCGATCAGCAACGGCGCCGTTGCGAACAAGCTGAACCAGAACCCGCAGCTCGGCTCGTTGGCCAACAACGGCGGCGTGCTGCTGACCCGGCTGATCCCGACCAACAGCGCCGCGCTGAACTCCGGCAGCAACCCGCTCAACCTCGTCAATGATACCCGCGGGCTGTGGTACAACCGCGAGCACAGCCAGGCTGACATCGGCGCCATCGAAGTGCAGCTCGGGTTCCCGCGCCCGATCATTGAGGACCCGGCCACGGCGGTCTCGGTCGCCAGCACCACCTACGTCATCAAGGGCACGGCGGCGACGAACACGCTGGTGCGGATCTACGCGGACCTGAACAACAACACGGTGATCGACACCGGCGAAAGCGTGGTCGGCACACAGCAACTGACCGGGGGCAACCATTCGTTCAGCATCACGGTCTCGCTTTCCGCGGGCACGGCCAACAACTTCATGGCAACGGTCGACAACACAGCCATCGAGTCCGAGCCGAGCGACGTCCCCACAATCACCGAGACCTCGACGCCGCCGAACCCGCCCGTTGTGACCACGCCCTCGACGGCGACGAACACCACAGGCGGCACGTTCAACATCATCGGCACGGCGGACCCGGACGCGCTGGTGCAGGTCTACATCGACTACAACAACAACGGCGCGATCGACCCGGTGGACACGGTCGTGAGCTCGCAACAATTGAGCGGCGGCGGCACAAACTGGAACATCTCGACGCCGCTGACCCTCAGCACGACCAACAACTTCGTGGTGACCGCCAAGGACGGCACCGGCTTCGAGAGCACGCCCACGAACGTGCCGACGATTACCGAGACCTCGGCCCCGCTGGTGGCGCAGCCGGTTGTGACCGACCCGGCCGTCGCGGTGACGCTGGACGCGGCGACATACACGATCGTCGGTACCGCGCCGGCGAACAGCCTGGTGAAGATCTACAGTGATTCCAACGACGACGGTTTCATCAACGGCTCGGACGCGTCGGTCGCGCAGCAGCAGTTGAGCGGCGGGGCGGTCGATTTCAGCATCGTGGTCACCCTCGCGCAGGACGCTCTGAACCCGTTCGTGGTCACGGCGACCGACGGCTCCATGACCGAGTCTCTCCCGACCGACGTACCGACCATCACCGAGCAGACGCCAAGCGGCGGTGGCGGCGGAAACGGCGGAGGAGACGGTGGGGGCGGCGGCTGCACGGCCAACCCGAACGCCCGGTCCCGGTTGTTGCTGGCCGGGCTGCTCGCGGCGATGCTGATAGCTTTGCGCTCAGTGTGGCGGCGCGGGGAATTGTGAACGGAACAGTCAGCTGCCTCTGGAAGCAGATGAGGCGAATCAGATAGCCTGAACACATCACATACCGCAGGAGAGCATGATGTCGAAACGCAGCCGTTCGTTCTACCGGAACCTCGATGTCAGACGCGCTTTGCTGGTGTCGCTGCCCTTCGGGCTGGCGGGCGTTTGCGCGCAGAACCTGCACGCTGTCGACCACAACGCCAATGACCTGACCTCGCTGCGCGCGGCGCTGACGGCGGTCAATGCGGTCACCAGTGACGACCGCATCATCATCGCATCGGGCACGATCACGCTGGACGCCGGGCGGCTGAACGCCGGCACGGGTGACCTGGAAATCACCAAGACCGGCGGCAGTCTCGAAATCATCGGCGCCGGGCAGGGCAGCACGATCATCGACGCCAACAGTGAAGACCGGGCGTTCCTGATCAGCCCGTCGTCGGGCGTCACGGTCACGATCCGCGACCTGACCATCCGCAACGGGCTCGCCACCGACAACGGCAGCTCGGCCGGCACCGCCTACGGCGGCGGCATCCTGCAGAACGGCGGCGACCTGACGCTGGAAAACGTCACCTTCAACAACAACACGGCACAGGGTGGCGCCGGCAACGCCGGCGCGAACGGTACCTTTGGCTCGCCGAACGGGGGGACCGGCGGCGCGGGCAATTCCGGCGGCGGCGGCGGGCTGTTCGCGGCCAACGGCACGGTGCAGGTCACGAACTGTACTATCACCAACAATCACGCCACAGGCGGCGCCGGTGGGCCCGGCGGCGCAGGGTACGCGTCTGTCACAAGCGGCGGTAACGGAGGCAGCGGCGGGGACGGTGGCCAGGGTTTCGGCGCGGGCGCTTGGTTCGGCGCCGGAACCGTTACGATCGACGGCGGGACCTTCAGCGGCAACGTAGCGACTGGCGGCGTGGGCGGTGCGGGCGGTAATGCGGGCGCAAGTAGTACGTTTGGCTATGCCGGGGGCGCAGGCGGCAACGGGGGCAGTGCCGCCGGCGGCGGACTGTACAACGAAGTTTCGGGCAGCCTCACCATCGGTGGCACGACCCTCAGTTCCAACCAGGCATTGGGTGGTACGGCCGGCTTTGGCAGGAATGGCGCGAGTAGTGCGAATGGTGGCGACGGCGGCCCCGGCGGAGACGGCGGCGGCGCGTACGGTGGGGCCGCCTATTCCGAGCAAGGCGGGCTGAACATCGATGGCGCCAGCCTGACCGGTAACAGCTGCACCGGCGGGGCAGGCGCAGTCGGCGGCGACGGCGGGCAAAACGGTTCAAGCGGCGGCTCTGGCGGTGCCGGCGGCGGCGCCTTTGCCGGCGGGCTGTACGTTGATGCCGACGACGTCTCGATCGCGTACTCGACCATCAGTTCCAACACATCGACCGGCGGTGACGGCCAGGCCGGCGGCGCGGGCGGCAACGCCTTCCTGTCTGCCGGCGGAGCCGGCGGCAACGGCGGCAGCGGAGGGGGGACAAGGGGCGCTGGAGTCTACTTCGGCGGGAACAGCCTCAGCATCGACACCTGCACCCTTTCGGCGAACGCCGCCACCGGGGGCAACGGCGGGGCCGGCGGAACTGGCGGCGCTTCCAAATTGCTGGGCGGTGCCGGCGGCAGCGGCGGTAGCGCGAACAGTATGTATGGCGGCGCGATCGTGTATCTGGGCACGTCAATGACGCTGCTCAACTCCACGCTCAATGGCAACAGTGTCGATGGCGGCGCCGGCGGGGCGGGTGGCGCCGGGGGTGCTGCAACCGGCAGCGGGACCGCCATTGTCGGAGGCGCCGGCGGGGCGGGCGGTAGCGGCGCGAGAGCCAACGGAGGCGGCGTGGCGACGGGGTCGGGCACGCTCGACATCACCAGTTGCACGCTTTCAGGCAACGCCTGCGCACCGGGCGACGGCGGCGACGGCGGCGCGGGCGGCAACGCATTTACCGGTATCGGCGGCGCAGGCGGCAGTGCGGGCGCGGGTGGCGGCTCCTCGGGCGGGGGCGTCGATTGCTTCACTGGTTCGCTCACGATCTCCAACTCGACCATCGCGTTCAACACCATCGGCACGCCGTCAGCGGGAAGCCCGGGTGTGGGCGGCAGCGCCAACACCCCCGGTGTGACCGGCTCAACGAGCGGCGTCGGCGTCCTGCAGGGCGGCGGCATGTACCTGGACACCCCCGGTACGACGCTGCAAAGCACGATCATCAGCAACAACAGCGCGAACATCGGGCCGGACGTCAACGGCAGCATCACCACGATGAACAGCAGCCTGCTGGGCGATTCTGTCGGCGCATCGACCGGCTCGGGCACGAACAACCTGCTGAACGTGGACCCGTTGCTGAGCGCTCTGGCGAACAACGGCGGCTCGACCATGACCCACGCCATCGCAAGCACCAGCCCCGCGCGCAACGTCGGCAGCAACCCGCTGGCGCTGGGAACCGACCAGCGAGGCTACGGGCGCGACGACGGCAACGGCGTCGATATCGGCGCATTCGAGCTCGGCGGTTCCGCACCGTCCAGCGGCGGAAGCGGCGGTGGCGACGACAGCAACTGCAGCACCGGCACCGGTACCGGCGCGTGGATGCTGCTGGCCGGCCTGTTCGCGGCAATGCTGGCCGGCTTGCGTACGCTCTGGCGAAATCGGGCCTGACGCCCGCCGGGAGGGTTCGTGGGGTATGCTTGAAGCACCCGAACGTTCCCCTTGCCGGAGGTGGTTGTGGCGACGAAACATAAACTGCTGCCCGCGCAGCAGAGTGCGGCCGACTGGCTGCGAAAAGTCCTGCCTGAGCGCAATCTCGTCTTCCTGGCCGGGCGTCGCGGCAGCGGGCGCACTACGGTGCTCGACCATGTTGCCCACTCCCGCAAGCCGGCCCGCCTGGACGGTGCGGGCCTGCTTGAAGGATGGCGCGAACGCAATCCCGCCGCCGTTGAGGAAGCATTCTTCGAAGTGGTGATGCAGGCGCTCGAGAAGCACGACGAAGTCTACATGGACGACTTCGACGTGCTGTTACGCTTCCTGGGTTGCGGGCATTTCTATCCACGCAAGGACTGGCTGCAGACGCCGCTGCATGCGATCGCCGACTATGTGCGGCGCACTGACAAGCGCCTGCTGATGGTGTCATCGAGCGATATCCCGGAAGAATTCCAGGACATGGGCCAGGTGGTGGGCTTGCGTGCGTTCGCCCCGGAGGACTACCGCAGCTTCTGTACCGTCCACCTGGGAGACGCCCACGCCTCCCATATCGATTTTGACCGCGTTCACCGTTTCGCGCCGCGCCTCAACCTGTACCACCTGGAGACAGCCTGCCACTGGGTGGCCAAGCAACCTGAGGTCAACTCGGCTTCCTTCATTGAGTACCTCGAATCGCACCACCTGACCGGCAACGTGAATATCTCCGAGGTCCGCGAGGTCGATTTCGACGAACTGATCGGCGCGGAAGAAGTGATCGAGGCGCTGCAAGCGCACCTGGTGGTGCCGTTCGAGAACATCGAGCTCGCCCGCGAACTGGACCTCAAACGCAAGCGCGGCGTGCTGTTGCTGGGTCCGCCGGGCACGGGCAAGACTACCATCGGGCGCGCGCTGGCCCGGCGCATGCACAGCAAGTTCTTCCTGATCGACGGCAGCATCATCGCGGGCTCGCACACCTTCTATGAAAACATCCAGCGCGTCGTGCACGCTGCGAAGGAATCCGCCCCGTCCGTCATCTTCATCGACGACACCGACGTGATCTTCGAGAATAGCCGGGAATCAGGGCTGTACCGTTACCTGCTGACGTTGCTTGACGGCATAGAAAGCGACGGCAGCGGGCGCGTCTGCGTCGTCATGACAGCGATGGACGTAGCCCAACTGCCTCCGGCCTTGATCCGCTCGGGGCGTATCGAACTGTGGCTGGAACTGGCGTTGCCCAACCCGGACGCCCGCCGGAAAATCATCGAGCGCGACATCGAGAACCTGCCGGAGGCCCTGCGCCCGTCCGGGTTGCCCGCCCTCGTCGACGCGACCGAAGGCTTCACAGGCGCGGATCTGCGGCGTGTAACCGAGGACGTGCGCCATGCATGCGCGATGGACCGGGCCATGGGCAAGGAAGATCGCGGCGCCGACGAGTACTTCCAGAGTGCGATTGAAAGCGTGCGCTCGAACCGCGCGCGCTACGAGGAAGCAGCCCGCCGCGCGAGCCAGGCCGCCCGTGGCCCGGCGATGCCGATGTAGGGCAGGGGAATCCCAATTGCCCGACGGGACTGCTATAACCGCGCCATGATTGTCCGGATTACCAGCGCCGGTGTGAGCGGCATCTCGGCTGTTCCTGTGGACGTCGAGGTCGACGGCTCCGGCGGCGAGGCCATGTTCATCGTCGTCGGCCTGCCCGACAAGTCGATCACCGAGGCGCGTGAGCGCGTGCGCGCCGCCATCGAGAACGCCGGCTACAACTGGCCGGTGCTGCGCCTGACCGTGAACCTCGCGCCGGCGGACCTGAAGAAGGAAGGCTCGGCCTACGATCTGCCGATTGCCGTCGGCGCCATGGGCGTGAACCACCAGGTGGACCCGGAAGCGATTTCACGCCACGCCATGATCGGTGAGCTCGCCCTCGACGGGCGCATTCGCCGAGTGTCGGGCGTGCTGCCGATTGCGCTGGCACTCAAGAAGCGCAACGTGAAAACACTGATCGTGCCCGAGGACAACGCCGGTGAGGCCGCGGTCGTGGAAGGCATCGACATCATCCCGGCCGGGCACCTGCGCGAGGTCGTCGGGTTCATCAACGGCAACCAGCCGATCGAGCCGTACGTCGCCGACATCGACGCCTACTTCGACCACGCCGAGGACTACGGCGCCGACTTCAGCGACGTCAAAGGGCAGGAAGCCGCCAAGCGGGCGCTGATGATCGCGGCCTCAGGCGGACACAACGTGCTGATGCTCGGAAACCCGGGTGTCGGCAAGAGCATGCTCAGCAAGCGCCTGCCGACGGTGCTGCCGCGCATGACGCTCGATGAAGCGCTGGAGACGACGAAGGTCTACAGCGTCGCCGGGCTGGTCACGAAGGAGATGCCGCTGATCACGAAACGCCCGTTCCGCAGCCCGCACCATACGATCAGCGACGCGGGCATGATCGGCGGCGGGACGAATCCGCGCCCGGGCGAAATCAGCCTCGCGCACAACGGCGTGCTGTTCCTGGACGAATTTCCCGAGTTCAACCGGAAAACGCTCGAGGTCATGCGCCAGCCGCTTGAGGACGGCACGGTCACGATCAGCCGCGCATCCGGCAGCCAGACCTACCCCGCGCGCATGATGATGGTGGCCGCCATGAACCCGTGCCCGTGCGGGTATCTGGGGCACGCGACCAAACGCTGTGTGTGCAGCCCAAGGCAGATCGCGCAGTACCGCGGGCGCATCAGCGGGCCGTTGCTGGACCGGATTGATATTCACCTCGAAGTGCCGAGCGTGGATTACAAGGAACTGTCCGGCGGCGCGACCGGGCTGGGCTCGGCCGAGATGCGGCAGCGGGTGCAGGCCGCGCGTGATGCCCAGACCCGCCGGTTCAAAGGCGCGCGCAAGGGGCTGCACAACAACGCCGGGATGACCGACAAGGAGGTGCGCCAGTACGCCGACCTCGACGGCCCGGTGAAAGCGCTGCTCGACACGGCGATGGAAAGCCTGCAACTCAGCGCGCGGGCGTACACCCGAATCCGCAAGATCGCCCGCACCATCGCCGACCTCGAAGGCAGCGTTGAGATCGCCGCCGAGCACATCAGCGAGGCCATCGGCTACCGCACCCTCGACCGCGCCGACGCCTGAACTGGCATGGTTGCAGGGCCGTCTGGCTGCTAGAATGAATGAATGGCCGGAACACTCACAAGCGAACAGATCGAAAAGCTCAGCGTCGAAGAACGCTTGAAGTTGCTGCAACTCATCTGTGAAAGTCTCGCAGAGCAATCCGACGAGTTGCCAGCTCCTGAGTGGCACCGCGCAATCATCGAACAGCGCTTGAATCGGATGGAAGAGGATCCGCATCCCGGCATACCTGCTGACGAAGCGCTGGCCAGCCTCGGCAAGCGCAAGGCATGACACCGGTCCGGTTTGAACCCGAAGCGCTCGACGAACTCGACGCCATCTACTGCTACTACGAGTCGCTTTCGCAGGGACTGGGTGATCGTTTAAGACAACAGGTGCGGGACAAACTTTCGGTTATGGCCGAGCACCCGGAAGCATATCCGATCTGGGAAGGCCAGGTACGTCGTACGACCGTGCGTGCCTTCCCGTATTCGATTTACTATCGATGCGGAGCCGGTGAGGTTCGCGTGATTGCTGTCCTATATGCGGGTGCCGACCCTGAGTTTGTCTCTCGCCGGATCATCGGCTAGCCCGGATGGCGCGTGCAACCGGGCGCAAGGTGATCGCCACTAACCGCCGCGCTTTCAGGGAGGTCATGGGTTCTCGCTGCGGATGTTTGAACCTGCGTGGTTCCAGGGCGAACTGCTTGCTAGAATGGTCATATGGCCGGAACACTCACAAGTGAACAGATTGAGAAGCTCAGCGTCGAAGAACGTATGAAGCTGCTTGAGATGATCTGCCAATCGCTGGCGTCGGCGGGCGCGGAAGTCCCGACGCCTGACTGGCAGCGCGAACTGGTCCGGAAACGTGTTGAGGAATACCGTCGCGATCCAGGCCAGGGCACCGACGCGTTCGAGTTTCTCGACAATCTCAACGCAGACAAATGAATCTGCTGTTCATCGAGCCGCAGGCCAAGGCGGATGTTCGTGCCGCCGTTGCGTACTATGGTCATGCCCAGGCCGGGTTGGGGGCTGAATTCAGCGCTCGACTGCGCCACGCCTTTGTCGAAATCCTGGAGCACCCGGAAGCCCACCCGTCGATCGAACCGGACGTCCGCTGGATCCTGCTGAAGCAGTTCCCGTTCAAGGTGTTCTACATGCCGCTCGAGGAACCCATTCGGATTGTTGCTGTGGTTCACGCGGCGGCCCACCCGGACTCGTGGAAGTTGAGCCGTGACGGCTAGCCCTGGATGGCGCGTGCAACCGGGCTTCGTTAAGGTTGCGTCATGGCCAAGACTGATGCCGCACCCGGGCGCAAGGTGATCGCCACCAACCGCCGCGCTTTTCACGACTACCACGTGCTGGAAAAGTACGAGGCCGGCATCAAGTTAACCGGCGGCGAGGTCAAATCCCTGCGCGCCGGGCACTGCGTGATCGCCGACGCCCACGCGACCGTCGACAAGAAACGGTCCCTCGCCTGGCTGATGAACCTGCAGATCCCGGAATGGAACCGCGGCAACCAGATCGAAGTGCATGAACCCAAACGCAAGCGCGCGTTGCTGTTGCACAAGAACGAGATCCTGAAGCTGCGCCAGAAACTGCAGGAGCAAGGGCTGACTCTGGTGCCACTGTCGATCTACTTCAAGAACGGTTTTGCGAAGGTCGAACTGGGCGTCTGCAAGGGCAAGAAACTCTACGACAAGCGCCAGGCATTGAAAGAAAAGCAGGCCAAGCGCGAGATCGCCCGCAGGGTGAAGCGCTAGAGCAGTTTCATGGTTCATGTTCAGCTGGTTCGCGTGGCACAGGCAATCCTGCCTGTGGTCGCGGCGCCTTTGCCGCGACGGGCCGGGCCTCGCTGCGCTCAGCCCCACAGGCAAGATTGCCTGTGCCACACTTCGTCAATCGCTGGTTACGAATGCTGAAACCGCCCCGGCCCCGACCCGTCACATTTTCGCAACCCGCGCGCGTTTGGTGGGGTAGACTGGATTTGCTCACAGCGTGCGGAAACCAACCATGACCGACGACATCAAGCAGAGCTGGACCATACGCTTCAACAGCCTGGGGCGCTTCCTCAAGTCCGGCGACAACGTGAGCGACAAGTGCGACATCCTCTCGTTCTCGCACGGCATGGCCGCCGAGCCCCCCGCGGCCGGCGCCCCTCGCCGTGTGCACCTGTACGACGTTTCCGTCATGCGCTACAGCGACGCCGCCACGCCGGTGCTGATGCGCCTGTGCCAGACCGGCGATTCTCTGAACTCGGTGGTCATCGAGATGAAGGCCGAGAAAGACGGCAAGGAAATCTACCGCATGGCGTTCGAGATCCTGAACGCCCGTGTCAGCCGCATCAACCCGGGCGGCAGCGCCGGCGGCATGGACTACAAGCCTGTTGAGGACGTGGGCTTCACGTTCGAGAAGCTGCGCGTGCACGTCACCCACGGCGAACAGAACGGCAGCGCCGAACTCACGCCCCAGTCGCCGTAGGCACCCTCTCGACAGGGGGCGCCAGACAGCGAACACTGGCGGCATGACGATCACCATCAAGGCGCCCGCCAAGATCAACTGGTTCCTCGAGATCCGGGGCAAGCGCCCGGACGGCTACCACGAGATCGAAACCGTCATGCAGACGGTCAGCCTGTTCGACGAGATCACGGTCAGCGAAGCCGACCAACTGACCCTCGAGTGCAACATTGACCTCGGCGACCCGACGCAGAATCTGGTGTACCGCGCGGCCGAAATCATGCGACGGCAGCACGCCTCCGGGCGGGGTGCACACATCGCCTTGAGCAAACAGATTCCACACGGGGCCGGGCTGGGCGGCGGCAGTAGCGACGCGGCGAACGCACTGAACGCCTTGAACCGTCTATGGGACCTTAATTTGCACAAAAATGATCTAAGGGATATAGTCTCGCAAGTCGGGAGTGACTGTGCGTTTTTTGTCGAGGGCGGAACCGCTGTTTGCACGGGTCGGGGAGAGCAGGTCCAGCAGATACAAGATATTGTAGACGCTGATCTTGTGATCCTTTACCCGGAAGAGGTCTGCCCGACCGGTAAAGTCTACACCGAGCTTTCCCGGGACTTGACGTACGCGCCTCGCAACTGTTACTTATTTCATGATTTGCCCGAACAACCCGGAAGTACAGAGCTTGCACCGCTGATCTTTAATCGCCTCCAGGAATCAGCTCTGAGGGTGTCGGGAAAACTGAACCAGGCCTGGTCCGAAACCGCACATGAACCGGACGTTCTTGTGCGATTTGTAAGCGGCTCGGGTTCGTCGATTGTGTTCCTCGTATCGGGCACGGCTGACGCACAACGACTGGTTCAGTCGCTGACGGCAAGGGCATTGGGGCGAGCCTTCGCGGTAAAATCGTTGCCTCGGGGTGAAGTATGGGGATGAACCCATGCGTGACATTGAAGTCACGGAAGTACGGGTAAAGCTCGCATCTGAAGACGACGAAAAACTCCTCGGCTATTGCAGCGTGACTCTCAACAACGCGTTCGTCATCAAGGACCTTAAAATCATTCAAGGCGATGAAGCCCCCTTCATCGCCATGCCCTCGCGTAAAATCACCGACAAGTGCGCCAAGTGCGGCTACAAGAACCACCTGCGCGCCAAGTACTGCAACGAGTGCGGAGCCAAGCTTCCGCACAACCGCGCCGACACCGACGCCCGCGGACGCGCGAAGCTGCACTTCGACCTGGTGCACCCGATCCGCAGTGAGGTGCGCGACTACGTCCACAAGGCGATCCTCGACGCCTACCACAAGGAAGCCGCCCGCAGGGCCGGCGGCGGCGTGGACGAACCCGACGACGAGTAGTTCCGCAACGGTCTAATCCGCCAACGCCGCGGCGATTTCCTGTTTGGTCTGGTGTTGGTCGCAGACTTCGCGCAGTTGTTTGCGGGTCAGGGTGGCGTCGCCTTTCCGTTGTACCTCAACGAAGTCGTCGCCGAGAATCACCCACGTTTCAGGCGTCAGGTTGTAGCTTTCGATCTCTTCCCAATCGGCCGGCGTTGCGTCCGGCTTCGGCGTCGGGCGCCAGCTTGGGCTGGTGACGTAGCTGGCGCGCAGCTTGATCGGGCGCACGCCGACCGTGCACCAGAAGCGCGTGTACTCACCGGGCATGCGGTAGACCGGCACGCCCACGCGGGTGTCGACGGCAAGGTCCGGGTCGTGCTGCCAGTCCTCAAGCCACTTGGCGGCGAGCACGCGGTGGTATACGGGGTCCGCGTTTTCGTCCTTCAACAGTTCCGGCTTCAGGCCGATGTCGTCGCAACTGACGAAGTAGAGCCCATAGAAAAGCTGGCGCATGTTTTCGAGTTCGTCACCGAGCGGGAAGTCGCGCGGGCCGTCGGCGCGCAGCCCGGGCATCGAGTTCAGGTTCTCGACCACGGTCATCAGGTAGGTCTGCAGAAACGCGTAGCTGCGGGCGATGCGCAGGTAGTAGGTCGGGTTCGGCTCCAGGCGCAAGCGCGGCGACAGTGACTCCGGGGGCGGCCCTCTCTCCGCAACAGACGTGTTTCCCCCAGCGGCCATCATTTGCCGCACGTGAGTCTCGCGCGTCTTGGTGACCATGGCTTTAAATGCTTCCACCAGGCGCAGCTTGTACTTCTTGGTCAGCAGCAGCTTGTTGCTTTCCGGCCCTTTGCCCGGCAGCAGCAGGGTTTCCAGCGCGTGCAACTGGTAGTCGTACCAGCCGCTGTTCGGTTTCGGCGCAAGATCCACGGCGCCGTCGCGGATCGCCTTGATCAAATCCATCATCAGGTCCGCGCCGGCGGGCATGCCCTCCGGGTACAGGCGCTCGAACAGCTCGGTCTCCGGCGCATCCGACGACGGCAGGAACGCGACTTCCACGTGCCGAAGCCCGCCCACGGCCGCCAGCTCGTCGAGGCTCTTGTCCGCGTTGGCGGGCTCGGCCAGCGGCAGCAGCGACAGGTTGATGAACGGGTTGGTCAGGTGGCGGTAGAAGTCGAGCATGCGGGCGTACGCTTCGCGCGCCTGGGCATTTTTGCGCAATGCCCGCGCGACTACGTTGGGCGTGCCTTCACGCCGCTTGAAACCCTGTTGTAGATAGCGCAGGAAGCGGAAGACGCGCTGCAGCTTCTCGTTCCAGTTGTAGAAACCGACCGGCTGGGATTGCGCCTTGTCGCCCAGGAATTCCGCAATGAACCGGTCGGCCATGGGCGGGCGGCGCTGGTATTCGTCCGTGCCGACGTAGCCGCCCAGTTCGAGACTGGCCCATAGCCATGCGTAGGCCTCGCCGGTCGGCATCAGTTCGGTCAACACCTGGCGCACGCACAGCTCGACGTCGCGTACGCCGACCTCGGCGTTGCGGGCCATGTACAGGTCCATCGCCGCGTACAGCCCGTCGTCGAACTGCTTGGCCTTGCCGCCCAGCAGGTTCACGCTCGGCAGTACGTGATAGCCGGCCTTTTCGATCGCCGCTGCCGCGCTGGCGTAGTCCGGGTACAGGCGCTGCATAGCGGGGTCTTCGCTTGTGCGAATATCCCGCACGTCCAGCTTGATCACCGCGGCGCTGCTGTTGATCTGCCACGGATTGTCGTGCTCGCCCAAGGGGCGGCTTTCGATCAGGTCCGGGTCGAATACCGGGTGTTTGTCTTCAAGTCTGTCGTCGGCCAGCAGGTCGGACGGCCTGGACGGTTCGGTGTGGGTTTTCTCGACTTCGTAGGTGTTCGGTCCGTCCGCGAAGTACCACGCGACGCCCGCGCCGACGACAACCGCGACGATCAGGCCGGCGGTGATGGCGATTTTGACTGGCAGCTTCATGGTGCAAGTGTAGTCCGATTTCGGCGGTTAAGGGTTCATGAAATGAAGGGTATGCGCTGGAAACCCGGGCTGATTATCCTGCACAGTGGACTTTGCCGCAGCTTTGGGCAAACTCGTGCTAGCAATGCTCACAACCTGATACGGAGAAGCGATGAAGTTCATTGCCACTTTCGCTGTGCTGGTTTTCGGCGCGTTGATTGCAGGCTGCGGGGGCATGCCCAAGCCGCAGATCGAGGCCGTCAAGCCCCGCGCGGATGCCACGCTGGTACGCGTCGCCATGATCGCGACCAACTACGATGACTCCTGGGACAAAGAAAACGTCCGCCTGCGCGCCCACCAGATCTGGCTGAACGACGACGGCGTGCCCACCAACAAGGAGCAGGTCTTCGAGCAGGCCTACGACGGCAAGCAGGGCGCCAACCGCGGCACGCTCAAGATGAAGGACGCCGAAGGCAGCAGCACCAACCGCGTCCGCCTCGCGTTCGAGCTCGTCAGCGGCGAGAACAAGACCAACGAAAACATCAGCGCCGGCACGACCGTCGAGTGGAAGGCCTCGAGCAGCTTCGAAAACAAGGACATCGTTTTCGTGGCCGTCATCAGCCGCAAGCAGCGCAACAACTACCAGATCGACGTGCTGTACGCGATGGATCCGCAAACGGGCGAGATGGAACAGATCCTGCCCAGCTACGACGCGGAGTAGGTATCAAAGCCCGGCCCGCAAGGGCCGGGGGCAAATCGACGGATGTCGAGCGAAACACAAACCCCGGTCATGGCGGCCGGGGTTTTGCTTTGCTCTTTGTTCGCGGACTCGCCCCCAGCCCTGGCAGGCGGGGCTTGGATCAGTCGTCCTTCTTCGCCGGTTGCTTGATCCCGACGTCGGCCCAGACGTAGGGGTTGCCGAAGCAGAACAGCGTGTCGCCCGCGAGGTGGGGCTCGCCGCGCCCGTGTACGTTGTAGGCCCATACGTTGGCGACGCACCTGGCCGGCAATTCGCCTTCTCCGAACACCTGCGTCAGCGGGATCGCGTACTCGAACGTCCAGACCTTGGCCTTCACCTCACCGCTGCACTTGGCGCCCGGCAGCACGGACAGCGTGAACTTTTCCGGGTCGAGCTTCCAGGCGTCGACGCCGGTCACGCCGTTGTCGCCCAGCCACAGGTGCAACTCGTCGCCCTTGAGGAACTCGGTTTCCTCGCGCCCGATCATTACCATCAGCGCCGAGCCCAGCCGGTCGCCGGTTTCGCTGCTGCTGTTGAAGCTGTCGTAGTCGAAGCGCCCGGCCAGCATCAGGTAGGCGCCGCACACCTTCCAGCGCAGGTATTCCTTCGCGTTCAGGCTTGCCAGCGGAAGCGTGAACGCCCCCTCCTTCCAGCTTTCGCCGCTGCCGTCAGGCTCAATGTCCCCGGCCGCGACCGGCAGCTCGGCCTTCACCCGCGGCGGCAGCAGGCTTTCGTATTTGCCGCCCAGGAAGTTGTCGACCTTGAAGATCTCGCCCTGTTCGTTGCCGTAGTAGACCGCGCCGTCGTGCAGGCACAGCGATTCGCACTGCTGCGCGTAGAGCAGCAGGCTGCGCTCGGGCTTGCCCTCCAGCTTGTCGCCATAAATGAAAATGCGCGTGTAGCTGAGCAATACCAGCTTTTTGCGTTCCGCGTCGTAGTCGGCCGCGGTGATCATGGTGTGCTCGTCGATGTCGAGCTTGCCGACGAACTCGGGCGTGTTGGTTTCGCCTTCCTTCAGCTCATTGAACTGGTAGACGCCCGTGAAGCCTTCGCCGCGGTGCTTGGTGACGATGGTGAGCTTGCCGCCCACGACGGCCACGGCCTCGGCGTCGTGGCTGCCGTCGGGGTAGGCGACCGGGTACTTGGCCTTCAGGCTCAGCTCGGCGGTGTCGGCGTTCCAGGCAACGCGGTACAGCATCAGGTCGTCGCGGCGGCGGTGGTTGTCGCCGATGTCGCAGACCAGCAGGTCGTCGCCGATGACGGTGATCTCCTCCCAGTCCACGGCCTTGGCGCCCTTGACGCTGTAGGGGTGCGCGCCCTTGAAGTCGGGCGTCTCGCCGCGGTACAGCACAGGCGCGCCGCCGCTGTCGTTGTGCGACCACCAGGCGCCCTGCCAGTACTGAAGCCCGCTGCTTTCGACCAGCGGCTTGTAGTCGATGTGCGTGAACGGCTCGACCACGGCGTGGTTGCCGTCGGCCTCAATCACCGAGTCTGCCGGCTGCGGCTTGGGCTCGTCCTGCGCGCGAACGCCGCACAGTGCGAGCAGCAGCAACAAGGCGGTCAAAACATGGCGTGTCATAGCGATTCTCCGTCAGCGCCTTTTACGTGCGCGCACAGCCGACCGGAACGCAAAAGCCGGCTACTCGATCTCACGCCAAGGCGCAGAGACGCCAAGAACTGCAAAAAGCGGTCTCGCGCAGAGAGCGCGGAGGCCACAGAGAAAGACAACTCCGCGTACTCTGCGGTCTCTGCGCGAGGTCTGTAGCTATCGTTCCTGGCGTCTTTGCGCCTTGGCGTGAGGCCGAAGCTCTGTGAAAAACGAAAACGGGCCGTGCTCTCGGCCCGGCCTCGTTTCCTTTTCAGCAAACCACTCGTGTCGCTGCGCTGAACAGTTTGTGCACCCTTGATAAGCAAGGTGGGTGGTTTCCGGCCTGTCCAACCCGTCCCTCAACGAAGTGGGAGGGCTTGAATTATTGACAGGACGAGAAGGTCCTCCCCTGGCACGTTCATCGGCGCCGCAAACTATGTCGTCAGGCTGGCGAACACAGCAGTAAGCGTGAGACATTCTATTTGCCGCGCGTGTCCCGGCAAGGCATGCCGCGCGATTTGAATGCGACATCGGATCGTGGTGGTTCAGGAATCCGATTTGGTGTTTGCCTTCTCGCGCAAGCCTTATCCGCAACTGCGTATGGGCATACCCCGCTGGCCCACCCGGCTTGCATCGGCACCCTGTTTTGCGAGGATGCTTAATACGCACCACCCCCTGCAATCGCTGGTGTTGTATGGCTATGCCGGCATTGACTTCAAATCTGCACAGCGCCCGCAGGCGTGGTTTCACCATGCTTGAGCTGCTGGTGGTGATCGCCATCCTGATCGTCGCCTTCCTGGTGTTCGCGACGTTCCTCGGCCCCGGCGCCACCGGCCCCGCACTCGAGCGCAATGCTCGCGGCATCCGCGCCATGGTGGGCAACATCCGCCAGAACAGCAGCGTGCGCAAAGTGCACTCCGAGCTGGTGATCGACTACAAGCACGACCAGGTCGTCGCGCTTGCCCGCCGCCGTCTGGCCACCTTCGCCTTCGAGGGCTCGCAGTGGTCGCTGGGCAGCGGCAACGTCGTCGCCACGGCCTCGGGCGGCGCGACCAACCGGGTCGGGCGCGAGTTCATGCTGCGCGACGGCGGCGCGCTGGAGCTGCCGGAGACGCAGTCGAGATTCACCATCCCGTGGGCCGAGCAGTACGACGTCAAAGGCGACTACGAGGGCATCGCGGTTTCGTTCGATTATTTCCCGCTCGGCGGCGGCGGCTCGACCATCGTGACGATGGGCAGCGTGTTCACGATCAGCGTGGCGGACCGCCGCGAAAATGCCGTCAAGCTGGAACTCAACAGCGGCGGCGTGTCCGCGGTTTCGGAAACCTGGATCGCGCTGTACCGCTGGTGCACGGTCGAGATTGCCGTCAGCCAGTACGGCGTCAGCCTGTACGTTGACGGGCGCGTCACCGAGGGCGTGATCCCCGACAACGGCTTCAGCGTGCCGTCGGCGATGGGCGTGGACGTGCAGATCGGCGGCGTGATCTGCCGCATCGACAACTTCGAGCTGAACAGCCTGATCAGCAGCCAGACGCTCACTCTCGACGGCGCGCAACTGGTGCCGCCGGGCGTGGACCCCAAACTCGAAATCGAGGGGCAGGCCGAGGGGGTCTACAACAAGCCCAACAAGCCCAACGGCCCGGTCACCCAAAGCAACAGCGGCCCGCAACCGGAGCCCCCGCCGCCCGGGCTGCCGACCGAGCCCGTGCCGGCCATCCAGCACATTTACTACGACGCGTCCGGCAAGCTCGACCCGGCCCGTCACCCGGGCGCCATGTTCGTGTACCTGGCCGCGATCGACAACGGCGAAGTCGTCCGTTTGCAGGTGACGTTCCACCCGCTCGGCGCCGTGACCTGGGACTACGTCGACATCCTCCCGTGGGAAACCCCGCCCAAGCCCGAGAACAAACCCCAACCCGCCAAACCGGGGAACACGCCATGAACACCCGAGACCACAATCGCCGGGGCGCCGCGCTGATGATGGTGATGGTCATCCTGGCGCTGCTGCTGGTACTGGCCGTCAGCTTCACCTTCCTGATGTCGCAGCAGCAGGGCACCAGCGTCGCCAGCCTCGGCGGCGAGCAGACCCGCATCATCACCCGCACCGGCGCCGACCACGCCTATGCGCGCCTGAACACCCGCAACCGCCTGAACGAATTCGCGCGCTGGGAGCAGACCATCCCGTCCGACGTCACCAACGACAACAACCCGTGGGTGGACGGCTACGACGAAAGCGTCATCGACCTGCTGGCCGACTTCGAGGGCTGGCAGGATCAGCCGCCGCTGTTCCCCGGGCTCGTGGACGACAACGGCAACCCGAAGTTCCGCGTTGAGGACCCGCACAGCCGCGTGCTCGGCATGAACGTGCAGGACGAAACCGGCAAGGTGAACCTGAACTTCAGCACCGTCGCGCTGGTCGGCAACATGATCGGCTCAAGCACCGTGACCAGCAACGCGTCGTCCACCGGCGGCATTTACGAGCAGATCGTGCTGGAGGATGCCAGCTTCCTTGACGCCTACGACGACGTCGGCAGCGACGACCAGCACGGCGGCGGCTACGTCGTGATCGACAACCAGCTTTTCAAGTACCAGTTGCGGCGCGGCAACGTGCTCTACAACTGCATCCCCAACCCGCCCTACAACAGCGCCAACGCCCTGTTCGTCTGGAACAGCGTCGGGCGCGAAATCCAGACCGGCGAATACGTCACCACGCCGACGGCCTACAAGATCGCCTACTGGAGCTGGATGCAGAGCCCGGACGGCTTCCGCCCCGGTATCTTCAACAGCGTCGGTGACGTGCGCCGCATTGCCGAGCCCGGCCGCTGGTTCGCGCCGGACTTCGCGGTCGCGCCGGTGATCATGGGGCAGCGACTCGACGGCTGGCCGGAGGGACTGGACCCGGTCACCTACCAGTGGCTCGACGAGAACGCGACGACGATCTGCCCGACCGAGCACTACGACGGCGGCTGGTGCTACCCGCACGTCGTCGTCAGCGGCGACATGGTGGCGATGGGCGAAAGCGGCAAGATGGCGCTGCAGATCCAGTACGACGACCAGATCGGCGTGCAGCAGGATTACTACCAGCCCCTCGACCCGCGCCGCCCCAACCCGGCCAACAACGTGGCGTTCTGGTCCGGGCTCGGGCGCGGCTGCCTGGTGCGCCTGCGCCGCCTGGATGGCAACAAGGAGTCGTTCCTGGGCATGGTGCTGGGCAGCTACCCGGGGCGCCCCGGCAACAACAACCAGCCTTCGCGGTACGGCGGGCTGACCATCGCCTGCCTTGGCGACCGCACCATCAACCAGAACGAAGCCTGGGTGATCGAGACCGCCGAGCGCGCCTCGATCAACATCAACACCGCCAACCCGGATACGCTGGCGGCCGTCTTCCACGGCGTCGGCCCGCGCGGGCAGAGCACCGGCAACATGCCGATCTCAAAGGCGCAGGCGTATGAGATCGCCGGCGCGATCTACGACCGCACGCACGGTGACGAGCCGTTCACGGACCTCGACGACCTGCTGCAGTTCCTGACCGAACTTTCGCAGCAGCAGCCGGCGCCGATCAACGCACAGCAGGTCGGGCTGTTCGCCAACCAGCAGCGCTACCCCTACGCTACGCGCAACCAGGGCGCGGTGACGGCGCAGTTCCGCTTCGACAGCCTCGACACCTATATGGTCGACGCGTTCGCCACGCGCTACCAGCCGGCCGGCGGCGCCATGGCGCGCGATGCGTTCCGCGAATGGGTGCAGATCGGCAGCGACAACGAGCGCACCTACAGCTGGTTCACCTACGAGCAGCTCAGGCGCGAGATGGAACTGCCGCAGGGCAACATCATGCAACTGCAACTCGCGGGTACCAAAAACCAGCGGGCGGTCGGGCTGCTCGAGCTGCCGTATCTGCACTACCTTGCCGACGAGCGCGTGGTGCGCCGCTGGCGCGGGCTCAGCACGCTCAACGGCCCGCCGCAACCGTGGACCACCCGCGTGCCGCAGAACATGAACAACCTCGCCGACGACAAGGTGCGCCCGGAAAAGTTCTACAGCAACGTCCAGCAGGTGACGCCGCCAGGCTCGGTCAGCAGCTATGAGGCCGGCAACGTGGAAGCGGGCATGTTCAGCTTCTGGTACCGCCCGCAATGGCAGGACCATGCGCAGAACCACTACATCTTCGACGTCGCCGAGCAGGAGTACAGCAACCGCATGAGCCTGCTGTGGTGGGGCGACCGCAAGGGCGCGTACAGGCTGGCGGGCAAGAACAGCGGGCTGGTGTTCCGCGTGAAGGACCGCACCCTACAGGAGGCGTACACCGAGCTTCGCTACGAGCTCGACCCGGCGCACTTCCGCAACGGCGACTGGTACCACATGGCGCTGAACTGGAAAGGCGACGAACTTTCGCACATCAGCCTGCTGCTCGACGGCGACGCGAACTCCACCGCCGGCGGCACCAGCATCCAGCCCGTGGTCAATCACACCTTCCGCCAGACCAACGGCGCGTGGCTTACGCGGACCACCACGCTACAGCAGGACCTCGAGAACCCGGCCATCGGCGGCGCGGTCACGATCGACCTGCCGGTAGACCAGCAGGACGTGGACGGCTATCCGCCGCGCGGCGTCGTGGTGATCGGCAGCGAGGCCATCGAGTACAACGGCAACAACGGCTACGCGCTGCTGAACATCCGGCGCGGCGCGCGCGGCACGGCGCCGGCCTTCCATCCGCAGGGCAGCCAGGTGACCGTGTTCGGCTACACCGACGGTCTGCGCGCCTACAACAGCAACAGCAACAACGTGGACGTGCCGCAGTTCCCCGATCTGCCGCAGACGCAGGGGCTGCTGAACAGCAACCTGGGCGCGCGCTCGTTCTATCGCGTCTCCAAGGCGGGCAGCAACGACTCGAAGTACTTCCGCTCGACCGAGCTCGGCCCGGATGCCGGCTTCGCGGGCGCCGGCGACGACACCCGCGGCGGCGACCCCAACCACCTGCCGCTGGACGACTACACCGGCATCCCCGAGCGCGGCATCGTCGCGGTCATCGGCCTGGCGTGGAACGACTACATGCCCAAGGGCTCGACGCCCGGTATTCCGCTCACCTTCGAGTACCCGAACTGGAACGACGACGGGAACTCCAACACGCCTCCGACCGGGACCGGCGTCTACCCCGTGCCGCACAACGTGCGCGACCCGATGGTCGTCCAGCCGCCCAACCTGAACGCCAACCCGCAGCAACTGCGCCTGGCCAACCTGAAGATGGAATACGTCGCCTACGACGGCGTCAGCGCAAGCGGGCTGAACGTCATCGCGCGCTACGACCAGAACTTCAACTACAAGCCGGCGAACACCTGGTGGCACTTCCTGGGCACCTACACCGACCTGATGGTCCCGGCCGCGGGCAACCAGGTTGACGCGAACATCATCAACTTCCTGGCGCTGGGCAGCGTGGTGATGCCGCTGAGTATCGACGTCGATTCGGTGCTCGGCTACCACGACCGCTCGATCGTGCAGGTGGACGACGAGTGGTTCTTCTACAACCGCGTCTGGAACCCGGACAACGGCATCAGCGTCCCGGGCGCCACCGCCACCGGCAACGATGACAACCTGTTCCCCGGGCTGTTCTACCTGGACTTCTCGCGGCTCACGATCTTTGCCCGCCACTGCATTCTGAACGACAACAAGAACGCCGTGCCGTTCAGCCCGTGGCGCGGCGCGATGGGCACCGGTGTGGCCGGGCATATCGCCGCGGCGCGCGTCCTGCCGACCTTCGGGACGACTGTCAAGACCGGCGAAACCGACATCATCACGCTGGTGCAGGACGAGAACTCGAACAAGGAACAGCACCAGATCAGGCGGCACAAACCGCTGACCGACATGCAGGTTGACTGGGTGACGTTCAACGCCACCTTCAGCACGGGCGGGGTGCTGCCTTCGCCGTCCGCGGGCAACCAGAACCAGTTCATCTGCGGGCTCGACGACCACACCAGGCTGACCTTCCCGCCCAACAATGCCAACCAGTGGAACCGCAACACCAACCTGTGCAAGTTCCCCACGGGGGAGCTGCCGGTGCAGATGCCCACGCAGTGGTCGTTCGCGGCGCCCGACCCGCGCACGCAGGACGGCGGCTCGTCGGGCGCGGCGCTGGTGAACACCGGCGACTTCGACGCCTTTGAATTCCGCAAGTACACCAAGGGCAACTTCCGCCTCGTCAGCGACATGACGGACGCCATCCCCGGCAACGCGCAGGACGTGCAGGTGAACACGCCGCTGCCGCCGAACATGGGCGTCGTGCACGTGGACAACGAATTGATTGCCTACCGCGGCACCGAGGTCCGGCAGATCCTGGTCACCAACCCGGTCACGGGCCAGACCAGCACCATCGACACCTACTGGCTGGTGGACATCAGCCGCGGGATTCTCGGCTCGCCCGTTGAGGCGCACGCCGGCGGCACGCCGATCATGAACATGGCCAGCCTGCGCGTCGGGCGCCCCAACGCCTCCGGCACGCCGCGCACCAGCTTCATCGCGACGACGCTCGGCGAGGAGACCTTCCGCCCGTACGGCTTCATCCGCATCGAGGAGGAGTCAGGCCAGACCGAGATCATCGGCTACCAGCGCTACCAGGAAGTCCAGCTGCCGGACCCATCCAACCAGGGCGCGACCATCCGTACCGGCAACATCAACTGCGGCGTGTACAACAACCCGGATGATCCGCAGGCGCTGTTCCGCGGCTCCTACGGCACGCAGGCGATGGGTTACAGCACGCGGGCGCTGTTCTTCGACCAGCCGGTCCGCTTCCCGGACTGGTTCCCGGACTATCACTCGACCAACGCGCGCGGCGGCGGCACGACCTCGTCGGCGTACCACAACTCCGCGGCCGAGGGGATACCGGGCGCGGAAAGCCCGGAAATCTCGTACTTCCAGGGCTCGGCCGCGTTCCGCAATTCGATCTACTCGAAGTTCCGCTGGCGCATCCAGTACGCCCCGCTGGCCGACATGTCGCGCCACAGCAACGCGATCGGCGCGCGGCTGGTGGTGCGCTTCAAGCTGCCCGGGCGGCGCATGCCCGACTGGGGCTCCGTGCCGACCAACCGGATCGGCGGGCTGTATTCGTTCGAGTTCGCGCCGGGGGCCGCCAACACCGAGGACCTGGGCAGCACGCTGTACGAACAGACCCAGGACTTCACGAACCTGCCGGATTCGCCGGACGGCATCCGAGCCGACCGCATTGAGTGGCGCGTCTACTTCTACTTCAAGCGCGGCGCCTTCGCCGACGAGAACTACAAGACGACGCTGCAGTTCCAGGGCGCGTCGATGGACCTGAACCAGTTGACGCGCGTCGTCCGCCATGAGGAAAAACGTTGAACGACAATTACGAATTACGAATTGCGAGTTACGAATTAGGGGCCTCCTCAATTCGCAATTCGCAATTCGT
>JAGQRI010000399.1 GCA_020425515.1 Planctomycetota bacterium | reverse complement strand
TGTCTTGTAGTTGTTTTTCTTGGCGGCTTGGCGTCTTGGCGTGAGCAATGCAGTTGCAGTCCGTTACGGCCGTCGCGCTCTTCGCGTTGCGCTGTTCCTTTGTAAGCCGAGAATCAGGGGACTGTCCCCGCAGTTGGGGACTGTCCCCGTCGTCGAAACTTCAACAACAGCCGAACTACAATTGGCCACGCAAAGGCGCCACGGCGCAAAGAACTGCATTTTGAGTCAGGAGTTCAGGACGGAAATGGACACGAGTTCTGGTGGTACGCTCCACCTGGAACCCGTCTCCACTTCATTCCTGTCCATCCTGACGTTGCCTTGTAGTTGTTTTTCTTCGCGGCTTGGCGCCTTGGCGTGAGCAACGCAGTTGTAGTCCGTTGCGGCCGTCGCGCTCTTCGCGTTACGCAGTTCTATCATCATCCGGAACCGCAGACGTGTATCATGTCTGCATGAAAGAAAGCGCCGCCACCCCGTATGGCCACCAACCGCCGAAACTGCGGGCCGGGCGGGCACGGCGCAATCTCGGGAGGGTGCTGGCCTGGTCCGGCCTGCTGATGGGACCTGCCGTGATCGTCTGCAAACTCGTCACTTGCGGCCTGCCCCGCACTTCGCAGAACGCGTTGTACCCGCTGATCGTCGGCGTCTTCCTGTGCGGTATGGCGGCTGTTCCCGGCGCGGTCGTTGGCATGGTCATCATTCCCAGGCGCATCGCTCTGGATTGGGGCTTGTTCGTCCTCGGGATTGTACTGCTGTCACTCGCCCTTCTATTGAGCCTGTCCATGGCCTGCTGATTCGCCCCCGCAGCTTTGTTCAAAGATTATCCCACCCACCGGCCGAACTAGGTCTGGGTCGCGCGTGTCGCGGCCGATGGGGTATCGCACCGTGCAACACACCCTTCGCAATGCTTACCTGCTGAACATCCTCGCCCTCGTCGGCCTCGGCGTGGTGATGGTGTTTTCCAGCAGCGCGATCCGCGTCATCCCCGGCGCGGAGATCGACCCGTTCATCTTCATCAAGCACCACCTGATGTTCGTCGGCATGGGGCTCGCCGGCATGGCCGTGTTCGCGAAACTCGACTACGGGCTGTGGCAGCGCTTCGCCAAGCCGATCTACCTGCTCGGGCTCGCGCTGCTGGTGCTGACGCTGATCCCCGGCATCGGCACGGAATTCAACGGCGCGCGCCGCTGGCTGCGTTTCGGCGGCGTGGGCATCCAGCCGTCCGACTTCGCCAAGCTCGCGCTGCTGATCGCCGCGAGCTCATACGCCGTGATGCGCCGCAACGAACTCGGCAGCATCCGCCGCGGCTTCCTGCCCGCCTGCATGTTCGTCGGCATCTACGTGGTGCTGGTGATGGCGCAGCCGGACTTCGGCACCAGCCTGTTCCTGGGCGCGAGCTCGTTCCTGGTGCTGCTGGTCGGCGGGCTGCGTGCGCGCCACCTGGCGATTGCCGCGCTGATCGTGCTGCCGTTCGCCAGTGTCGTGATGTACGCGAAATTCGACCACATCAAGGTCCGCGTGATGACCTTCCTCGACCCCACCATGGACCCGCGCGGCAAAGGCCACCAGGTCAAGCAGTCGCTGATCGCCATCGGCAGCGGCGGCATGGAAGGCCAGGGGCTCGGGCGCAGCATGCAGAAGCTGTACTACCTGCCCGAGCAGGAGACGGACTTCATCTTTGCGGTGCTCGCCGAGGAAACCGGCTTCGTCGGCTCCGCCATGACGTTGGCGCTGTTCGCGTCACTGATGTGGCTCGGCATGAAGATCGCGCGGCGATCCCGCGACCGCTTCGGGAGCCTGCTCGTCACCGGGGTCACAGGCGCCATCGGTTTGCAGGCCGCGATCAACATCGCGGTGGTGACCGCGAGCGTACCCACCAAAGGCATCGGGCTGCCGTTCATCAGTTTCGGCGGCAGCAGTTGTTTCTTTTACCTGTGCGGCGCGGGGCTGGTGCTCAGCGTGGCGCGCAGGTGCGTGAGCGAGAAGGAGGCGTTCGCCCTGCTGCAGAAGGAAACCGCAGGCGACCGCCAACCGGAAAGCGCACGCAGAAGTGCACGGGCACGGCGGATCGTCGCGTCCAGTTGAATCACCTTTCCCAGAAGTAATGCGCCGGTAGCGATTTGTTCGAAGGCCGTTGTGTGCTTCTGATGTCGGGCGCTTGCGGGTGCATCATGGTCCTAGTCCGTCCATGCACCCGCAGCGCCGCTCTTAGAGGTTAGAGGCCGGAGGTCAGAGGTCAGGGGGCTGGAAGTGGCGAACAAGATTCTTTCCCATCGCGACCTGATTGTCTGGCAGAAGGCTGTCGATTTCGCGGACTCGCTGTACGAGATGACCGAGTCCTTTCCGAAGCACGAACTCTACGGCCTGACCTCACAACTGCGCCGTGCTGGGGTGTCCGTCCCCTCAAATATTACGGAGGGCAACGGGCGCGGCACCACGCAGGACTACATCCGGTTTTTGTTCCACTCGTACGGTTCACTGATGGAAGTGGACACACAAGTGCACCTGGCAACTCGCCGCAGCTACATCACTGTGAATGACGAAGACCGAGCCATTGAGCAACTTTCCGAATTCGGCCGCATGCTGAACGGGCTGATCGCATCACTCGAGCGCCGAAAGGCCTCACGGGAATCAAACAACAAACGGGGAGCAAAGTAGTTCCCTGACCTCCGACCTCTGGCCTCTGACCTCTTTCACACCATGAATACTCCAAAACTTGCGATCGCCGGCGGTGGCACCGGCGGACACATTGCACCGGCGCTGGCGCTCGCTGAAGAATGGGCTGAGCGCTTTGGCAAAGACAACGTGCATCTGCTGTGCGGCGGCAATGACCTTGAGCGCAGCATGCTCGGCCATGCCGGGTTTGACTTCACGGCGCTTTCGGTTTCACGCCCGAAGCGGAGTCTGAAAAGCAAGGCCACCACCGTCATCACTACGGCGCTCGCCGTCCCGGCCGCCCGCAAGGTTCTGAAGAACTTCGGCGCGCACGCGCTGGTCTGTGTCGGCGGTTACGCCGGGCTGCCGGGTTCCATGGCGGCCAGCCTGTTGCGCCTGCCCGTGTTCTCTTTGGAAGCCAACGCGGTGCCCGGAAAAGTCACGCGCACGATCGGGCGCTGCGCGCGGGTCTGCTACGCGCACATGCCGTTGACGCGCACGCTGGATTGCCGCGTGGAAGTGCGCGGCAACCCGATCCGCAAGGCCTTCCGCAACCCGCCCCACAAAGCCGACGCAAAACGCGCGCTGGGGCTGAACACGAATCTGCCGACGCTGCTGGTGATCGGCGGCAGCCAGGGCGCCCAGGCATTGAACGAAGCCATGCTGAACGCTGGTCCTTCCTTTGAATCCTTCCGCGACCGCTTCCAGATCCTGCACATCACCGGCCACGGCGAACGCGAACGCGCCGAGCGCACCTGGCGCAAACTGCGCATCCGTCACCGCGTCACGGCCTTCACCCACAACACCGCAACCTGGTTCGCCGCGACCGACGTAGCCCTGACGCGCAGCGGCGCGGGCACGATCAGCGAACTGCTGGCGCTCAACGTGCCGCTGCTGATGGTCCCCTACCCCCACGCCGCGGACGATCACCAGCGCGCCAACGCCCTCTGGGTTGCAGGCCAGGGCGCGGGTGTGGTGGTGCCGCAGGACGACCTCGCGCCGGAACGACTGGCCGGGCTGATCGAGACCTACGTCCTCAGCGACATCAACCGCGCAAAGGCCGCACAAGCCGCACAAGCGATGGCTTCGCCGGACGCCGCAAGCGTCATTCTCGACCGAATCCTGACCGAAATTGGGCACAGCGCCACAGCCCCGGATGCCGATGAAAAAGAACGCGCGGCCGCGTAACGGTTGCGCTTCTGTAGGGAGGCATCCCTGTGAAATTGAGTCAACTTCGTAGTGTTCATTTCATCGGCGTCGGCGGCGCGGGCGTCAGCGGCTTGGCGCGCATCGCGCTTCAAGCCGGGGCGCGTGTCAGTGGCTCGGACCTCGTTTCCAACCCGACCATGCAAACCCTGGCCGAGTCCGGCGCGACCGTTTACACCGATCACCACCGCGACCACCTGCCGCCCGACTGCCAGCTCGTCGTTGCGTCCGCCGCGATCCGCAAGACCAACCCCGAATACCGCGAGGCCGAGCGCCGCGGCATCCGCGT
>JAGQRI010000398.1 GCA_020425515.1 Planctomycetota bacterium | reverse complement strand
GGCGGGCTGCATGAGATGACGCGCTGGCAGGGGCCGATGCTGACCGACAGCGGCGGCTACCAGGTGTTCAGCCTGTCCGGCATGAACAAGGTGACCGAGGAAGGCTGCAGCTTCCGCAACCACGTCGACGGCAAGAACGAATTGCTCACGCCCGAGCGCAGCATGCGCATCCAGCACAACCTCGGCGCGGACATCGTGATGCAACTCGACGACGTGCCCGAGCTGCCCACAACACCTGAGCGCGAGGCCGACACCATGCGCCGCAGTATCCGCTGGCTGGACCGCTGCGTTGATGCACTGCCGGAGAAATCCGCGCAGGGAAAGCGGCAGCACCTGTTCGGCATCGTGCAGGGCGGCGTCACGCGCGAGTTGCGCCAAGAGAGCGCCACCGAACTGGTCAAGCGCGACCTGCCGGGCTACGCCATCGGCGGGCTGAGCGTGGGGGAAACCAAGCGCCAGATGGAAGAGGTGCTCGGTTTCGTCACGCCGTTGTTGCCCGAAAACAAGCCGCGCTACCTGATGGGCGTCGGTTATCCCGAGGACATGCTGCAGGCGATCGGGCTCGGGGTGGACATGTTCGACTGCGTGCTGCCGACGCGCTCGGCCCGGCACTCGCTGGTGTTCACTTCACGGGGCCGACTGCGCATCCGCAACGCGAAGCACGCGCGCGACAAGCACCCGCTGGACGCGGATTGCGGGTGCTATACCTGTGCCAATTACTCGCGCGGCTACATCCGGCATTTGCTGATGGCCGGCGAGATGCTTGGCATGACGCTGCTGAGCATTCATAATCTGTACTTCTACACGTCGCTGATGCGCCGCGCGCGCGAGGCGATTTTGCAGGGGTCCTACGCGGACTTCGCGGGCGAGTGGCTGCCGCGGGTCAGCGGCGCGGCGGAGTGACATGCAGGCAGTATCCATACTCCGGAACGGTTTGATCTTCGCCGGGCTCGCGGTCGGCGGCGCGCTGGCGATTCTCGGCGCCGTCCAGCGCGACGATTCCGGCGAGCAAGGCGGCGATGATACGGTTGCCGAGGCGCCGATCGTACTGAACACGGCAAAGCCGCCCGATCTCGGCAAGACGCCGCTGGCAAAGCCGATCTCGCTGGAGTCGCCGTTCGGGCGCTCGGAACTGACGGGGCTGCCGGTCAACCACGTGCCGGACAACCCTCTCGAGGAGCTGGACTTCGACCGCCGCTGGGACGTCAGCCTGGCGCTGAAGCCGCCGAAGCCGCCGTCGGACCTGCCGCCGGAAAAGGCGACGGACGAGGTCCTTGAACCGGAGCCCGCCGAGTCCTCAATCGAAGGCAACGTCCACCTCGACGATCTGCCCAACGAGGCGAGAAGTCACGCCGATGCCGCGTTGATCAACCTGCGCGACGGCACCCGCCTGCTTAAGGAAGGGATGATTGAGATGCGCCGTCCGGGGCAGGAAGGTTTCGAAGGCGCCAAGAAAGTTCGCGATGCTGCCGACCTGTTGCGCGATGCCCGAGACAAGCTGGAAGAAGCCCTGAAGTTCGCGCCCCAGCACGCCGAACTGCTGCGCCTGATGCAGGAGGTCAAGGCCAACCTTTACATCTGCCTGAAGCACGGGAGGTAGTTCAGTGGCATGTGCATCGTGCGCATGACTTCCGCGTGCTTCCGGCTCGCGGTCGGCAGTTGGAAGCCGCCGCGACTCATCGGCAGGATGCCGATGCCACTAGAAATCAAACCGGATCGTGTCCTTCGTTGGCGCGCCTTCCAGTTTCTTGCGCCACTTCAACCAGCCCAGGAAGGCCATCACCGCGGCCGGCAACAGCACGAAGTCTTCCCAAAGCTGCCACCACCAGATCGACAGCATCGACGACAGCGCCACGCCCAGCGGCGGGATCAGCAGCCACAGCCTGGGCGCCGGACGCGCGGACAACACCACGCCCATGGTCAGCAGCGCGACCGAGCCCGGCATCAGCCCGTAGGTCGTCACGTGGGGGTACTCCCGCCCGAGTGCCCAGCTTATGCCCGGGTAGCCCAGCACGCCGATGGCCGTGATCAGCAGCGACAGCAGGGAAGGGTTGTCGCGCCGCCAGCGGAAGTGCGGCGGGAAACTGTGCGAGGCGGCGACGGCGTAGTACAGACCCGCCAGCAGGAAGGCCGCGCCGCCGACGTAGCCGATCCAGTGCGCGCTGGTGACGATGTTGAAGAAGAACAGCACGCCGACCATCGCCCATTCGGCGCCTATCAGCAGCAGCGCCCCGCGGCTCGTGTCCTGTTTGGTTCCCCGCAGCAGCAGTACGAAAATCAAAAGCGTCGGGATGTAAATCAGGATTTGAAGCGGCTGGATGTACTGGTTATAGCGGGCAGCCAGATCGAACAGTTGTTGTTGTGTAAACGGTGCCATCATGCCCACAGGTGCTCCACCCGATTCTCCCGAGGATGGATCTGACCAAGAGGTTAGCAAACCGG
>JAGQRI010000397.1 GCA_020425515.1 Planctomycetota bacterium | reverse complement strand
TTCTCACCGGCGTCCTGGGCCATCGGCACGCGCGCGGACACAAGCATCAGCACGGCGACGGCGGAAATGCCGGCAAGCCTTTTGAAGAAGCGGACCTTGCGGTCGAAGTGGCGGGAATTCATGGAGCTTCCTTCTTTAGTATTCCGTACAGGGCAGAACGCTGGCGCTACACAGAATATTACGCAGGTGAAGGCCAATCGGTTCACAACGGATCACCGAAAAACCGGTCTAAATTGTACTGGAACGGGGCATGTTCCTAAATCCTTTTATTCCAGATAGTTACGCCCTGGAAGCGACGCATGCTGCGTATGCAGGCATTCATCGGGAATCTTAATTTCCCTATCAAACAGCAAGCGCGGCATTCCGCCGCGCTTGTGTAGTTCTTCGTGGTCCTTTGTGGGCCTTCGTGGTTCCAGCGCAGTTGCCTAGCGGACTTCCTTGCGGATGTCGTCGACGGTCTCACCCTGGTTGTTGCGCAGGTCGCGGAAGCCGTGGAGGATGTCGTCGAAACCCTCCCACTTCTTCACCTGTTCCTGCACGGCGCGGATGATGTCGATACTGAGGTCCTGCTGCTTCTCCAGCTCGACCAGCAGCTCACGGCGCTCGTTCGGCTTGATGCCCACTTCCAGCAGGCTTTCGTACAGCCCGCGGGCGCGCTCCATGGCGCCGGGGCTGAACAGCCCGATCTCCTGGATCAGCTTGCCGAAGCTGGCATCGGAGAACGTCACGTCCGGCTGGGCGCGAGCGAGTTCGCTGCTGAGATTCCGCACCAGCTCACCGGCGAGGCTGACGACGTCACCGCCTTCCGCTTCTTCGAGGCGGGTCAGTGGCGCGTTGACGCGCTGCTGCAGGTCGCGCTCCGCGGCGGCGATGGCCAGCAGCAGGCGCACGGTCTGGATGCGCGATTCCTGCGGCTTCGACTGGTCTTCCGACTTCCGCTCGAGGCGGTTGTAGCGGTACACCTGGGCGAACACGCCGAAACGGTTCAGCACCACCTCGGCGTCGCGCAACATCTGGTTCTGGCGCTTGTAGGCTTCGTCGAGGTCGTTGCGCAGGCGCTGGCCTTCTTCCTCGCGGAAGTCGAGAAGGTTGGTCTTGGTCAGCGTTTCGCGCGTCATGGTGCGCAGTTCATCCTGCAGCGTGGCCATGCTGCTGATGGTGGTCTTGATCTGGCGGATCTGGCTGCTGACCTTGGCCCGCAGCTCGTCGATGTCGTACAGCTCGTAGGTGAGCACGGTGTGGTGCTTGCTGCCCTGGAACTCGGGCGGGGCGTCGTCGTTGACCTTCACCTGGTTCAGGTCGAAGGCCTGGATGTACAACTCGATGGTGGGGCGCGAGCCCGTGGGGATGCGCTCGTCGCCGATCAGGTTGGCGAACATCAGCTTGAAGGTGCCCTTCACATCCTGCTCGGGCTTGGTTTCGAGGTTCTTGAACTGCTCGGCGAACGGGGCGTATTCGCGGTACTCGGTCTCGACCTGGAAGCGCCAGAACAGCTTGGCACTGCCGATGCCGTAGTCGTCGACCATCTCGATTTCCAGCGGCAGTTCGGCGTCCTTGGTGATGTACACCAACTGGTTCGACACCAGCGGGTCGCCCGAGAACAGGATGCGCACCGTGGGCGCCGTGTCTTCCTTCACCTGCATCAGGTCGCCGATATTCTTGGCGTTTTCGATGCCCTGGTCGTCCACCAGCTTCAGGCGGTAGCGCGCCATGCCGAGCTGCAAGGCCGGGATGCGGGTCTTGTAGTGGTTGTCGCCCTTGCCGCGGTCGGTATCGATCGGGAACTTCTGGCTGCTGCCGACGTTGTAGTCGACCACCAGCGCGCTGGCGTCCGGCCCTTCCAGCAGCAGCGGCTTGGTGGTGCTGAAGGTGAACTCGACCTGCGTGCCTGCCACGGCGTCGATCGGCAATTCCTGCGTGGTCTTCGGGTCGATGGTCAGGTACTCGGGATAGTTGAAGGTCAGCTCAAGCGGGCTGTCCAGCTCCGGCGCCGGGATGACACGCAACGTGTACGGCCCGGCCACGGCGTCGCCGGCGCGGATGGTGATCTGCTCGAGCGGGTTGATCACGCTCATCTTGTTGTAGCTGAAGTAGACCTGCTCGGTCGCATCCTCGCCGTTGCCGGAAATCGTCGCGCGTTCCATCGGGCGCGTAACGGTCTTGCCGACGCGGACGTACTGCCCGCTGGAGGAATCCTTCTGGAAGGTCTGGATCTCGATCTCGGCGGAATCCGGGATCACGCCGGTCGGGCGGGCGATGAAGCGCAGGTCGCTGTTGCTGGCGACTTCGTAGACGCCGTTGACGCCAAGCTCGGGGATCTTCGCCTCCGGGTTGAAGGTGAAGTTGATCGTCAGGTCTTCCTTGCTGGGGTACTGCGCGACCTGGTCCTTGTTCAGCACCAGCACCTCAAGCTGCGTGTCGGTGGGCCACTCGGGGCCGGCGCCGAAGGCGCGCTTGACCCAGATGCTCATGTTGTCGCGCGCGAACCAGGCGTGCCCGAACAGCAGCGTCATGGCGAACAGGCTGCCCAGCACCATGTACAGCAGGCGGCGCGAGCGCACGGCGTCGTTGAACTGCAGGCGCCCGGCGATGTCGAAACTCTCGCCGACGACGATGCGGATCATGTC
>JAGQRI010000068.1:1729-9627 GCA_020425515.1 Planctomycetota bacterium | reverse complement strand
CCGAAGTCGCGCACGCCGGGCGTATCGATCACCAGCCCGCCGGCCATGGGCACCAGACTGGCGTGCGTCGTCGTGTGCTTGCCCTCGCCGATCTTGTCGACCTCACCGACACGTAAATCGAGCCCTGGCTCAAGTGCATTCATCAGGCTGGACTTTCCGACGCCGCTGGGCCCCGCGAACACGGCCGTGTGGTCCTTGAAGCGCCCGGCCAGCGCGCCGAGATCGCCGGTTTCCGCACTGACGAATTCGACTTCGACCCCTCCGTCAACGTAGCACTTCACCAGGGGTTCCAGCTCAATGCGCGGACGCAGGTCGGTCTTGTTGATCACCAGCAGCGGTGTCAGCCCCTGGCTGTAGGCGCTGATCAGAAGCCTGTCGACCGTGAGCAACTGCTCGCTCAGCATGTCGGCCCCGGCGACGATCACCAGCAACTCGATATTCGCGGCCAGCACCTGCCGCTGATGGGGAAAACGCGGGTGGGCGCGGTACAGTTCCGTCACACGCTCGTGAAGCTCGGTCAGCACCCCTTCGTTCTCGGTGTCAGCCACGGGCTCGAAACTCACATGGTCGCCCACGGCCACGGGGCTGCGCTCCTTGCGCTTGCCCTGCTTGAACTTGCCGCGCACGGCGCACATGTACTCGGTGTCGCCGGAGCGCACCCAGGCATGATGGCCGTGCAGGCGAACGACTGTCCCTTGTTTCGTCATATCAAACCGGCGCAATCCTAGTTGTTCGAGGCGGCAGACGGGAGGCAGGAGTAACTGCAACTACTACGGCCTGTCTTCCACTTCACTCCCGCCTCACTCCCGTTGCCACAATGCCGCCTCCCGCAGGGCGCAATCTTGCGCTACACTGCGCCGGATGTCCCTTCGTACCAAAATCGCACTCGGCGTGATCGCCGCCACCGCCATCCTGGCCGTGACGCTGGCGGTCCTCGGGCTGCAGGCGAAAGAAGAACTCGACAAGGCCGACCTGCGCCGCAAAGAGAAGTCGCAGGAAGCACTGGAAGAACTCAACAAGCGCACGCAGGCGCAGTTCGATGAGTTCAACGAGCAGCAGCACAAGCGCGCCATCAAGTCGATCGAGCGGCTGGTGCTGGCGCAGCTCGACCCGATCCTTGCGACGCCAAAAAGCGACATCGCACAGCGCCTCAGCGAAGACCTGAACGGCATGGACGAGACGGGCATTGTCACACTTGAGTCCGACGGCACGCTCAATTTCAAGGCTGAAAAGCCGGAGGGCAGCCGGGCCGGGCTCACCAAGGAAGAAGAAAATGTCGCCAAGCACGTATTCGAAACGCGACAGCACGAGTTCCTGGGCGACGTTCTGTTCGTGCCGTACAACCCCGACAACGACAAGAACCTGAAATACCTGCTGCGCCTGAAGCTGGACATCCCGCCCATCAAGCGCCCCGACCCGGTGAAGATCCCGCCGCTCGAAGAGCCGCAGGCCGCGGACCTTGGGCCGCTGGTCGTCGCCGCGTTCACGACCCTGGCGCTGGCTATGCTGGCCGTGTTCGTGCTGCTGATGTTCGCGCTACGCAAGTTCGTGCTGGCGCCGCTGGGCACGGTGCTTGAGGATTCCAAACGCATCGTGAAAGGCGCCGACGGCCTGACCGTCGAAGGCTTCCGCGCGGACAAAAGCAACGACCTGGAAACGCTGGTGGCCGCCTTCAACGCCATGGTTCGCGAGTTGAACGCCTACAAGACTGACCTGGAAGGCAAGGTCAAGTCCGCCACCCGCACCATCGAGAAGCAGCAGCAGAGCCTGGTGATCGCGCAGCGGCTGGCGGCCACAGGCACCCTCGCGGCCGGGCTGGCACACGAGGTAAACAACCCGCTGTCGGGTATGCTGAACGCCGCACGCCGCCTGAAGAAAAAAGAAGGGCTCGACGAGAGGGCGCGCGACTACATCGAGCTGATCGAGGAGGGCCTCGGACGCATCGAGAACCTGATGAAGCAGATTCTCGATTTCTCGCGCCGCCGCGACATGAAGCCCGAACGCTTTTCACCGGAGAACGCGTTCCGCCGGGCGTTGCCGCTGGTGAAACACCGCCTCGAAAAGAAACAACTGCGCCTCGAAGAAGACATCCACAAGGACCTGCCCCAGGTCTACGGCAACGCCGAGGAAATCGGCCAGGTGTTGATGAACCTCCTGATCAACGCCGCCGACGCGTCACCGGAAGCCACGGCCGTGCGCGTGACGATCAAGCCGTCCGACTCGGGCGGGGCGATACTCGCCGTGGAAGACAGCGGCGAGGGCGTGCCGGCCGAAATCCGCGAGCGCATCTTCGACCCGTTCTTCACGACGAAAGAGCCGGGCAAGGGCACGGGGCTGGGGCTCGCGATCGCGCACACGATCGTGGACAACCACGGCGGCAGCCTGCGCATCGAGGACGGCAAGACGCTGAAAGGCGCGCGCTTCGTGCTGGAGCTGCCGCGCGCCGATCTGCACGAAAGCCGCCGCACCAAAGAGATCGTCTAGGCAGACTCCCAGGCATTGATGAAATGAAACAGGCGCCCTTTCGAGCGCCTGTTTCATTGGGTCTGGCAAGGCAAACCTTAGTCCGCAGTCCGGCGGTCCGGGTGCGGCATGTGCGGGTTGACCGCCTGCGCGCGCCTGATGGCCAGGCGCTGCGTCGGGGTGGTGGGCGCCTTGCCGAGCGCCTCACCGGCCGCGTTGCGTGCATCCGCGACCTCGCGCACCATGGCCGCGCGCATGTCTTCGTCGGCGATTGTGCTGAGGTCGTATTCCAGGCGAAGCTGGGCCATGAGGGCGTTGTAGCCATCCTCATCCCACGCGCCCTTGTTGTACTTGTAGCAGTTGCCGAGGGCCATTGAGGCCGCACCCTTCACCGCCGGGCGGTCAACGGCTTCGTCGCTGTTGAGCGTGTCCAGCAGGTTGGGGATCAGGTTCTCGCGGGCCCAGGCCGCGCTGACCTTGTTGCCGGAAATCAGCACGCTGATGGCCTTGCAGATTTCCTCGCGGGCGGCGCTTGAACGGCCCGGCAGGCGCAGACCGCCGGCCAGGGCAACCAGCATCTTCTCGACCGAGTACTTGGTGGTAGCCGGGTCGAGCGTCTCGATGGCCTTGGCCATGTCGACGACCATCTGGTTGGTCTTGTTCTTGGAATCCTCGACGTTCTCGCTCCAGACGCTGTCGAGTGTCGCACCCAGCGCCTCGGTGTCGACTTCAAACTCGGCGCTGTAGCTGATGAAGCGGCTGTCATCTACGCCCAGCGCGTCGAGGTCCGACTTGCGCGAGTCCATTTCGCTTTCCTGCGCCGCGATCAACACCGGGATTTCCGCCGTGCGCACGTCCTTGTGCAGCAGGTGGAAGATCGGCTCGGAGCGCTCAGGACGGTCCGACGCACCACCCATGGCGGGCAGCTCGAACACGAACACGGGCGCAACGGCCAGGTCGCCGTCGATGATGATGGCGTCCCAGGGCGGACCCTGCATCGCGAGGTCGGCGCCTTCCTCAAGCGTACGGGCGCCGGTGGCGCTGTGGCCGAGGCTTTCCAGGTCGCTCAGGTAGCGGTTGCGCAGGGCTTCGTCCTCGATGATCACGAGCACGCTGCGGGCCTGAGTCTCCTGCAGGTTGCGGACCGTCACCTGCTCGACCATCGTGTTGTTGCCGAAGCTGCTGGTCGCGCCGAGGCGCACCAGCGCGCGGGCAGCGGCGTAGCGGACGCTGCGGTCCGGGTCGGTCAGGGCGCGAATCAGCGGGGCCGCGGGGGCCTTGCCGATGACGCTGCTGTCGCCCTGGTCGGCGATCGCGTCGCAAAGCGCGACGCTGACGCCAGGGTAGCCATCAGCCAGCGAGCGCTCGAGCGCCAGGTAAAGCACCGGGCTGCCGCCAAGCGAGCCGAGCCCGTAGCCTTCGAAGTTCGGGACGATGCCGTGCTCGCCGAGCAACTGGGTGATGAACTGGCGTTCGTCGTCGCTGCCGTTGTAGTAGCGACCACGCCCTTCGGTGTACATGTGCATGTGAATGCAGGCCAGCAACGCTTCGCTGTCCTTGGTGAAGGCATCGCCGGCGTTGCCGCCGGACTGCGTAACGCCGAGCTCCAGCGCCTGCAGGGCCGATTCCTCGGCCATGATGTCGGCGTAGGCCCACAGCGGAACTTCCTGCGAGACCAGCTTCATGTCCTCGGCGTCGGGAATCCACTTCCAGATGGTGTAGCTGCGGTCGTAGCCGTACATGGCGACGGGCAGTTGGCCCTGGTAGGTGGTGCCGACCAGTCGGTTGCGGTAGTAGCGGCCGGCCGCATTATTGCGGTAGGTGCCTTCCGCCTGCAGATAAAACAGGTCCTTGGCGTTGTTGACCTTCTTGTCCTGCTCAGGGTTGTCGGCGCGGATCAGCTCAATGGCCATGCGGCAGGCTTCACGAACCTGCTCTTCCTCACTGTTCGCCTGGAAGTGCTTGGCAAGGATCGGCAGAGCGCGCGCGTCGCGGATGTCGCCCAGCGCCAGCGCCGCCACCTGGCGGTCGTACAACTCTTCACTGTAGAAGCACTGGATGATCGCGTTCACGGCCTGGGCGCCCAGCGTAGCCAGCAGCAGGCGCGCACGATAACGGTAGTCCTCGTTATCGCTGTGCATGTAATTGGCCTGCAGGTACGGGACCGCGAAGTCGCCGTAACTGTCGCGGATGCTGGCCGCGCGCAGCAGGTTGCGGGTGGTATCGGCGTCGCCCATGTAGGCGTCGACGAACTGGGCAATCTGCTCGGGGTCGTTGTTGCGCCCCTTGTACGGGTTCTTGCCGAGCCCCGTCATCACCCACTTGCCGAAGCGCGAGTAGCGCCCGGAAAGCCCGGGTTCGCGGAAGTTGTTTTCGATGAAGTCGCGGGCCAGCTCGGCGCCGATTTCGTCGCGGATGCGGCGGGCGTCTTCATCAGTCGGGTCGGAAGCCAGGGCCGAGTCGAACTTCTTGATCGCCTCGCCCCAGTTGCCCTTCTTGTACTCGCGAATGCCTTCCTTGACGGTCCCGAGCGAATCCTGGGCCTGCACGGCCTGAGTGTCCGGGGTCAGGGTCGCAGCGGTGAGCACCACAACGAGTGCACAAGCGACGGCAAAAAACGTACGCGCAATGCGTAGCAGCATCGGTGAAAACTCCTTCAGGGGGGTGCTGGCAGAAAGCTCAATCTAGCCCTCACCAAAGGGCTGTCAAGCTATACACAACGTTTGTCCGCAGTGTGACTTGGGCATGACAGGACGCCCCTGCAGGGTAAGACGCCCCCGCAAGGCGCGAACTGAACCTCTTGTTTCACCGGCACTTGCACCGCCGGCATGTGAGGGATTGCACACCGTCGCCCCAAAGGCTGCAATGCGGCAACACTTTCTTCACAAGGAGAAGTCATGACTATGAACCGCCTGCGCGCCGTCATTCTGCCCACGGCCGCCATTGCCATTTCGTTAATCGCCATGCTGGCCGTCGTGTTGATCATCGGCGGCAACACCGCCAGCGCCCAGAAGGACGGCTCCATACCCAAGGGCTTCATTAAGGGGCGCGAACTGCTGTACCTGCGCCTCGACGACCGCGAATGGCGCAAGGGTGTGAACTGCAGCAGTGTCACCATCTTCGACGAAGGCTACGACGGCTGGGTCGGTGTCGTGATTCAGCAGATGCCCGGACAGCAACTGGACACGCCGGAGCGGCTATTCATCAACCCGGACAAGATCGTGATGTACACGCTCGGTGAAGACCCGCGTCACGACTCGTGGGGCAGCAACAGCTCCGACGAAAAGGGCAGATGGGATAACAGCCCGCCCCGCCGGGACAACAGCCCCCGCCGCGACTGGGGCAACAAATAGAAAACGTGACGGCCCGGCTCCGTTAAGGGGCCGGGCCGGTTTCTAGTCTTGCACGTTCTGGATTTGGTCGAGTTGGCGGTACCAGTCGCCCCACCATGGCTCGTAGTTCCTCCAGCGTTCGACGGCCTTCTTGTATATCGGCTGGCGCACCTGCGCGAGGCTGGCGGTGCGCACCGTGCGCTCGGTCTTGTGGAATTCGAGGCAGGCCGGGTCCCACTCCAGCCCGCAGAAGTCGAGCATGCGGCGGGCCTGGGTCTCGAGGTCATCCACCATGCCGGCGTATGGCATATCGAGGATGCGCCCCGGCAGCACCTCGTGCCAGTGCTGCATCACGCGCTTGTAGTTTGCGAAGTGCGAGGCGATGTGCTGCTTGTCGTTCGCCCAGCGGATCTGGCCGAAGTGAACGTTCCAGCATGATGTCGCCACGTCGCGGAAATCGCGCTGCATGTGGATGATGCGTGCGTTCGGGAACATCGTGACGATCATGCCGATGTTGACGTAGTTCTCGGGCATCTTGTCCACGATGCGCTCGGCGGCGGGATCGTGGGCGCGCAGCTTGTCGAGGTGGGCGGTGGATATCTGCTGGACGGCATCCCTGGTCAGCCTGGGGATGCAGTCCGGCACGCTCTCGTTCAAACCCAGCACGCCGGGCACGGACAGCAGCGACTCGCGCGCCAGGCGCAGCTCGTCGGCGCCGTGGACTTTCGGATGGCTGGCCAGCACTTGCTCGGCCAGCGTGGTGCCCGAGCGCGGCAACCCCAGCACGAACACCGGGATTTCCGTGTCCAGCCCCCAGCCCTTCACGCGCTCGAAGTATGCCTGGTCGAACACGCGGATCATGTCGTCGATCCACCTGGCGTGTTCCTCGGGCTTGTAGCTCAGCCCGCGTTGGCGCAGAGATTCGCCCTCAATGGCGTTGGCTTCATCAAGTCGCTGGGCGGCTTCCTCATAGTGCCCGGTCTGGTCGCACCACGTGCCGAGCCCGAATAGCAACCCCACACGTGCGCGCGGGCGAGCGGGCGAGACCTCGCCCAGCAGCTCGCGCATATGTTTTACGTCCGCCTCGGGCAGCTTCTTGCGCAGCGTGTTGGCCAGCACCTCATAGGCGCCGCCGGGGGCGCGTTCGAGGCGGATCACCTCTCGCAGCTCGCGTTCGGTTTCCTCGAACTTGCCTTCCTCTGAATAGATGCCCGCCAGCCCGGAATGCCCGCCCGCCGACTTCGGGTCGGCGTAGATGGCGCGCTGGAAGTAGTCGCGGGCTTCCTCCAGTTTGGCGTCACGGCGCGCCAGCCCGCCCAGTCCGCAAAGCGCGGGTACGTGCTGCGGATCGATCTGCAAGGCGGCGCGGTATAGCTTCTCGGCGTCATCACGGCGCTCGACCTCGACCAGCCCGCTCGCGAAATTGCAGATAGTCTTGGTGTCGCGCGGATTCAGTTGCAGGGACTGCTGGTACCACTTGAAGGCAGCGTCGTACTCGCCCTTCTGCTGGTGAAGCTGGCCCTGGTTGTTGTGCGTGATCGCGAGATTGGGCTGCAGCTTCAGCGCTTCGTCGTACTGGTTTGCGGCCTCCGGCAGCATGCCCAGCTCGCGGTACAGGTTGCCGAGGTTGTTGCGCGCGGCCGCCATCCGCGGCGCGAGCTTGACGGCGTTTTCAAGACGGTCGCGGGCTTCCTCATAGTCGCCGTCCTCGACCAGCAGTTGCCCGAGGTTGCTCAGGAACTCCGGGTTGTTCGGCTCGATCTGTACGGCCTTGTGCGTCGCCGCGAGCGCCGAATCCTGCTTCTTTGCCTCGCGCAGTACGTTGCCGAGATTGTTCCAGGCGAGGGCGTTGCGCGGCTCGGCTTCTATGACTCTTCGCAGTTCCTTCTCGGCCTCGTCGAGTTGCCGGTCGGCCGCCAGCGCCAGTGCCAAATTGGCGCGACAGGCGTGATAGTTCGGCTGCAGCTTCAGCGCCGTGCGGGCGTGGGCGATGGCGTCGCCGTTGCGCCCCATCGCGCGGTAAGCCTCGGCGATGTTTGAGTGCATGGCCGGCACGTCATTGCGGATCTGGATAGCCTGCTGGATCAGCTCAATGGCCTGCGC
>JAGQRI010000068.1:0-1663 GCA_020425515.1 Planctomycetota bacterium | reverse complement strand
GCGGCGGCTGGTATCGAAAGATACGCCTGCTCGGCCTCGGCCAATTTCCCGGCCTTGTGCAAGGCCATCCCGTTCTGCAATTGCGCGGTGCTGTCAGACATACGTTTTTCCCGATCCTGGGCGCGAAGATACAAACAGGGGCGCAGTTGCGCCCCTGTTTGTGTGCCGGCCTGCGTGGGGTCAGGCCCGTTCTTTCCGAAATACGTTCCGCATCAGGCTGAACATCGCAGCCAGCAGGCCGCCAAAATGCAGCCAACTGGTGCCGCCGCCGTCGGTGCTGCAACCGCCGCTGTCACCGCCGCCGCCGTACCCATGATGTCGTATGTCGCAGCATCGACCGTAACAACGCTCGCCGGATCGGTCACAACAGGTGAAGTAGTCGGCGTAGAGCTCGCGCCATATGGGAAGGCGCCCATGTCCACGCCACCGACGCCCAATCCGCCGCGATTGCACAGAATCAGCCATTTTTCGGGGATTTGATTCTTGGCTTGCCGGCTGCGCTGCTAAAAGAGCGCGCATACTGCTGGGCAACTCGCGCTGACGGCCGGGATCCGTTGGCGCACGGTGCGGAGACATCCCATGGGACTGAAGCTTTCGCTTCTTGTCGCTTGTATTTGCCTGTTCGGCGCGGCGCTGCATGCGCAGCCGGCCAAACCTGCATGCATCTGGGACCCAAGCCCCAACTACACCTCCGGGCGCGGCGGCACGACAATCGACGCGATTGTAATTCACACCACCGAGGGCACATACTCGGGCGCGGTTTCGTGGCTCAAGAACCCGTCCGCGAGCGCCAGCGCGCACTACGTCATTAAGGAAGACGGCAGCGAAATCACCCAGCTCGTCGACGACGCCGACCGCTCGTGGCACGCGACCTACTACAACAGCCGCGCCATAGGCATCGAGTGCGCCGGCTATGCGGGGCAGGCCGGCACCTGGACGCAAGGCATCCTGCCGAAGCTCTACGACCTCGTCGCCTACCTTTGCTACACCTACAACGTTCAAGTCGTTCATCCCACCAACACGGCAACAGTGAGCCCGCAGACCAACGACTTCAACGGCACCGGGCTGGTCGGGCACTACCAGGTCCAGCCCTGGAACCGCACGGACCCGGGCAGTTACTTCGACTGGAATGCGCTGATTACCGAGGTCAACAATCGTCTCGGGAACAACAACGCCAATGACATCGTGATCGACAACACCGACGCCGAATTCAGCACCCTGAACGGAACATGGAGCACGGGCACCAGCGCCGCCGGCCACTACGGCGCCGACTACCGCTACGTAACCACGGTCGGCGGCGGCAGCACGGGCG
Organism: Planctomycetota bacterium; assembly: GCA_020425515.1. GTDB lineage: Bacteria > Planctomycetota > UBA8742 > UBA2392 > UBA2392 > JACKID01. Next base: position 351 of record JAGQRI010000068.1, on the reverse strand, counting down.
CGTGCGAGTGGCGCCCGGACATCCAGACGAGCGGCGATTACGAGGTGCAGGTCTACTATCCCGAGGGCAGTAACCGGGCCCCGGATGCACCCTTCACCGTTCGCCACACGGGCGGCGCCTCGACGGTAACAGTCGACCAGACCGCAAACGGCGGGGCATGGCTGAGCCTCGGAACGTTCAACTTTGCCACGGGTACGAGCGGCAGCGTCGAGCTGCAAAACAACGCCGGCGGCTCGGTAGTGATCGCCGACGCGGTGAAGTTCGTTTTCATACAGGCCACCACGACGCCCCCGCCGAGCGGAAGCGGTGATTCCGGCGGTGGCGGAAGTGACGGCGGCTGCGTTTCCCGCA
>JAGQRI010000067.1:10935-15324 GCA_020425515.1 Planctomycetota bacterium | reverse complement strand
GAAGCGAGGTCGCGGTCCGGGTACTTGCGGTAGGTGTAGCCGCTGTCGGGCCCGGTTCGGTGCCCGCCGATGATCTCAACGAGCTGGTCGATGCGGCGGCGATGGTCCTCGGGCAGCAGCTTCCACATCGCCTGCCGTGCTTCCTTGTACTTGTTGGGCGTGTCGGCCTCGAGCATGCCGCTCTGTTTCAGTTCCTTCTCGTAGTACAGTTGCAGCAGCATCAGTAGCACCGAAGCGTCATAGGTGTAGCCGCCGAAGGCGCCGTCCTTGAAACCCCACTCGTTGTTTTCAATGAACTCCAAGCCGCGTTTCACCGCCGCCGAATTGCGGTCGCGCCCGCCGTGCAGCAACGCCATCAGGCACAGCCCGTGCACACCCATGCGCATGTTGCTGTCGCTGCCGAAGCCGCCCTTGTCGGTCTGGATGCTTTCGAGGTAATCGCAGCCGTCGAGAATCGCCACCGCCACGCGCTTTTCGAATTTGGAGGCGAGCGCGCGCGGGGCCTGATCGCGGTGGGCTTCGATCAAGGCCTGGATCATTTTGTTGCAATCCTCGACGTCCATGTCGGACAGGTCGGAGCGCTCAGCGAACAATCCACCCGCCAGCATCGGCACGGTCATGGCCGTCTCAACCAGTGCCGCATAGTCGGGCGTGAATTCCTCGGGCTCGCTGTCGAGGCCCAGGTGCGCGCACAGCGTGGCGTTTCCGTCAAAGGCGCCGTCGATGCGCTGGCAGGCAAGCTGCACGCCCATCAGCCAGGATACCCCGTCCCCGTTGGCGCCGGGCGGCGTGGCAACACGCCCGGAAACCTGCAACAGGGTGCCACGCGCCGCACGGTACGCACCACCGCCGCGGGCAAACCACTGGATCCTGTTCACGTAGGCCATGGCAATATCCGCGGTTTCGAGGGCCGTCTTAACCTTCGCCGCGGCGTCCTTCGACACGGCGGATTCCGGGAACTGCGCCGCCAGGTTCAGCGCGGCAAAGCCGAACAGGTTGACGTGCAGCAGTTCTGTGATTTCGCCGACAATGCTGTCGCGGTGCACGCTGAAGCGGGAACTGAGCTTGGAGTGGATGTCGAGAAGTTCATCCAGGTCGTGGCCGAACTGCTTGGATGAGTCCGCAATCTCCGCACGGATCACGCACTTCAGCAGGATCGCGCGCCACATCACGTTGGCGTACCACTGCGGCCGGGCGATCTTGTCGTCGAGCCACGGGCCCTTTTCCTCGGTGGCTGCGGTGTCAGCCTCGGCCGACCGCCAGTAGTCCTTGAGCAGCGACTTGTAATGGCGCTCTTCAATCAGCCCGCGATGCAGCGCGGCCCTGGCGCACAATGCCTCCACCGCCAGCGGCCCCAGCGAGCCCTTTACGCGAATCGATTTGGTCTTGCGGAAACGGTCCACCACCGGCTCGAGCTTCGCCTTGTCCGGGTAGCCGCTTTCCAGCACGCCCCACAGGCGGATCACTTCGGGCAGCGACAGCTTGCCCTTGCCCTCGGCGCTCAGCGGCGGCAGCGGGCAAGGCTGGTAGAACAGCCCGCTCAGCGCCTGTTCCTGGCCGGCGGGTTTCAGCAGCCAGCGCGTGGCGTCCAGCAGCGCTTTCTTGCGCGGCTCCAGGGAGTCCAGCGGGCTCGGCGCGGGCTTGTCGTCGGCCATCACCGGCGGCGCGGCCACGACCGTCCGGGGCTTCCAGGAAGTAATGAAAAGCAGAAGGGCTGCCGCCCCCATCCATGCCAGAAACTTCATCGCAACTCCGTACTGCGTGTATCCGCACACTGCAGAGTCCCTGCCTTCGCTATTGCACTAACCACTGCTGGTAGTCAACGGCCATTCAGGCGCTCGAATCCGCAGAGCGAACTTCGGGGTTGGGCGCGGGGTATCTCAGTATATGCAATCAGTGTGACAGCTTGCACGTGACTTACGTGGAATTCCCGTGCTTGCCTTGCAGGGCGCGCAGGCGCTATTGTCCGCGCGGATACGAAGCTCAGCAAAAGGCGCGAATCATGGCAGACACACGAATCGAAAAAGACTCCATGGGCGAAATGCCCGTTCCCGCGGACGCACTGTACGGCGCAAGCACGGCGCGCTCGGTGCAGAACTTCCCGGTCAGCGGGCTTACCGGGCAATCGCTGCCCGATTTTATCCGCGCCTACGCCTACCAGAAGAAGGCCAGCGCGCTTGCCAACGCCGACTGCGGCGCGATCGACAAGAAGGTCGCCGATGCCATCGCCAAGGCCGCCGACGAAATCCTGGAGGGCAAGCACCACGAGCATTTTGTGATCGACGTCTTCCAGGCCGGCGCGGGCACCAGCATTCACATGAACATGAACGAGGTGCTGGCCCACCGCGGCATGCAGATCGACCCCGACGTGAAAATTCACCCGAACGACCACGTCAATTACGGCCAGAGCACCAACGACACCATCCCCACCAACCTTCACCTCTCGGCGCTGCTTGCACTACCGCGCCTCGACGCTGGTTTGAAGGCTGTGCAGGACGCCTGCGAGGCCAAGGGTAAGGAATGGAAGGATGTCATCAAGTCAGGGCGCACCCACCTGCAGGACGCCGTACCGATCACGCTCGGCCAGGAATTCATGAGCTGGCGCAACTGCGTCCGGCACCTGCGCAAGAACCTGCAACAGGCCGCGGACAACCTGCTTGAGCTGGCCCTCGGCGGCAGCGCCATCGGCAGCGGACTGAACACGGCCGACGGCTACCGCGCCAAGGCCGTCGCCTACATCGCCGAATTTACCGGGCTGAAGGTTCGCGAGCCGGAAGACCCGTTCGAGGCCGTCAACAGCCGCTGGGCGTTCAGCAACTTCAGCGCCGCGATCCGCACCATGGCCGTTGAACTGACGCGCATCACCAATGACGTGCGCCTGCTGAGCTGCGGGCCGACCACCGGGCTCGACGAGTTCCGCCTGAAGGCGATCCAGCCGGGCAGCAGCATCATGCCGGGCAAGATCAACCCGTCGAACCCGGAAGCCATGAACCAGTTGCTGTACCAGGTGCTCGGCAACGACCACACGGTCTACCTGTGCGCCATGGCCGGGCAGATGGACCTCAACGTGATGATGCCGACGATGGCATGCACGACTCTCTGGAGCATGAACTGGCTGGCCAACTTCCTGCCGAAGTTCGCTGAAGACGGCATCGCAGGCAGCACCGTCAATCGTGAGCGCTGCGAGAAGTACTTCGAGCACAGCCAGGCGCTGGCGACGGTGCTCAACCCGGTGATCGGCTACCTGAACGCCTCCAAGGTCGCCAAGGAAAGCGTCGCGACTGGCAAGACGATCAAAGAACTCGTCCGCGAACAGAAGCTCCTGACCGAAGAGCAGGAAAAGGAATTCTACTCGCTTGAGTACCTGACCAGGCGCTATCCGCAGGCCGGTTTCGACGACTAGATGGAAACGATCCGCACACTCTCGGTTCCGGGCGCCGACGCGCCGGACATCCAGGCAAGGTACATGGCCGGTTGGCCTGCCAGCGGGCAGTACCCGGTGGTGCTCGGATCGGAAAAGCAGGCTTCGCGCCGCATGAGGTCGATCGTTGCCAACCTGAAGACGTACCGCGCCGAAGACCCTGTCCGTGAGATCATCCGCCGCGCCGCTGCGATCGACGTCGAACCATGGTTCACCGCCCGCTACGGCGCGCTGGGGATCGATCCTGCCGTCGAGCCGGAACCCGACGGCGAATGGGCGCGGGACTCCGCCTCACCGATCGGCCCAACCGCCCACCTGAAACCATCCACGAGCAAACCCCTCAAGCAGGCGGGCCTGGCGCTTGTTCCCACGCGCAACCCCGCCGAAGTGTTCGCGCATTTGTGCTGGGGCGGCTGGAACAACTGCCCCACCGCGGAAGAACACGTGGCGGTTCATCACTACTGGGTGGGCAAGTACGGCGGCGGCGTTATCAGCGTCACGCAGGACGTCGTGGAGTGCGAAATCTCCCACCCACCGCAGGATCGACCGGCGGCCATAGCCCTCGCGCGGGAGCAATACGCCTACTGCCCCGATGTCGTGGACCAGGGGACCGGCACCCTCGCCTCTCTCGCGGCCGGCCTGCTGCAATCAAAGTACTGGTACTTCTGGTGGGATTGAGCGATATAATCCGGGCATGAGAAGCGGAACCACAACCAACGGGCGCACGTTCCACATCCAGGGCGTGGCGGACTCGCAGGCCGAGTGGGAAACCGTTCCCGCGAAGCCCTACGGCGCGCTGGTGGTGCACGGCGCCGAGGACAAGCCGGACAAGATCCGCTTCCAGCGCATCGCCGAGCAATTGCTTGAAACCGGTTGCGCCTGGGCAACGCTGCACGCGGGCAAGTACACCAGCAAGCTGCACGACGTCTTCGACAACGCCATCGTGGACTACCAGCTCAAGCATTCGC
>JAGQRI010000067.1:0-10831 GCA_020425515.1 Planctomycetota bacterium | reverse complement strand
GTCGCCGCGCCGGACACCAAGCTGGAAGAGCAGGCGGAAGCGCTGGCCAAGTCCGTCAAGCCTGAGTAGTTTCGGGCACCATGGCCATCTCGATCGACTTCGCAAGCGTGACCCCTGAGGTGATCCTCGGCGGCGTCGCAATCGCCTTCGCCCGCATCTTCGACGTCAGCCTGGGTGTGCTGCGCCTGTCGGCCCAGGCGGCCGGGCGGCGCAAGGCGGCCTGGGGCTTCGCGTTCCTGGAATCGTTCGTCTGGGTGGTGGTGGTTTCCAGCGTCGTCACCAACCTGACCAACCCTGTTTACGCCGTATCGTTCGCGCTCGGCTTCGCTACGGGAACGCTGGTGGGCATCACGCTGGAAGGGCTGCTGGCGCGCGGCGAGCAGGTGGTGCGCATCTTCACCCACAAGGGTGACGAGATGTCGCACGCCATGCGCGAACTCGGCTACCGCGTGACGCAGTTCGAAGGCAAGGGGCGCGACGGCCCGATCCAGTTGCTGTTCATCCACGTGCCCCGCAGACGCGCGCCGAAGCTGCGCCCCGTGGCACGCAAACTCGACGAGAACTGCTTCATCGTCGTCGACGACGTCCGCAGCAGCAGCAACGCCGTGCAGCAGATGGTGCGGAAGTAGTCAGGCCGCCTTCTTCTTGCGCTCGCGCCGGCGCTGGATTGCGGGCCATGCGAGCGCGTCGAGCGAGAAGCGGCCGGGGCCTGTCAGCGTCAGCACCAGGAACATCAGCGCGTAGATGATTGCCTTTTCTTTGACGGCAAAGTCGTCGCTGCTGTGCTGCACGAATGCGGCCACCATCATGGTGAAGACAATCGGCGCGGCGGACAGGCGTGTGCCCAGGCCCACCACGACCAGACCCGCCAGCACGAACTCCGCGCCAGCGGCCATCACCAGCGAGAACCCGGGTCCTAACCCGATCGGGTCCGCGAACTCGAAGTTGCCCGCGAACACGTTCTCAACCTTGCCCCAGCCGTGGGACATCATCAGCAGCCCGGCGCCGATGCGCAGGATCAGCAAACCCAGTCCGCGGCTCATCTTGCGTGAAACATCATCTGCCATCTGGAATCTCCTGTTCGCACAACAGGGCGCAGGCGCGCTTCATTCCGCCGCAAAAAAGCGTTTTTGTCTTTTCTCACCCTCAGCCCGCCCTATCTTCACGGCCTTGCATTGGTGCGGACACTGGACATGCGAAAGTTGACGGCGGTACTGCTCATCGCGGCGGTTGCGGTGAGTATCTGGAACCCTGACACCATCTCGGCCGACCCCCATCGGCGCCCCAGCACGGGCAGCCTTTCGGGCAAGCGCATCATGGTCAGCCCCGGCCACGGCTGGACCTGGCAGAACACCAGCAACTTCTGGTACACGCAGCGCGGCGTGAACAACGGCGTGGTTGAGGATTTCAGCAACGCCATGATGGCGATCGATTTCCTGGTGCCGTACCTGATCAACGCCGGCGCCGACGTGATGGTGCCTCGCGAGCGCGGCTACAACCCGATCGAGTTCATCGGCGACGACGGCGACTCCAACTACTTCGAAACCGGCAGTTGGACAGCGAGCAGCAACGTCAGCGGCTACTGGGGCGCGGGCTACCACTGGGCCGGGACTAGCGTGACCGAAACCGCGACGGCCGGCTGGAACTTCACGATCACCGAGGAAGGGCGCTACCCGGTTTACGTGCGCTGGACGGCCGGCAACGACCGCAGCACCGACGCGCTGTTCCGCGTGCACTACGCCGGCGGCGTTGAGGAAATCCGTCTCGACCAGAACCAGCACCAGTACACCTGCCCCTACGACAACGTCACCGAAACCGCCGACCAGGGCGCGCGCTGGGTGTACCTGGGCGAATACGAGTTCACACCAGCCAGCGGCGCGACCATCGAGCTCAGCAACCAGACGAACAACGGCAGCGTGGTCGTGGTCGACGCCTGCAAAGTCGGCGGCGGCGTGGGCAGCATTGATCGTGGCGGCGGCGCCAGCGGGCGCCCGCGTTGGGAGGAATGCTCACGCTACTACGCCGAGTTCGACCAGATGCCGAGCAGCATCTACGACGTCGCCAGCCTCGACGACGGCAGCGATAACGTCAGCACCCCGCCGCGAAAGATGCTGTGGTGGAAAGACTTCGACCTGTCGTTCGCCCTGCACAGCAACGCCGCCAGCGGCACCGCGCGCGGGACCGTCACCTATACGTACGACAACAGCGGCAGCACCCAGCACCCGCAGGCGTTGCTCAATGACAGTGTGGCCTATGCGACGCTGGTGCAGAACGAAGTCATCCGCGTCTGCGACGCGCACGCGGCCGCGAACGGCGACACCTGGAACAACCGCGGGCTGAATACCGCCAACTTCGGCGAGTTGCGCACGAACACCAAGACGCCCAGTTGCCTGCTCGAAATGGCGTTCCACGACAACGTGCAGGACGCCGCCTACATCCGCGACCCGAAGTGGCGGCACGACGTTGCCCGCGCGATCTACAAGGCGATTGCGCGCTACTTCAACGCCGGCGCGACGATCATTCCGCTGCCGCCGACACACCTGCGCATGCGCAACACCGGCAGCGGCCAGCTCACGATCAACTGGCGTCCGCAGACCGACCCGCTTGAGGCAGGCGCCACGCCGACCGGCTATCGCGTCTACCTGAGCGACGACGGCTTCTCGTTCGACTCCGGGCGCGCGGCCAACGGCGCCACCAGCCACACCATCAGCGGGCTGGCGCCGGGCAGCCTGAAGTTTGCGCGTGTGACGGCGTTGAATGCGGGCGGCGAGAGCCTCTGGAGCGAAGTCGTCTGCGCCCGCACGCCGGATGCGCAGGCCGAGGGTTTGAGCACGCCGTTGTTGCTGGTTTCCGGCTATGACCGGCTGGATGAATTCACCTGGTACCAGCAGGGCGCTACCAACCAGGACGGCGACATGCACGTGCGCAACCAGCGCGATTCGTTGCGCCGTCACGCGCTTTCGGCCGCGGCGGCGAAGACTACCTCGGCCGGCAGCTACTTCTTCGATTCCAGCAGCAACGAGGCCGTGGAGAATGGCGACACGGCGCTCGGCGGCTACGAGGTGGTTGACTGGGTACTCGGTAACGAAAGCACGAAGGACGAGACGTTTTCCAGCACGGAACAGTCGCTGGTAAGCAGCTATCTCTCCGGCGGCGGCAGGCTGTTTGCCAGCGGCGCGGAAATCGGCTGGGACCTGGATGCGCAAGGCAGCGGCGCCGACAAGGCATTCTATGAGGGCACGCTGGAAACCAACTACGTCTCCGACGACAGCAACGACTACAGCGTGGATGCGGTCAGCGGCGGCATCTTCGACGGGCTGTCCGGCTTCGACTTCGACGACGGCAGCGGCGACAGCTACAGCGTCGGCTACCCGGACGTGGTCGAACCCGCGACCGGCGGCAGCACCGTCAGCGCGCTGGAGTACTCGAACAGCGTGACCGCCGGCGTGAGTTCGGATTCGCTGGTGGTGTTCGGCTTCCCGTTCGAAACAATCAACCAGCAGGCGTCGCGCGATGCCGTCATGGAGCGCGTGCTACAGACGCTCGCGAGCAACTACACCGGGATTAACACGAACTCCGGTGGCGGGGGCAGTTCCGGCGGCAGCGGCGGTGACGATTCCGGCTGCAGCGTCGACCCGACAGGCATGCTGCCGCTGGTGCTGGTTGTGTTTGCGATTCTGTGGTGGCGGCGTCGGCGTGCGGCCTGACTATTCTTCTTCTGACGCTTCCCCCGTCGCTTGCGCTCCGGGCTCTTGTTCACCGTAGTCGATCGGCGGGCCGATGGTGATTTCGCCGGCCTCGTTCTGTTCGATGCTGATCTCGTGCTGCTTGACCATTTCGAGCAGCGCCAGGAAGTTGCCGATCAAGTCTGTCTTCTCGCGCTGCGGCCCCACCAGCGCCGCGAAATCGACCTTCCCGTGCTCTTTCAACTGGGCGAGGATCAGGTCGATGTAGTAGCGAACCGGCTTCTCGGTCAGGTCCACCAGGTGCGGCGTCGGAGCCGCGACCTCGCCATACAGGCGGTGAAACACGCGGTACAGGTCCACCACACTGAAGTCTTCGAGGTAGGTGTCGTTGTCGCTTTCCGGCGTGTCGGCCTGGAGCTGCCCGCCGGGGCGCCCGCGACGGCGCGCCTGGCGCAGCCAGTTTTCATCCAGCAGCGTGGCCATGTCGCGGATGCGCTTGTACTCAAGCAACTGGCGCACGAGCCGGGCGCGTTCGTTCTCGGCCTCGGCGCGTTCTTCGCTGCGGGCCAGCACCAGCTCGGATTTCAGCTTGAGCAGGTTGGCGGCCATGGTCAGGAATTCGCCGGCGTACTCGAGGTCGATGGTCTCCATCTTCTCGAGTTCGTTGATGTACTGCTCGGCGATCTCGGCCACGGGCAGGTCGTAGATGTCCACCTCGGCGCGGCGGCAAAGGTACAGCAGCAGATCCAGCGGACCCGTGTAGACCTGCGTGTGTACGCGAACCTCACCCATCAGCCACCCCACACCATCGGAGGAATATGAACGAACGGCCACAGCATGGCGGAAATGGCCGGCTGAATAATGACTCCGCCGCCCGCTATCCAGAACACTGCAATGATGATCATGAAGCCGTAAGGCCGAATCTTGTCCATGAAGCTGCGCAGCGCCTCGTTGCCGAAGAAGTAGAGGATGTTGCTGCCGTCCAGCGGCGGAATGGGAACCAGGTTGAACACGCTGTACACGATGGCGGTGATGTAGGTGATCGCGATCAGCCGATACAGCAGAGCCTGCGCGACGCTCGGGTCTGCCGTGTGAATGATCGGATACACCGCCAGGTAAAGCAGGAAGAATATGATCGCGACGACGAACCCGCCGGCCGGGCCTGCGAACGCGACGATGGCGTGGTCGCGCAGCGGGTGCCGGAACTTGCTCGGGTTGACGGGCACCCAGGCCATGCCCAGCGGGATCGTGAAATACAGCGCCGTCACTGCCGGCATCACGACGGCGGAGATCACGCTGAAAGGCTCGCGCCAGTTGACGTGCGCGAACGGGTTTACCGTACGCTTGCCCATCAAATAGGCTGTGTCGTCGCCCAGTTTGTAGGCCGCCCAGGCGTGGCCGCCTTCGTGGAACCCCATCTGCGCGAACCACGCGATCAGCCCGACAACCAGCTTGGTCGCGACGGTATCGTCGAATGTGATTCCCGCGGGCATCATCCTTCCCAGACCCCCGTGAAGACCTCGCGTGCCGGGCCGGTCTTGTAGACGCAGTTGTCGTGCTCGCCCCACTCCATCTCGAGGTCGCCGCCCAGCAGCTTCACCTTGACCTTGCGCTTGCTGAGCCCGTTCAGGATCGCCGCCACGCAAACGGCGCTGGCGCCGGTGCCGCAGGCCAGCGTTTCGCCGGCGCCGCGCTCCCAGGTGCGCTGGTGCAGTGTGTGGTCGTTTTCGCGATAGACGAACTCGACGTTCGTGCGCTGCGGGAAGACCTTGTGGTTCTCGATCAGCGGGCCGTAGGTGTGCACCAGCTCATCGCTTGCCGGCTCGTCCACGAAAATCACGCAGTGCGGGTTGCCCATGTTCACGCAGGTGATTCGGAATTCGCGATCCTTGACTTTCAGCGGCTCGTCGAAGACCTGCTCGCCGGCCGGGCCGGTCATCGGGATGGCGCTGCGCAGCAGGCGCGGCTCGCCCATGTTGACGCGGATCTTGCCGGCCTCGTGGCTGCCTTTCTTCGGCGTGATCTGCACCGACAGCACGCCGGCGCCGGTTTCGATCGGGAACTCCTCTTTGCGCTCATAGTTGCGGTCGTACAGGTATTTCGCGACGCAGCGCAGCCCGTTGCCGCACATTTCGGATTCGCTGCCGTCGCTGTTGAACATCTGCATGCGATGGCGCACGCCCTTCAGCTTGCTGCTGCGGATCAGGATCAGCCCGTCGCTGCCGATGCCGTAGTGCCGGTCGCTCATGGCGCGCGCGAGCTTGGGCAGGGCTTTCGGCGCCTGCTTGCGGGCATCGATGTAGACGTAGTCGTTGCCGATGCCTTCCATCTTCACGAACGGGATGCCGTTGCCTGCCATTACTCCTCCGGCCTGGTCACAGTGAGATCTTCCATCGGCTCGACGTCGGCGTTGAACTCGTAGCCGCCTTCGCAACGCACGTTCAGCTTGCCCTTCAGGTGGTCGTCGAGCCTGCAGTTGCCTTCGATGACGCGGAACCACTGCGCGTTCTGCTCGTAGTACGAGCGCTGCTCAAAGTCAGGCAGCACGACCCGCTTGAGGCGCCCATTGGCGACTTTGCCGCTGTCGTCCAGCTCCAGGTACAGGGTGTTTACGACGTAGTAGTCGGAGCCGTCCGTGCCGGCATAGCTGACGAGCTTGGCGCTGCGATGTTCGCCCTCGATCCAGCTTGCCTTGAACGACTCGCCCTCTTCCTTGATGTTGAGCTTCCAGCCTTCGCCATACTCCTCAAGGCGAAAGTACTCTGAGCCGCTGGAGCAGCCGGCAAGCGCCAGCACGAACAAGACCGCGAGCCAGTATTTCATTTAACCCTCCGCCCGAATTGTACGCCCTTCGTGCCCCAAGCGCAGGGGCGCGCCATCCGGCGCGCCCCCACAAAACACTGTGCGCGCAAAGCCTAATCCCTGAACTTGCGCAGCGCGATCGTCGCGTTGTGGCCGCCGAAACCGAAGCTGTTGCTGAGGGCCAGCTCAACCTTGCCGCTGCGCCCCTCGTGCGGCACGTAGTCGAGGTCGCAGTCCGGGTCCGGGTTGGTCAGGTTGCGCGTCGGCGGGATCATGTCGTTCTGCACCGCCAGGGCCGTTGCAACCAGCTCAACCGCGCCGCTTGCCCCAAGCAGGTGGCCGACCATGCTCTTGGTGCTGCTGATCGCCAGCTTCTTCGCGTAATCGCCGAAGGTTTTCTTGACCGCCAGGGTTTCCGTGCGGTCGTTGTATTCGGTGCTGGTGCCGTGGGCGTTGATGTAGCTGACGTCCTCGGGCTTCGCGCCGGAATCCGCAATCGCGGCCTGCATGCTGCGCATCGCGCCTTCGCCGTCTTCGGAGGGCGAAGTCATGTGGTAGGCGTCGTCAGTCTGGCCGAAACCGCAAACCTCGGCGTAGATCTTCGCGCCTCGGGCCTTGGCGTGCTCGAGTTCCTCAAAGGCGATGACACCGGCGCCTTCACCCATCACGAAGCCGTCGCGTTCCTTGTCGAAGGGGCGGCTCGCGTGTTCGGGATCGTCGTTGCGGGTGCTCATGGCGCGGGCGGCGCAGAAGCCCGCCAGGCCCAACACCGTGCAGGCCGCTTCGCTGCCGCCGGTCAGGATCACTTCCGCGTCGCCGTACTGGATCGTGCGAAGCGCCATGCCGATCGCGTGGTTGGCGGACGCGCAGGCGCTGGCCGTCGCGAAGTTCGGGCCCTTCAGCCCGAAACGGATCGCCACGTTGCCCGAAGCCGCGTTGAGCATCAGCTTCGGAATGAAGAACGGGTTGATACGCCGTGGACCGCGCTCAATGAGCGTGCGGTTGCCGTCCATGATTTCTTCGAGCCCGCCGATGCCGGAACCGATGATCGCGCCGACGCGGTTCATATCCGCATTCTCGACGCCGATGCCGGAGTCCTTGAGAGCCTGGCCGGCCGCAATGACGGCGTAGTGCACGAAGGGGTCGGTCTGGCGCACGTACTTGCGGTCGCCGCCAAGCAACTCGACGGCGTCGAAGTTCTTGAGGCGTCCCGCGACGGTCGTGGTAAGCCCGGCTTCGACGAAGTCAGGCTGGCTCTCGATGCCGTTCGCCCCGCGCAATGCCGCATCCCAGAAGGACGGCACATCGTTGCCGATGGGGCTGACAACCCCGAGCCCCGTGATCACGACGCGACGGCGCTGCATTTGAGACATAGACACTTCCTGTCCTGGCCGGGGTGTAGAGACACAACCGCGCGGCGGTTTTCAAAACGGCCCGGGCAAGCAGCCAGCGCCCCCTGTTTCGAAGGCGCGTCGCCGCTTGCCCGGACGCGTTCGAAGCTGCTTACGCCTTGGAGGCGGTCTTCTCTTCGATGTACTTGACCGCGTCACCCACGGTCTGGATTTTCTCTGCATCTTCGTCGGGGATGTTCAGCTCGAACTCATCCTCGAACTCCATGACGAGTTCGACGGTGTCCAGGCTGTCCGCCCCGAGGTCGTTCACGAACGAGGTTTCGAGCGTCACCTTGTCGCGGCTGACACCCATCTGGTCGCAAACGATCTGTTTGACCGATTCTTCGATCTCTTCCCGTGTGGGCACGCTGTTCTTCCTTTCTTGCATACCGGAGGCGCTGGTATGTCAGCATCTCCATACAAACCGAAACGCCCCCCAGCGGCGCAACGGGGCGGGAGTCTAGCGAGGCTGTTCAGCCGGTGCAAGTTCCCTTCCACCCACAACGTGGGTAGCGCCCGCTAATTTGGTGGTTGGGATAGTTCTGTCAAGACCCCATGGGTCTCACGCGGGTGGAAGAAATTCACCAGGCAGCCGCCCGCGCCGTTGTGAGGCTCGTCCCAGATCGGTGTATAACCCGACTCCTTCATGCGCTTCGTGGCCTCGACGACGTCTTCAACCGCATAACACAGGTGATGCAGGCCCTCGCCGCGCTTGGCTATGTATTTCGCGATTGTGGATTCTTCGCTCATGGGCTCGAGCAATTCGATGTGCGAGCCCGGCGGGACTGTCAGCTTCAGAACGCGAACTTTTTCGCCGGCGACTTCCTCGATCTCCGGCTCGGCCTTCAAACCGAGCCCGGTTTCGTAGAAGCCGCGGGATTCCGCGATACTTTTTACGGCGATGCCGATGTGGTCGAGCTTCATGACGCCTCCGGCGGGTTAACGCCGCTAGATGCCCATTGAGTCCTGCAACACCATCGCCGCGCAGGCCCCACCCAGCACCTTGTTGATGCCGTTCATGCGCTCGACCACTTCATCGCGCACGTGCTTGGGCAGCGCCACGCCGGCGTTGTTGTTGAGGAACAGCAGCAACCCGTGGTAGCTGACCGTCGGCAGCACGCGCTTGATCAGGAACTCGCGCACCGTGCCGAAACCGGCATCGGTGATCTTCTTGCGCAGGTCGTTGACCAGGTTGCCGCTGTCGAGTTTGAGGTCCTTGCCGACAACCTTTTCCAGCGCCTTGTAGTGTTCCTCAAAGCGCGGCAGCCAGACGTCGAGGTGCTGGGTCAGCAGCACGCCGCTGGCCTGCTTCTGCAGGATCTCGACCGCCTGGTTCATGCGGTCGTGACGCTGGCCGATGATCAGCGCGCCGATCTGCGAGCAGAGCTCGATCAGTTGCTTGCGCTCTTTGAGTGTGCTGTCGAGCGAGATGGTAGGCCGCGCTGTCGGCTTGCCGGATTTCTTTTGTTTGCCTGTCTTCTTGCTGACGCGTGAAGTCTTGCCGGATGCCATGCCCAGTCCTGATCTTTGGTGTTAGGTGTCCCGGTACTCCCCGAAGACGCCGCGCATGGTATCGCAAACTTCGCCCAGTGTCGCCTTGGCCCTGAGCGCATCGATAATTTTTGGGACGAGGTTTTCGTCACCTTTTGCCGCCTCCTGCAACTGCCGCAACGCCTTCTCGACTCCCTTGTCGTCGCGGCCTGCATGGAACTCGGCCAGGCGCTTGAGCTGGTTCTTCGCGGCCTGGGCGTCGATTTCGAGCAACTGGGGCTCGGCCTCCTGCTCGGTCTGGAACTTGTTGACGCCGACGACAACCGATTCGCCCTTCTCGACGGAGCGCTGGTAGTGCAGCGCGGAGCGGGCTATTTCGCCCTGCATGAACTTCTGCTCAATGGCACCCACCGAACCGCCCCGGTCATCCACCTTGGCGATCAACTCGGCGGCCTTGGCTTCCAGCTCGTCAGTGAGTTTCTCGACGAGGTAGCTGCCGGCCAGCGGGTCCGGCGTGTCCGCCGCGCCGCTTTCATAGGCGATGATCTGCTGGGTGCGCAGGGCGATCTCGACGCTGCGCTCGGTCGGCAGCGCCAGCGCTTCGTCGAAGCTGTTCGTGTGCAGGCTCTGCGTACCGCCGAGCACAGCGGACAACGCCTGCATGCTGGTGCGCACGATGTTGTTTTCGGGCTGCTGCGCCGTGAGCGTGCTGCCGGCCGTTTGTGTGTGAAAGCGCAGCATTAACGCCTTCGGGTCGGTTGCATCGAAGCGTTCCTTCATGAGCTTCGCCCACAAACGCCGCGCGGCGCGGAACTTGGCGACTTCCTCAAGCAGGTTGCTGTGCGCGTTGAAGAAGAAGCTGAGGTTCTTGCCGAAGTGGTTGACGTCCAGCCCGCGGCGCACGGCCTGCTCGACGTAGCACAACCCGTTGCTGAGCGTGAAAGCGATCTCCTGCGCCGCCGTGCTGCCGGCCTCGCGGATGTGGTAGCCGCTGATGCTGATGGCATTGAAGTTCGGCACTTCGTTGCTGCAGAACTCGATGATGTCGGTGGTGATGCGCAGGCTCGGGCGCGGCGGGTAAATGTAGGTGCCGCGCGCGACGAATTCCTTCAGCAGGTCGTTCTGCAGCGTCCCGCGAAGCTTGCCCCACAGCACGCCCTGCTTGTCGGCCTGGATCAAATAGAACGCCAGCAGGCAGGCGGCGCTGGAGTTGATGGTCATGCTGGTGCTGACTTTGTCGAGCGGGATGCCGTCCAGCAGCACGTCCATGTCGGCACTGCTGCAGACCGGTACGCCGACCTTGCCGACTTCTCCCTCGGCCATCACGGCGTCGCTGTCGTAGCCGATCTGGGTGGGCAGGTCGAAGGCGATGCTGAGGCCGGTGACGCCCTGCTCAAGCAGGAAGCGGTAGCGCCGGTTGGACTCCTCGGCGCTGGCGAACCCGGCGTACTGGCGCATGGT
>JAGQRI010000396.1 GCA_020425515.1 Planctomycetota bacterium | reverse complement strand
GAAGCGTAAGCGCAGGGGCACGCGCTGAAGGCGCGAATCCTCCACTCGCACTTCCTGCCCCTTCGCTTACGCTTCGGGCTCCAATCAGTAGTCGACCTTCTTGCGCAACTGCTTCTTCTGGGCGTGCTTTTCGCGGGCCTGGCGGCGGCGCTTCTTGACGCCCTTGCCGGGCCTTGTCGGCACGCGCTTCTTGGGCGGCTTCGCGACGGCCTCGAGCATGCCCTTCAATCGCTCGACCACCAGTTCGCGGTTGCGGTGCTGGCTGCGCGTCTCGTCGCAGTCGAGCACCAGCACGCCGGCCTCGGTGATGCGCGTGCGGTACTGCTGCAGGAAGCGCTGTTTCACGGCGTCGGGCACGCCGGGCGATTCGACCACCGTCCAGTGCAGGACGACCTTGCTGCTGGTCTTGTTGACGTGCTGCCCGCCGGGCCCGCCGCTTCTGGCGAAGCTGAACTCGAGCTCGGATTCCTCAACGTGGATGTTCGGCGCGACGTCGATCATGGCATCAGGCTAACGCATGCGGGTTGCGGACACAAACGAACAGGGCCCGCCGAAGCGGGCCCCGCGCTGACAATTCGCCGGCGGTATTACTTCTCGCCGGTGGCCTTCCAGGCGTACTTCTTGCCCTTGATGACCGCAAACTCGCCGCTGCCGTCCTTGTTGCTCATGCTGCGTACGTAGTTCTCGCCGCCGTTGAGCTGCATCAGCGCGCTGCCGCTTTCCTGCGCCTGCAGGTAGACCTTCGAGCCGCTGCCGTTGTCCATCTGGAACGCCGTGGTGCCGCCCGCGCCCGAGCTCAGGAAGCAGCGCATCTCCTTGTTTTCGCTGATCGACAGGATCGTGTTGCTGTCCTGGTCGACCGTGAGCTGCACGTTGTTCTTGCCGCGCGCGTTTTCGACGATCAGCGCGGTCGGGATCTTGGGGCCGCCGACGACGCTGAAGAAGGATTCGCGCGTGGCCTTTTCGCCTTCGCCGCTCATGCCGGACATGTTCAGCACGCCCGAGCCGTCGGCCTGCATGCCGAGGATGACGCCGCCGGTCTTGCTGTTCAGCGTGAGCATCGGGAAGTCGCCCTCGCCGACGGCCAGCAACGCGCCCGGCTCGCCGCTGGAATCGAACACGGTGAACATGCCGGGGTCCTTCGCGGACGAGGTCAGGCTCATGCGCGGGTTGCCCTTGTGGTCGGCGACGACCATGGCGCAGGCGCCGTCGTTTTCGACGCTCTGGGTGATGCGGACGTGCTCGTTGGCGTCGAGCAGGGTGAACAGCAGTTGCCCCTTGTCGTCCACCTTCATCAGCGCGCGGAGCTTGCCGTTGTCATCCTTGAGCTGAAACTCGCTGGTGACGACCTTGTCGGAAGCCTTCTGCGCCTGGACGGGGCCGGACTGCAGCACGAACACGGCAATGAAGCTGCCGGCCAGGGACATCACACCCATCACGGCCAGGCACGAAACAAATTGCATACGGGTCATCGGGTTTCCTTTCGGTTGAAGGCCCCTGCACTTGGAAATGGTCTTGTGAGCGAAACAGGAGTTTACGCCGGGCCCACCCCGTTGGGAATAGCGCCCGGCGCTTTGCGTGGCGGGCGGTTTCGGCTATCTTGCCCGCGGAATAGGAAGGAAGCCTGAATGCCTGACAAAGCCATCCAGTCGCGCCTCGCGCTCGCACTTGACGCCACCTTCGACGCCGGCAAGGCCATCGCCGAATACTACTTCGGCATGGGCATCGACGTGGTCTGGAAGGGCGACGGCAGCCCGGTGACGCAGGCCGACGAGCGGGCCGAGAAAATCCTGCGCGAGCGCATCGGCGCGGTCTTCCCGGACGACGCGATCGTCGGCGAAGAACACGAGGACGAGCACGGCACCAGCGGCTTCAAGTGGATCATCGACCCGCTGGACGGCACCGAGGCGTTCATTCGCAAGATCCCGATCTTCGGCACGCTGGTGGGGCTGGAATACGAGGACGAGATCGTGGCCGGCATCGTATTCATGCCGGCGCAGCGCGAGTTCGCCTGGGCGTCGCGCGGCCAGGGTTGCTGGTGGGTGCAGGACACGACCC
>JAGQRI010000395.1 GCA_020425515.1 Planctomycetota bacterium | reverse complement strand
ATCGTGCTGGTGGGCGGGCCCCACGGTAGCGGCAAGACCACAACGCTCTACTCGATGGCGGACTGGATCAATGAGAACCGTCCGGTGCACCTGTGCACGATCGAGAAGCCTCGTCACTACGTTTTCCAGAAGCGGCAGGCGATCGTGCAGCAGCGCGAGGTCGGGCTTGACGGCCCGAGCGCTGCGGCGCTGGTAGAAGTTTCGATGCAGCAGGACCCGGACGTGCTGATGGTGGGGGACATCGAGGACTTCGAGACGCTGGCCGGTGTGCTGCACGCGGCCGAGACCGGCCATCTGGTGCTCGTGCAGGTCCACGCCAAGGATGCCGTCGATGCCGTGCAGCGGATCGTCGAGGCCGCGCCCGAGTCGATGCACGCCCAGATCAGGCGCCAGCTGAGTGAGTGCCTGCGCGGCATCACGATCCAGCGACTGGTGAAGTGCGCCGACGGACGCACCCGCAAGGCCGTCTACGAGGTCATGAACGAAAGCGCCCGCAAGCTCGCGACCGGCGCGACGCCGGACGCAGGCTTCTACCTCGCCCGCGCGGCCGACCAGGTCAAGGCGCTGGAAGAAGCGGGTAAAGTTGCCAAAGAAGAAGCCGACCGCATGCGCCGCGAATTCGGCGGCTAGGCGCTGCTTGTCGCCCAACCGGGGATGCGAAAGCATCCCCGGTTCGTTTATATGCGCGCGGGCATGCGCTAGACTGTAGTGGGCGAAGTACATTGAGGGGCAAGATGACGGACGGGCAAACCGCGCAGCACCCACGCTATTCCGAGCGCAAGGAAACCCATCGCAAGATCGGCGAGTTGCTGCTTGAGCAGGGCAAGCTGCGGCGCGACCAGCTTGAGCATGCGCTCGAGATGCAGAAGACGATGGGCGGGCTGATCGGCAGCGTGCTGGTCGAACTCGGACTGATCAGCGACAGCGACCTGTGCGAGACGCTTGCCAGGTCCCTCGGACTCGAACTGATCGACCTCAATCGACTCGGCGCCGTCGACCCGGATGCCGCCCACTTCATCCCCGAATCGATCGCCCGTCGCCACAAGCTGATCGGCGTGCGGTTCGATCGAAGCAAGCCCGAGCGCAAGACGCCGGACCGCGTGGTCGTCGCCATGTCCGACCCCAGCGACTTCATGGCCCTCGACAGTATCCGTGCCGCCACCAACATGGAGCCGCTGCCCGCCGTCGCCACCCGCGGGCAGATCAGCGACGCACTGCAGACGGCGTACCTCGAAAGCCCGCTCAGCCTCGAGGAAGCCGTCGGCGAGCTGAAAGACTTCAAGGTCGAGACGACTTCCGAGCTCGGCGACACCGACGACTTCCAGCGCCTGAAATCCGAGGCCGGGCTGGCGCCCGTGGTGCGCTTCGTGAACTCGATGCTGTATGAGGCCGCGCGCATGAAGGCGAGCGACATCCACATCGAGCCGCAGGAACACCACCTGCGCTGCCGCTTCCGCATCGACGGCGAACTGCGCGTCGTGGCCCCTCCGCCGAAAGAGCTGCAGAACGCGATCATCAGCCGCATCAAGATCATCAGCGCGCTGGACATCGCCGAGCGCCGCCTGCCGCAGGACGGTCGCCTCAAGATCCGCTTCGTCGGGCGCAACATCGACGTGCGTGTCTCGACCATGCCGACCGTGTTCGGCGAAAAGGTCGTGCTGCGTTTGCTGGACCAGTCCGGCACCAAACTCAACCTCGACGACCTCGGCTTCGAGGATGACGTCGTCGCCAGCATGCGCCGCATCATCACCGCGCCCTACGGCATCGTGCTGCTGTGCGGCCCGACCGGCTGCGGCAAGAGCACCACCCTGTACAGCTTCCTGCGCGAGCTGAACACGACCGGCGTCAACATCGTCACGGTCGAGGACCCCGTCGAGTATCGCGTCGAGGGCGTCAACCAGACGCACGTGAAATCGAAGATCGGGCTGACCTTCGCCAACTGCCTGCGCACCATCCTGCGCCAGGACCCGGACATCGTAATGGTCGGCGAAATCCGCGACCTGGAAACCCTTGAGGTCGCCGTGCGCGCGAGCCTTACCGGCCACCTCGTGTTCAGCACGCTCCACACCAACACCGCGATCAGCAGCGCCACCCGCATGGTGAACATGGGCCTGCAGCCGTACCTGATTTCGGCGACGCTGAACGCGGCGCTCAGCCAGCGGCTCGTGCGCAAGGTCTGCCAGGGCTGCGCGAAGCGTGAAAAGCTGAAACCGATGGCGCGCGAGGCGCTTGAGCGAGCGCTGGGGCAGGACGTCGATTTCGAGGTCATGCAGCGCGTCGGCTGCGCGGAATGCGGCTACACCGGCTACAAGGGGCGCCTCGCCGTGAACGAGCTGTTCGAGCCGAGCGACGACATCCGCGACCTGATCAGCCACGGCGCCGAGGAGCACGAGCTGATCGCGGCGGCCCGCGCGAACGGCATGAAGTTCCTGATCGACAACGCCTGGCGCAAGCTGAAGGCCGGCACGACGACGGTCGAGGAAGTGCTGAGCCTCGGTTTCCAGAAAGCCGAAGACGCCGCGGCCCTGACCCGCAACCGCCGCAACGAAGGCGCCATAGAGCTCGACTTCGACACCGAGCCCCCCGAAGGCGCCACCATAGACTTCGACGCCAACCCGCCGGGGTAGGTACTCAGCTGACCAAACTCAGGTTTGAGTGCACAAGAACTACTAGTGCATGTTCAGCTTTGCTGTAGCGACGGAACGTACCGGAAGCACGGTACGCAGAGGTGTCATGACAAGCCCCGCAGGGGCGTCACAGATTAGCCGGGCGGTGACCGAGCACGCCGCAGGCGGGCAAGGGAACCCCCGGAACGCCGCCCAAAATTTCCCGAGCCCGCGGAGCGGGCGGCATAGAAGATTCGAAAACGTCGGGACTTCCCGCAGGACGGACCTTTCGAACAAGCCCGAATTGT
>JAGQRI010000394.1 GCA_020425515.1 Planctomycetota bacterium | reverse complement strand
AACAGCGGCTACTACATCGTGCGCCGCCTGACCGACGAGGAGATCAAGAAGGACAACCCGGCCAACTTCCCGGCAGCCAACGAGCAGGTTCAGGCCATGCGCGATGACGCCAAGGCGCTGATGGAACGCCCCGAGCACCACGCCAGCCGGGTGAAG
Organism: Planctomycetota bacterium; assembly: GCA_020425515.1. Taxonomy (GTDB): domain Bacteria; phylum Planctomycetota; class UBA8742; order UBA2392; family UBA2392; genus JACKID01. The sequence goes on along the minus strand of JAGQRI010000394.1, from coordinate 4,211 downwards.
GTGCAGCACATCCTGATCGCGCGCTACATGTCCGACGCCAACGGGAAGATGAAGATGTTGCAGCCCGCCGAGGCCGAGGAACTGGCGGCAAAGGTGTACGAACTGGCAAAGCAAGCGGACGGCAAGGAAGCCTTCGACGACCTGGTTCGCAAGTACACATATGACGACTCCAAAGGCGATACGCCCGGCGAGTACCTGATCGTCGCTGACGAGGAAGACGCGTTGCCACCGCAAAGGGCGCGCAAAGGGTTTGTCAGATCCTTCGGTGATGTAGCGTGGCGCCTGAAAGTCGGTGAAGTCGGCATCGCCATGTACGACAGCGCCAAGTCAAACTACGGCTACCACATCATCAAACGGATTGAATAGTGTTGCGGGCATCCTGCCTGCAGAGGACACGGGCATCACGACCGGACGAGACGTCCGGTCGAATTTGCAGCCGGGACGGCCGCAACACGGCCTATACCTGCAAGGTGTGCATGCCGGGTTGCAGGTCGTGCAGGTGGCTCTTGTCGCCGTTGCGTACGCGCAGCTTGAACGGCACATCGCACATCAGCTCGACTGTGCGCCGCGCGCCGCCCTTGTCCACGGCGCCGACCTCCATGTTGATCGTCCCGAACGCGAAGCGCAGACCCTCGATCGTGTGCTTCTGCTCGATGTACGGGATCAGTTCCAGCTCGCCCCGGTGGGCGTGCGGGCGCAGCCCCATCAGTACGCCCAGGCTGGACTGAACGCAGACGGCATGCGCCAGCGGCGAGTTCGAACCCGACGAGCCGTCGTGCAACGGCGCCGGGATGTCGCGGTCCGGGTCGCAGGCCAGGTAGATTTCGCCGGAATCCTTCAGCACCTTGCTGACACGCCGCAGGTGCGACTCGCAGCTTTTCTGGGCCGCGGCGGGGCGGTGCTGCGCGAACAGTGCTTCCCACGCGACGACGTTGAAATCGCCCCGGGCCACGCCGGCCGGCGCGCCGTCACGCTTGCGGTAATCACCTTCGGAAGCCGAGACCGTCGAGAACGGGTGGGCGCGCTCGAACTGCGTCGGGTCGCACAGGCGTTTCAGCATCGCCTCGCTGCGGCTGCGCGGCGCGATGCCGGACCAGACCGCCCACAGGCTCGCGAGCGTCTTCACCGGCAAATGCTCGCCGTGTTCATCGAGGTCGTAGTACCAGTTGTCTTCTTCACTCCACATCAGGGCGTTCACGCGCGCGGCCACGTCGCGCATCGCCCACTCCAGCTCGCCGGCCTGTTCCTTGCGCCCCAGCAGCGCGGCCATCTCGCCCAGCACGCGGGCGTTCAGCGCGTACATGCCGCAGGCGTCGATCCAGCTTGCGCCGCCGGCCAGGCTCGGCACCACGCGCCCGCCCAGCATGAAGCGCCCGGTGGCGTGCAGGCGGTAAGGGCCGGCGCTGCCGCCCAGCAGCCCGTTGCGTTTGCGCAGGCGGTCTTCGCGGTAGACGAAGTCGGCGTGCAGAAGCTCATAGGCATGTTCGAGGCGTTCGCGGTTGCCGTGCAGCTTGAACAACTCCCACTCCGCGAGCGCAAACAGCGGCGCGGCAACGCGGGCGGGCTCGGAGGCCTCGGGCGGGTTGCCGCCGCTCGCCAGTTCCAGGCGCGCCGGCAGGTAGCCGCTGTCGTCGAGCGCTGACAGAAAAGGGTCGGTCGCGCTGCGGGTGCCGATACCGGCCCAACGCAGCCCCAACGTGGCGAACGCGGCGTCCCAGGCATCGACGAAAGCCTGCTCGTTGCCGCGCAGCGCGGGCGCCTTCAGGGCGCTTTCATCGCCGGGGTCGACGATGCCCTGGCGCAACTGGTAGCAGGCGTGGCGGTACGGATCGAGCAGGCTGTCCTGCTCGTCGTCTATTTTCAGTACGGGAAAATCACGGGGTTCGGGCATGTGCTTTCGTTCATAAACTACGGCGACTCCGGGAGATAACAGAATTTCGGACTGTTTTTGTCTAGTAACGCGTTCCAGAGCCTGCAAAATCCCGTTGTTCGAGAGCAGCTGTTGAAGCCCCACACTTCCCAGACGCTCGCGAGCACTTTCGTGACACTCCCGGCCGACACCGGGATCAAACGTAGGAAGGCTTGCGATGACCTCATTTTCAGACGATCCGCTATTGAATGAACCGGCCGTCACCGACACGGACCTCGAAGGCGTGGTAGACGTCGGCGGCATGAAGCCGGGCGACAACATGGCCTGCCTGGTGAAAGGCATCCTGCGCAGCATCGGCGAGAACCCGGAGCGCGAAGGGCTGGTGAAGACGCCGTTCCGCGTAGACCAGGCGCTGAAATGGCTGACCAAGGGCTACAGCGAAAAGCTCGAGGACGTCGTCAACGACGCGCTGTTCGACAGCGACAACGACGACATCGTGCTGGTGAAAGACATCGACGTCTTCAGCATGTGCGAGCACCACATGCTGCCGTTTTACGGCAAGGCGCACATCGCCTACATCCCGGACGGCAAGGTGATCGGCATCAGCAAGCTGCCGCGCATCGCGGAAATCTACGCGCGCCGCCTGCAGATCCAGGAACAGTTGACGGTCCAGATCGCCAACGCCGTGGATCAGGTGCTGAAGCCGAAGGGCGTGGCCGTGATCGTCGAATGCGCGCACATGTGCATGGTGATGCGCGGCATCCAGAAGGTGGGCAGCACGACCGTAACCCGCAGCCTGCTGGGCGCCTTCAAGGAAGAGCAGCACCTGCGCACGGAGCTGTTCAAGATGATCCGCGGCGAGACGATGTAGGGGCGATGCTTGCATCGCCCGCTTGCCGATTTAGACTTCGCGCGCACCAACGGAGACTGCCGTGCCGGAACTGACAGACGAATTCGTAACTGAAAAGTTCGCTCACCTGTACGAGCAGTACTTCGACCGTTTTGAAATCAAAAAGGACGGCGAAGGCAACCGCTACATCCACGCCGAGTACAGCCACCCGCGCTTCAAGCGCACCTGGCTGCCGCAACTCTTCTGCGGGCTGCGCGTACACTGCGTGCCCAGCGAAGAATCCAAGCCCAGTCCGCAAGGACTGGGGTCGAGCCAGGGCTGAAGGCTCGACTCGTTTCCGACACTCGCTCGTTCAACGACCCCGGCCCTCGCGGGCCGGGCTTTGATATCATGCACCCATGGGCCGCTCGAAGAAATCAGCGCGCAAATCCGCCGAGTCGCTTCGCACGCGCAAGGGAAAGGCGAGCCTCGTGTTCGCCGCGAGCGTCATCACACTGCTGGCGGCGGGCGGCACGTATCTCCAGCTCACCGACCAGTGGGACGTGGTCGCCGGCGCGGCCGGGCTCAAGTACCAGCAGTTCGTTGAAGACATCGTAAACGACCCGGACAACGAGGACCTGCGCGCCGACCTGATCGAGCGCGTCGTCGAGCACTACCGCGAGACCCCGGCCAAGAAGTCGCTGCCGCTGCGCAACGAAGCAGGCCAGATCGTCGGGCGCTTCCGCATCAACGTCGCCGACGTCGAGCAGCCGTACAAGGACAGCGAAGACCCGTCCAAGCGCCGCATCTACAACGTCGACCTGAAAGGCCAGGGCGAGCTGTGGCACGAACGCGGCGGACGCGTGCGCTTCCACGGCGACGCGTTCGTAACCTATTCGGTAGACTTCAAGGTCGATGAGTGGGCGGCCTATGCTTACTTCGCGTGCCAGGACGTGAAGGACCCGAGCTTCGAGTGCGACCACATCGATAACCTGCTGGGACGCATCTTCCCGGCGGTCGTCCGCCACGCCGGCACCAAGGCGCTCGAGGAATCACTCGAGCCCGGCTTCACCGTCATTGCACGCGGCAACGGCGACACCTGGCTGGCCGCGGGCAAGGTCGGCAAGGAGTTCACGCCGCGCAAGGGGCCCTACGAGGAAACCGACGCCGGGGACGGCTACGAGACCATCACCAACGACGTCAGCCTGCTGCACCCGGGCTTCCGCGACTACCTGGGGCCGATCGAGATGTTCGACGACGCGGAGTTGAAGATCACCATGGACGCGGAGTCGCTGGTGCCGCGCAAGTCTTTCGGCGTCGATGTGTACGTGCTGAACGAAGAACAGTTCGAGCACTACGAGAAGTTCTACCCGGACAACATGGATGAGTTGAGGAAGCTCGATGCCATCGAGTCCCGCTTCGACATGCAGAAACTCAACGCAACCTCAACCGGACTAAGCGGGAACGTCTACATCCTGATCGACTATACCGGCTGGGGCAACGGCAAGGACC